>JAZKCB010000038.1:0-5208 GCA_040388335.1 Pseudomonadota bacterium | reverse complement strand
CCCGCACGGTGCGGGAGCCCCAGTTGACCTTCATGCCTTGGGTGGAAACTGTCATTCGCGTGGTGTCTTGGTTTTATCTGGCCTGCTTGATCGAGGTGCAGGCGGTGCCTTAAAGAACAAAGGCGGGCTTTCCGTGAGAAAGACCGCCTTGTTGTGACTGGTTTTAAGCCCCGAGGTTCAATGCAAAAGCACTCTGAGGCACATATCCAGCACTTTTTGCCCTGCTGTTTTAACGCAGGCCAGCGATGTAATCAGCCAGCGCTCGGATTTCACGGTCATTGAGCTTGGCCGCGACCTGGTTCATCTGCAGGCTGTTCAGGCGGGTGCCGTCACGAAAGCTGGTGAGCTGTGTGGCGACGTATTCGGAGTGCTGGCCACCCAGGCGCGGGTACTGCGCTGGAATACCGGCACCGTTGGGGCTGTGGCAGCCTGCGCAGGCGGCGATCTGGCGGTCAGCCACGCCACCGCGGTAGATGCGCTCGCCCAGGGCAACAAGATCCTTGTCTTTTGCGAAACCAGGCTTGGCCTTTTTGGAGGCCGCCCAGTAAGCGATGTTTTTCATGTCGTCATCAGACAGGGCGGCCGCAAAACCGGACATGATGGCGTTCTTGCGCTTGCCGGACTTGAACTCCTGCAGCTGCTTGACGAGGTATTCAGGATGCTGCTGCGAGAGCTTGGGGTTGGCAGGTGTGCCCGAGTTGCCGTCGGCGCCGTGGCAGCTTGCACACACGGCGGTGAAGCTGGCTTCACCCTTGACGAGGTCAGGCTTGGTGACCTTGGGTGCGGCGGCAGGTGCTTCAGCAGCGGCAGGAGCGGCTTCTCCAGCGGCAAATGCGGGCAAAGCAGGCGCAACCAGGAGGGCGGCCAAAAGGGAGGTGACAAACAGCTTCATATCGGGGGATGTTTTAATGGGTTGGCGCACAAAACTTATAACTTTCTGATTTTACAATGGCTTCAAGGCCTTGCCCCAACGTTCTACTGCTCCCTTGCGGGTTTTAGAGCAGCAAAATGCCGGGCCGCACAGCATCCGCCAGCACCCGCGTCGCGTTTTGGCACACCATCCAGAGGCCCGCACGACCATGACTACATCCGTTTCCCCTGAAGCAAATGCCCCCGCAGCACCCAACCCGAAGATCGCTATGGGCTGGCTGCACACGGCCAAATTCCTGACGACGGCGCCCGAACTGAAGCACCTGCCACGGCTGGATGTGCCCGAAATCGCTTTTGTCGGCCGCTCCAATGCCGGCAAATCGACCTGCATCAACACCCTGACACAACAGCACCGGCTGGCTTACGCCTCCAAGACACCGGGCCGCACCCAAAGCATCAACCTGTTCACTTTGGGCAAGCAGGGCGTGACCGACGCCGTGCTGACCGACCTGCCCGGCTACGGTTATGCAGCCGTTCCCAAGGAGGCCAAATACCGCTGGCAGCAGGTGATGGGCAATTACCTGCAGACGCGCGACAACCTGGCGGCCGTGGTGCTCCTTTGCGACCCGCGCCTGGGCATGACCGAGCTGGATGAAATTCTGCTCGACGTGATCCGCCCCCGCGTCGAGGAAGGCCTGAAGTTCCTCGTGCTGCTGACCAAATCCGACAAACTCAACAAGACCGAAGCCGCAAAAGCCATGCAGATCACCAGACTGCAGGCCGGTGGCGGTGATGTGAAGATGTTTTCGGCCCTGAAAAAGCGCGGCGTCGAGGAAGTGGCGCAGCACCTCTGGGACTGGGCGCATCCGGCAGAAAAGCCGGAAAAACCGCCGAAAGCTGAAAAAGCCCCGGCCCCGGAAGTTGACGCAGGCGAAGACGAGGCCTGAACGCCATGTCTGATTCAGCCATCACGTCGGCCACCCCGTCGAGCATCAGGCTGGCAACGGTCGAACTGCCCCACGGCGTCACGCTGTCTTGCCGCACCGCTGGCGAAAAGGGCCGGCCGGTGCTGATGTTTTTGCACGGTTTCCCCGAAGCGGCTTTTGTCTGGGACGACCTGCTGGCCCATTTTGCAAAGTCTGAAAACGGCGGCTACCGCTGCATGGCGCCCAACCTGCGCGGGTTTGAACTGTCGAGTTCTCCGGCTGAAGTGGCAGCCTATCGGCCCAAACACCTGGTTCAGGACATTGCGGCGCTGATTGCCAGTGAAGGCGGCCAGCTTGAATGTCTTGTGGCCCACGACTGGGGCGGCGCTGTCGCCTGGAACCTGGCGGCCAGCCAGCCGCAGTCGATGAAAAAGCTGGCGATCATCAACTCGCCGCACCCAGGCACCTTTCTGCGCGAGCTGCAAGACTCGCCAGCGCAGCAGGCCGCCAGCGCGTACATGAATTTTTTGATCCGGCCCGACGCTGAAGAACTGCTGGCAGCCGATGACTACCGCAGGCTGTGGACGTTTTTCACCGGTATGGGCGCAGCCGACGGCCACAACCCATGGCTGACCGAAGAGCGGCGTGCCCAGTACCGCGCCATCTGGCAGCGCGGACTAACCGGCCCACTCAACTACTACCGCGCCTCACCGCTGCGCCCCGCACGGCCCGGCGACCCGGCTGCCGCTGCAGTCACCATCCCGCGCGAGATACTCGAGGTGCATGTGCCGACGCTGGTGCTCTGGGCGATGAACGACACCGCCCTGCTGCCCTCGCTGCTCGATGGTCTCCAAGACTTTGTGCCGCAGATGCAGCTTGAGCGCATTGAAGACGCCACCCACTGGATCGTGCACGAGCAGCCGGAGCTGGTCGCCCGCCATTTGCAGCAATTTCTCGCCTGACCAGCGACGCTGGCTCGCACGAATTGCTATTAAAACAGTAGCTACTCACGCACGTATTTAAAGGGCTGGAGGCCTAAATTACCCTCAAAAATGGCCTGAAAACAGTATTTTTCGGGCTTTGGCGCCTGCCAGCACAGCCCAAAAGCCATTTCCGGAACTTAATACATCACAAATAAATCATTAACGGGTAACGCTTCGCTGGTGATGCATTAACTGCTAATAGACTGAGGCCTCACCCTCAGGCCGGGTCTTGAAGCGCTTGTGCACCCAGTAGTACTGGGCCGGCTGGGTGGCGATGTAGTCCTGCAGGCGTTCGTTCATCAGCGCGGTGTCGGCCACCACATCGCCGGTCGGGAAGTTCTCCCAGGCGGGCATGACCTCTACCTCATAACCCCGGGCCGTCAGGCGGTTGACGATGGGTACCACCTTGGCGCGGCTCAGCCTGGCAAAGCGCGACAGCGAGGGTACGGTGGCAGCAGGTACGCCGTAAAACGGCACAAAAATCGATTCCTCGGGGCCGAAATTCATGTCGGGCAGCAAATACAGCGGCTGGCCCTCGCGCAGGGCGCTGATGATGGGCTGCACGCCCTCGATGCGGCCAAACAGCCTGGCACCGCCGCCGGCCCGCTCCGAAAACCGGCGGCGGCCACGAAAGATCCAGCGGTCCAGCAGGCGGTTGGCCTGGTCGGTGTAAATGGTGGTGAAGGGACGCGCCAGCTGCTGGGTAATGGCCGTCCAGCCCGCATCCAGGCCGACAAAGTGCGGCGCAAAGATGACGGTGGGCTGCGTACCTTGCAGTTCATGCACGGCACCCGTCAGCTTCAGGCGGCGCGCCACCACATGCGCCGGTGCGTGCCAGATCCAGCTGCGGTCCAGCCAGGCCTGCGCGAAATACACAAAATGCTGCCGGGTCAGAACGGTGCGCTCTTCATCCGTCAGTTCAGGAAAACAAAGCCGCAAATTACGTTGCACCACATGCCGGCGCGACGACACGGCCAGGTACAAAAACCAGCCCAGCGCCTTGCCCATGGCACGCACCAGCGCCAGCGGCAGCGCAGCCAGCACCCGCATGAAGATGATGCCGCCCCGGGTAAACAGGTAGCTGGCCCATTGGCGCGGTGTTCTCAAGCGGCTTCCCCTGTGGCCTTGTCCCTGCGTGGTGTCTTGTAGCGCCCATAGCCCCAGAGGTATTGCCCGGGCTGGCTGCGGACAATGGTCTCAATCGCCTCGTTGACGCGTGTGACGGCGCCCAGGATGTCGGCTTTCGCCTCGCCTTGCTCATCACTCACACCTGCCACGGGCGGCCGGATCTGCACCACATAACCACGGCCATTTGGCAGGCGCTCGCAACTCACCGGCAGCAGCACGGCGCCGCTTTGCAGCGCCAGACGCGCGGCCAGCGTCATGGTGTAAGCCGGTTTGCCGAAGAACGGCGCCCAGACGCCCAGGCCTTCGGGCGGCACCTGGTCGGTCAGCAAAGCCACGGCCTGGTTGGCGCGCAGCGTCCTGTGCATCAGGCGAATGCCGCTCAGCGAGGCCGGCACCACCGTCAGTTGTGGCCGTTGGCGCGTGGCCTGTTCGATCTCGGCCAGCCAGGGTTTGCGTGCCGGGCGGTAGATGGCGGTAATGGGCCCGTAGACCTCTGCCAGCGCCTGCGGGCCCAGCTCAAAACTGCCGCAATGCGGACCAAAAAAGATCACGCCCCGGCCTTTTGCAAAAGCGGCTTCGGCGTGGGCCTGGCCTTCCATGCGCACATTGCCCAGGCAGGACTCGTTTTGCGGCCGCATCCAGAGTTTGGGCAATTCGGCCACAAAACGCCCGGCCTCGGCAATCGCCGGACGCGCCGCCTCAAACGAAAGCCCGGCCTGCGCAACATTGGCCCTGAACTGCCTGCGGTAACGCGGGCTGGCGGCCCACACAAGCCAGCCCAGCGCACCACCCAGGGCGTGCAGGGCGGCCAGCGGCCAGCGGGAAAAAAACCTGAACAACCAGAGCATCAAGCGGAAGTGTGGGGAAATAGTTGGGAAAAGAAAAAGGGGAAATCAGCCGGCGGCCGCACATCATATAATTGCGGCTGTCGCTGAGTTATTGAACAACTTGCAGAGCGACATTAAACCAAACTGCTAAAGCGTTCGCCGGGACACCCAGACGGCAACGCGCCGATAAACCCAATGGAGTGTACGCAATGGCGAACGATTTTCTCTTTACATCCGAATCCGTCTCTGAAGGCCATCCCGACAAGGTAGCCGACCAGATTTCCGACGCAATCCTTGACGCGATCTTCAAGCAGGACCCGCTTTCGCGCGTCGCCGCTGAAACCCTGACCAACACCGGCCTCGTCGTGCTGGCAGGCGAGATCACCACCAACGCGCATGTCGACTACATCCAGGTCGCGCGCGACACCATCAAGCGCATCGGTTACGACAACACCGAATACGGCATCGACTACA
>JAZKCB010000037.1:0-1513 GCA_040388335.1 Pseudomonadota bacterium | reverse complement strand
AAACAGCGCGTTCAAACAACTCATTGATTATAACGAAGTCGAATTCCCGGGCCTGTGCCATCTCCAGGGCGGCGTTTTTCAGCCTCAGTTCGATGGTTTCTGCGCTGTCCTCGCCCCGGCGCTGCAGCCGTGAGCGCAATTCGTCCCAACTTGGCGGCAATATGAAAATGAGCACGGCGTTGGCAAAAATGCGTTTGACGTTGATGGCGCCCTGAAAGTCGATCTCCAGGATCACATCGGCACCGTGCGCCACACGTTCTTCAATGGCGTGCCGCGAGGTGCCGTAACGCTGGCCGTGGACATGCGCCCACTCAAGGAAGGAATCCCGAAGCACCATGCCGTCGAACTCTTCGGGGGATAAAAAGTAATACTCCCGCCCATGCTTTTCCTGCCCGCGCGGCGGACGGGTCGTGTGCGAAACCGCCGGCTGTATGCGTGAATCCAGCTCCATCAGGGCCTTGACCAGGCTGGATTTGCCAGCACCGCTGGGGGCTGCAACAACAAACAGGTTTCCGGGGTAGTCCATAAATAAATATCAGGCGGTTTACTGTAATTTTAGTTGGAAGGCTGGCGATGGCTTCACCGGTTACTCGATGTTCTGGACCTGTTCCCGGATCTGCTCGATCAGCACTTTCATGTCCACTGAAATCCGGGTCAGTTCAAGGGACGCTGACTTGGAGCCCAGCGTATTGGCTTCGCGGTGCAGTTCCTGGATCAGGAAGTCCAGCCGCTTGCCCAGCTCACCGCCGCATTCAAGCAGGCGGTCAATCTCGTCCAGGTGCGAGGCCAGGCGGGTGATTTCTTCGGCCACGTCGATGCGAATGGCGAATGCGGTAGCCTCGGCCAGCGCACGGTCCTGGGCTGCTTCAGGCAGGGCCTTGCTGTCCGGTAGGGCCATGGCCTCCTGCCAGCGCTCCAGAAATTTGGCTTTTTGCTGCTCCACCAGCCTGGGCACCATAGGCACGGCGAGCTCTGACAGCTTGCGCAACTGGCCGGTACGGTCCAGCAGCATGAGCTTGAGCCTGCCGCCTTCACGTTCGCGCGCGGCCAGCAATTCTTTCAGCGCTTTTTTGGCCAGCTTGAGCAGCTCATCGCTGTAGTCGTGCGGCTTTTTGTCTTCATTGGTCGCCAGACGCAGTACATCGGCCACGCTCAGGGCTGCGGCCTGCGGCAGCCAGGCCTTGATGCTGTCTTCCAGCGAACCCAGGCGCTGCAGGGTGGCAGAGGATGGTGCCTTCAGGCTGCTGGCCGATCCGCTTTCGATGGAAACACGCATTTCAACCTTGCCGCGCTTGAGTTTGGCGACCAGCAGGTCGCGAAGTGCGGGCTCGGCCTGGCGTAACTCGTCGGGCAGCCTGAACGCGAGGTCCAGAAAGCGGCTGTTGACCGAGCGGATTTCCACACCCAGACGGGTGTTGGTATCAGGGCCAGGCTGTTCGGCGTCCCCGGAAGCGGCCGTGTTTGACTGGACGGCTGCATAGCCTGTCATGCTGTAAACTGACATTAGTAGTAC
>JAZKCB010000036.1:0-6077 GCA_040388335.1 Pseudomonadota bacterium | reverse complement strand
CCATCGAGGCGCTGCGCCAGACCGGCGTGACCACCCTGCTGGTGGAGCAGAACGCACGCGCCGCCCTCGAAGCAGCCGACCATGGCTACGTGCTGGAAATGGGCGAGATCGGCCTGAGCGGACCGGCCGCCGACCTCGCGAAAGACCCGCGCGTGGTGGACACCTACCTGGGCGCGTCGCGCAAACCGGCAGCCACCGCCTGAGGCCATGGACTACCAGCCGCGCCTCGACGACATCCGCTTCATCCTGCACGAGGTGCTGGACGCCCCGGCGCAACTGCAGGCGCTTGCGCCTTTTGCCGGCACCGATGCCGAGCTCATGGAGCAGGTCCTCGGCGAAGCCGGCAAGTTCGTGGCCGGGCAGATCGCGCCGCTGCAACGAGGCGGCGACGAGATCGGCTGCAGCTTTGACCAGGGACGAGTCACCACCCCGCCGGGTTTCAAGGCCGCGTATGCCGCCTTCTGGCAAGGCGGCTGGCCGGCGCTGGCCTGCGCGACGGAGGACGGCGGCCAGGGCCTGCCCGCGGTGCTGGAGGCGATTCTGTACGAGATGCTCAGCGCCGCCAACCATGGCTGGACCATGGCGCCCGGCCTGTTGCACGGTGCTTATGAATGCATACGCCACCATGCCAGCGACGCCCTGAAGGCGAGCTACCTTGAAAAAGTGGCGACCGGCGAGTGGCTGGCCACCATGTGCCTGACCGAGCCACACGCCGGCAGCGACCTGGGCCTGGCGCGCACCCGGGCCGTGGGCCAGGCCGATGGCAGCTACCGCCTCAGCGGCACCAAGATTTTCATCTCCGGCGGCGAACACGACCTGACGGACAACATTGTTCACCTCGTGCTCGCGCGGCTGCCTGATGCGCCGCCCGGTCCCAAGGGCCTGTCGCTGTTCCTGGCACCCAAGGTCCTGCCCGACGGCCAGCGCAACACCGTTCATTGCGATCGCATCGAGGAAAAAATGGGCCTGCACGGCAGCCCGACCTGCGTGATGCGTTTTGACGAAGCCACCGGCTGGATCGTCGGTGAGCCGGGCCGCGGCCTGGCGGCGATGTTCGTGATGATGAATGCGGCGCGCCTGCATGTAGCCCTGCAGGGGATCGGTCTGCTCGAGGCCGCGTGGCAGAAGGCCGATGCCTATGCCGCCGAACGCCTGCAGATGCGCGTGCCCGGCCCGCGCGACAACACCCAAGCCGCGGACGCCATCAGCGGCCACCCGGCCATGCGCCGCCTGCTGGACACGCAGCGCGCCTGGATAGATGGCGGCCGCGTGCTCGCCTACCGCACGGCGATGGAGCTGGACATCGCAAAACACCACCCCGACGCCAACCGGCAGGACAGCGCGCAGCGCTGGTGCAGCCTGGTCACCCCGGTGCTCAAGGCCGCCTTCACCCACCAGGCTTTTTATGGCGCCAGCGAGTGCCTGCAGGTTTTCGGCGGCCACGGCTACGTGCGCGAATGGGGCATCGAGCAAATCGTGCGCGACGCGCGTGTGCCCATGATTTACGAAGGCACCAACGAGATCCAGGCCATCGACCTGCTGGTGCGCAAGGTGCTGGCCGACGGCGGCGCCGGCATGGCCGCGCTGCTGCAGGACCTGCAGACCGGCCTGGATGCCGGCCGCCCGCGCGACGCCGACGTGTTGCGCCGCTTTGCCGAGCTGCGCGACCTCACAGCCGGGCTGGCCAAGGCCAGCCAGACCGACCCGGTGCTGGCCTACGAAGCCGCCGACGACTACCTGCGCGCGGTCGCCCTCGCCCTGCTGGCCTGGGCCTGGAGCCGCATCGACCGGGTCGCGCAGAATGCCCCGCGCTGGCACCAGGCCAGCGCCGCGCTGCACTTGCGCGTGTTGCCCGAATTCGACATGCGTCTCGCCATCATGCGGGGTCAGTGCACACCGGCGCCCGCGGTATTGGCATAAAAACAGGCTGCAGCCCCCGTCCCATCTGCGCAAGAAGCTACTGAATTCATAGCATCGACAGGTTCAACCCATGCACCCGAGGAGACCGGCCATGACCCACCCTTCCCCCCAGCCTTCTCGCAACCTGGCCGCAGGCGCAGCCAGCCTGCGTCTGCTGGGCGCCTCCGCCTGTGCGCTGATACTTTCCGCCTGCAGCAGCCCGCCGCTCGCTCCCACCCGCCCTGCCGCCACAGGCCAGGCGCCGGTTGTGGCCTGCGATGCGTTGGCGGCGCGCCTGAACCTGGCCGCCACCCGCGTGTTGTCGGCCCAGCGCTTGGAAGCCGGCCAGCTCAAGCTGCCGGGCATCACCCAGCCCCTGCCCGAACACTGCGTGGTCAAGGGACTCATGAACGAACGCACTGGGCCTGTCGACGGCAAGCCTTACGCCATCGGCTTCGAGATGCGCCTGCCCACCGCCTGGAACGGCCGCTTTTTCTACCAGGCCAACGGCGGACTCGACGGTTTCCAGACACCGGCCTATGGCGACATCCTGGGCGGCGGACCGGCCAGCAACGGCCTGCTCAAGGGCTTCGCCGTGATCAGTTCGGACGCCGGCCATGCCTTTGACCGCAGCTCCCCGATAGGCGGCGCCACCTTCGGCCTGGACCCGCAGGCGCGACTCGACTATGGCTACAACGCGGTGGCGCAGCTCACACCCATGGCCAAGGCGCTGATCCACACTTATTACGGCAAGCGGCCTGACACCTCTTACCTGGTCGGCAGCTCCAACGGCGGCCGGCACGGCTTTGTGACGGCCTCGCGCCTGCCGCGCGACTATGACGGCATTCTGGTCAGCACCCCGGGCTACCGGCTGCCGCTCGCGGCGGTGGCGCAGGTGTGGGGGGCGCAGCAATTCGCGTCGATCGCACAGCCCAACCCGGCCATCGGCCGGCCGGACCTGCGCACCGCATTCACGCCGGCCGACATGGCCCTGGTATCGCGCAGCATCCTGGCGCGCTGCGATGCGCTGGATGGCCTGGCCGACGGCATCGTGGCCGACCTGCAGGCCTGCCAGACAGCGTTTCGCGTTGACCGTGACATTCCCGTTTGCGCGGCCGGCGTCGCCACGGGCACCTGCCTGAGCCAGGGACAAAAAGACGTGCTCGCCAAAGTCCTGGCGGGGCCCAAGAACAAGTCAGGCGCAGCGGTGTACGCCAGCCTGCCGGCCGACCCGGGCATCGCGGGCAGCGACTGGGCCGCCTGGAAGTTCGTCAACAGCGTGGGACCGCGCGACGCGATTGCGCTGGGCTTTGTGTTTGTCACGCCACCGGCATCCCCCGCCGTACTGACCGGGCAAGGCAACACGCTGATCGACTACGCCCTGAATTTCAGCCTGGACACCGACCTGCCCAAACTCACGGCGACCAGCGGCGCCTACCGCGCCTCGGCCATGGCCTTCATGACACCGCCCGACCCGACGATGCACGAGTTTGTCGCACACGGCGGCAAGATGATCGTGTTCCACGGCACGGCCGACCCGGTGTTTTCCGCGCTCGACACGATCGCCTGGCACGATGCCTTCCGCCGCACCCACGGCGCGGCGGCCGAGCGCCACGCCCGGCTCTTCCTCGTGCCCGGCATGAACCACAGCCGCGGCGGGCCGGCCACCGACCAGATGGACCTGGTCGATGCCCTGGTGGCCTGGGTCGAGCGCGGCCAGGCACCCGAGGCCGTGGTGGCCCGCGCGCGCGGGCCGGGGTCGGCCGTACCCAACCCCGAGGTCCCGGCGAGCTGGAGCCCGGCACGCACCCGGCTGCTCTGCCCTTACCCGCAAGTGCCGCGCTACACAGGACGCGGCGACACGGAAAGCGCCGCCAGCTTCGCCTGTGCGGCCCGCTGATAAAGTCACCCCAACACCCAGCCACAGAGCCAGACCCCACACCATGAGCGCCCGCGATCTTCCCAAACCTCCCGACCCGGCCACCACGGCCACGGTGGACCAGGTCGATACCAGCTACCTGCAAAGCCTGATCGGCTACAACGCCAGGCGCGCGGCGCTGTCGGTCATCGAGGTGTTCATGGAACGCATGGCGCCTTATGACCTGCGGGTCGTGGATTTTTCGGTGCTGTCGCTGGTCACGCACAACCCCGGCATCACCTCGCGCCAGCTCTGCACGGCGCTGGGCATCCTGCCGCCCAACCTGGTGGCCATGGTCAACAGCCTGGAAAAACGCGAGCTGATCGCGCGCAAGCCGCACCCGCGCGACGGCCGGGCCATGGGCCTGCACCTCACCGCCAGCGGCAGCAAGCTGATGCGCGACGCCGAACACACCGCGGCAACGCTGGAAGCCGACGTCGCCGCCCGGCTCACGGCCAGTGAGACGAAAACCCTGCTGCGGCTGCTGCAAAAGATCTACCTGTAACGACCGGCTGTTCCCACCCCTAACGCATTCGTTCCAACTTTTCAAGCCCTTTTGGCTGTGAAGCTACACCCTGCGGGCGCAGGCAGCTATAAAACTAGTAGCAGTCCGGAATTTGCGCTATATTCGCCTTCCAAGCCCGTGCTTGCCTATCAACTCTGACAAAAACCGTGACCAGGAGATGCCCCCCATGAGTGCCAAAGAAAATGCCGCCGTCGGACAGCTGTTTGAACTGCTTGAGTCGCGTTACGCCCTGCGTGTGTTGTGGGCGCTCAAAGACGGTCATCCGCAGACTTTCCGGCTGCTGCAGGACAGCGTGGGCAGCATCACTCCGAACACCCTGAACACCCGCATCAAGGAACTGCGCGCCGCCGGCCTGATGGGTCACGGCAACGACGGCTACATCGTCACCGCCCTCGGTGCCGACCTGCTCAAACGCCTGAACGACGTGCAGGCCTTCGCCGCCAAATGGTCGGCCAGCCAGACCAAGGTCACGGCCGTCAAGAAGAAATAAGGCGCTGCCGCTCCCACAGAGACAGGCCCTGCGCCTGTCTTTTTATTTGGGGCGGGCCCTTTCAACGCCGAATTTAAGGCATAAAATCGGGCTGCAGCCCTTTTACAGCTTGCGCAGTCAGCTATTTATTTGATAGCACAGGCAGCCGGCAAACGACGCCCACCCGCGCTGCACCAGGCTGCAATTCCTTGTCTTGAAAAGGGCTTTGCTGCCCCAAGCTGCCCTCTTGTCCTCTGAACAAAGCCTTCGACCATGTCCGACCACAAACAACCCGAACAAAATCAAGACCTGAGCGGTGCCCCCAGCCCGGAAGAGCTGGAGGCTGCCCAGGCCGCCAACGAGGCCGATGCACTGAGCGCCGCCCAGGCCGAACTGGCCGTGCTGCAGGCCAAAAACACCGAACTGGCCGACAACTTCCTGCGCGCCAAGGCCGAGGCTGAAAACGCCCGCCGCCGCGCCGACGACGAAATCGCCAAGGCGCGCAAGTTCGCCGTCGAGAGTTTTGCCGAAAGCCTGCTGCCGGTCACCGACAGCCTGGAAGCCGGCCTGCAGCAGCCGGACGCCACCGCCGCCCAGATCCGCGAAGGCACTGAGGCCACGCTCAAGCAGCTCAAAAGCGCGCTCGAACGTAACAAGGTGATCGAGATCAACCCCGCTGCCGGCACCCGCTTCGATCCGCACCAACACCAGGCCATCAGCATGGTGCCGGCCGAGCAGGAAGCCAACACCGTGGTCGGCGTGCTGCAAAAAGGCTACCTGATCGCCGACCGCGTGTTGCGGCCCGCGCTGGTCACCGTGGCGGCACCCAAATAAATAAGCTGATTTGCGATGTTGCACTTGAAACGTCGAAAGTTATCCACAAGTCATCAACATGGTCCTGTGACCAGCGGCTGAAATCCTTGGCCTCCCGTCTTCAACCAACTTAACCAAGAAAATCTAGGAGTAAATCATGGGCAGAATCATCGGTATCGATCTGGGCACCACCAACAGCTGCGTGGCTGTGATGGAGGGCAACGTCCCCCGCGTCATCGAAAACTCGGAAGGTGCGCGCACCACGCCGTCGGTCGTGGCTTACCTCGAAAACGGTGAAGTGCTGGTCGGTGCCTCGGCCAAACGCCAGGCCGTGACCAATCCCAAGAACACGCTCTACGCGGTCAAGCGCCTGATCGGCCGCAAGTTCACTGAAAAAGAAGTGCAGAAGGACATCGACCTGATGCCCTACAAGATCGTGGCGGCCGACAACG
>JAZKCB010000035.1:0-41876 GCA_040388335.1 Pseudomonadota bacterium | reverse complement strand
GACGGCCATGATCCGCTCCTGAGGGGGTATAGGGTTGGTAAAAGCGAACCGGATATCCAATCATGAGTGGGCGGAGCCGTATGGAACCCCTGCCAGTCATCACGAGATCAGTACGCGAAGCCTTTGATTATAGCCTGAGAAGCGCAGTTTGGCCAATATCCCGCATCCAGAAGGTCAAAGCAAGCGATGCACAGGCGCATCAAACAAATACAAAAGTATTATTTTTCAACCTTGGCATCTTTCAGCTGGGCCAGCATGGCGAACGGGTTGGGTTTCTCATCTGCTACCGCGTCTACCTCATCGTTGCCCGCGCTAAGCTTTGGCGCTACAGGGCATTGCTCATGCATGGGCACCAGAGGCAAGGCCATCAGCAGTTCGTCTTCCAGCACGGCGCTCAGGTCAAACTGCGGTTCCATCACCAGCAGGTCTTCTTCGGACTCATCGTCTTCGGCCATGGCGATTTCTTCGGTCGCCACAAAACGGTACCACTGGTCGACATCGAGCGGTGCCTGCATCGCCGTCATGCAGCGCTGGCAGGTCAGGGTCACAGTGGTCTTGGCCTGCAGGTGCAGCCAGATGTCTTCTTCGCTGCCAGAGCCGCTGCGCAATTCAGCATCGGCCTGCCAGCTCACGGTTGAATCGGACTCAAGCGCTCTTAGCTCTCCGGCGAGGCGTTCAAATTTCTGGAGCGGCGTGATCGCCACCAGGGGCTCGCCTTCTTTGGCAAAGGCCTGCATGTTCATGCGGCTGGCTTGTAACTGTCGGGTCATGGCTGGCAGTGTAAGAGAATCGGGTGATGACTTCTGCGCCCTCCACTGCAAACCCTTCAACTCCGTCCCGCACTTTGGTGCTTGGTTCCACCTCACGCTACCGCCGCGAACTGCTCGAACGCCTGCACATCCCGTTTGAAGTGGCGGCGCCCGATGTGGACGAAACGCCCGTCCCCGGCGAGGCGCCTCGCGCCCTGGCAGAACGCCTGGCGCTGGCCAAGGCCCAAGCCGTCGCACGCAACTTTCCCGACGCCGTGGTGATCGGCTCCGACCAGGTTGCCGACCTCAATGGCCAGCCGCTGGGCAAGCCCGGCACGCATGAAAAAGCCGTCGCCCAGTTGCGGCAGATGCGCGGCCAGACGGTGATCTTCCAAACGGCGCTGGCCGTGGTCTGCCGGGCCGCAGGTTTTGAAGCGCGGGAAGTCGCCGCCGTCAAAGTCACTTTCCGCGACCTGAGCGACGACGAAATCGAGAACTACCTGCGCGCCGAGCAACCCTACGACTGCGCGGGCAGCGCCAAAAGCGAAGGTCTGGGCATCGCCTTGCTGTTGTCCATTGAAAGCGACGACCCGACTGCGCTGGTGGGCCTGCCACTGATACGCACCTGCCAGATGATCCGTGCAGCCGGCATCCCGCTGCTCAACGCGAAAGCCACCGCATGAACACGCCAGCCAAAGGAAAGCTCTACCTCGTCCCCGCGCCGCTGGATTTTGGTTGTGAGGCGCAATCGCCGCTGGCCGACGTGATGCCACTCGAAACCATTCGCGTCGCAGCGCAACTGCCCTGCTGGATTTGCGAAAACGCCAAGAGCACACGCGCCTACCTCAAACGCGTCAATGAACTCCAACCGCTGGCGCAACCTGTGCAGTCGCTGCAGATCCAGGAGTTGCCGCGCGAGGTACACAAAAAGGGGGACCACAGCGGCAACTTTGATGCGCGGCCATTGCTGATTGCAGCTATGGAAGGCCGCGACATGGGGCTCGTCAGCGAAGCCGGCATGCCGGCGATTGCCGACCCGGGCTCGTCCGTCGTGCGCGCCGCCCATGATCTGGGAATGCAGGTGATACCCCTGACGGGGCCCATGTCGCTGATGCTGGCGCTGGCCGCCAGTGGGCTCAATGGCCAGAACTTTGCGTTTGCCGGTTACCTGCCGCAGGACGGCAGCGACCGCACACAGCGCATTCGCGAGCTGGAGTCACTGGCGCTGAAAACCGGCCAGACGCAGATCTTTATTGAAACGCCCTATCGTAATGCCGCCCTGCTGCAGGCGCTGCTGCAGACCTTGCAGGCCAATACGCGGCTGGCGCTCAGTGCGGGCCTGACCATGGGCAACAGCTGGTCGCGCAGCTCACAGGTCAGCCAGTGGAAAAAAGACAGGCCTTCAGCACCACTGGACTTGCCGACGGTCTTCTGCATAGGGCGCTGACCTCATGACAATGAAATTCAGCATATGCCCAGGCATATGCTGGAAAAATCAGTGTTTGGCACCTTCAGAACGGCAAAAAGCCCCGAAAACGGGGCTAAAAATGCGTTTTTCAGGTATCAAATTGGCTTTCAGACCAATAGATACGGGCGTGACAAGCTACTAAATTAGTAGCAGTTTCAAAGGCTTGACGCCAGCAAAACCTTAGCGAATCGCTGGAATCGACTTCAGCGCCTTCATCGCGCCCTCCCCCATGGCCGCACCGAACTTCTTGGCCAAGCGTTCGGCGACGTTATCACGGCGGGTGTAATCGATGATTTCCTCGGTCTTGACGACCTCGCGGGCAACGTACTCGAGATTGCCGAGTTTGTCGGCCAGGCCAAGTTCAATGGCCTGCTGGCCGGTCCAGAACAGGCCGCTGAACGTTTCGGGCGTTTCTTTCAGGCGCTGGCCGCGACCAGCCTTCACCACAGCAATGAACTGCTGGTGGATCTGTGCCAGCATGGCCTGTGCAAAAGCGCGTTGTTTTTCGCTTTGCGGACTGAAGGGGTCGAGGAAGCCCTTGTTCTCACCTGCGGTCAGCAGGCGACGCTCGACGCCAAACTTTTCCATCAGGCCGGTAAATCCAAAACCATCCATCAGCACCCCTATGCTGCCGACAATGCTGGCCTTGTCGACAAAAATCTGGTCGGCTGCCACGGCAATGTAATAGGCCGCAGAAGCGCAGCTTTCCTCAACGACGGCGTAAACCGGCTTCTTGTGTTTGGCCTTCAGGCGCAGGATCTCGTCATTCATCATGCCGGCCTGCACGGGGCTGCCGCCAGGTGAATTGATCAGCAAGACGACTGCCTTGGCACCGTCATCCTCAAACGCAGCGCGCAAGGCCGCATTGACAAATTCGGCACTGGCGTCGGCGCCGGATGCAATCTCGCCCTTGATCTCGACCACCGCCGTGTGCGGCACGCTGGCATCGCTCGCCGGTGTGCCGCGGTGCAGAGCCATCCACAGCAGAAAGACGAAAAACCCCAGCCAGGAGAGCCGCACAAAGGTCTTCCAGCGGCGCGTGGCTTTTTGCTCGTTGAGGGAGGCAAAAGCCAGCTTTTCAAGCGTGGCGCGCTCCCATCCGGGTGTGCTGGTCGGGTCTGCCTTCGTCACCGTCTTCACGGCGACAGGCTCGCTGCCAGGCGCAGCAAAAACAGGATCAGAAGGCTCGGGGCGGTTGGAATCGTTCATGGGGCCTAGTTTAGAGGGGGATCAAAAGGCGAGTGGTTTGAGGTTGTAAGCACAATGCCAGTGCACGACGCCATCTTTTTCCGACAGCGTGATCTTGACCAGCCCGCCATGGCATGGCCCGCCGGCGCATTGCCCGGTGTCTGGTACGTAAGCCGCACCATGGCTGGCACAGAGCAGCCATTGGCCGCTGTCGTCAAAAATACGGTTGGGCTGCCAGTCCAGCTCCATCGCCACATGGGTGCAGCGGTTGAGATAGGCATGCACGGCGCCCTTGTAACGGACGGCAAAGGCACGGCAGGTCTGGCCGGCATAAATGACATCAAACGGCACGGCATGACCGCCATCGGCGAGGTCACGGCTATTGCAAAGCGGCTGAAGTTCATCCATGGCCGCCTGCTCCGGATTCTTCAGGCGTTGGCGGCAAGCCAGTCGCGCAGGTCGGGCACAGAATGCGCTATGTGCAGCGGATTGAGCACCGCAAACGCATCCGGCTCATGCGCGCCATAACTCACGCCAACGCTGGGGCAGGTGGCATTGACGGCCATCTGCAAATCGTGCGTCGTGTCGCCCACCATCAGCACGCGCGCTGCCGGGATGTTGAACTCGTCCATCAGCTCGTGCAGCATGCGCGGATCGGGCTTGCCGGCTGTTTCATCAGCAGTGCGCGAGCTGTGGAACAGGCCGCGGAGATCATCGCTTTTCAGGGCCTCGTCAAGGCCCCGGCGCGATTTGCCGGTGGCCACAGCCAGCAAGTGGCCACGCGCCTTCAACTCTGCCAGCAAGGGCAGCACGCCGTCGAAAAGGCTGAGATCGTTGTAGTGCGCGCTGTAGTGGTGGCGGTAGCGCTCGCCGAGTGCGGGGTATTTTTCAGGCGGTACATCGGGCGCAG
This sequence comes from Pseudomonadota bacterium, assembly GCA_040388335.1. GTDB lineage: Bacteria > Pseudomonadota > Gammaproteobacteria > Burkholderiales > Burkholderiaceae_C > Polaromonas. The sequence continues at coordinate 37,561 of JAZKCB010000035.1, read as the reverse complement.
CATGGGCCAGCGCCTGCATCAGCCCGAGGCCGATGACATAGCCGGCGTCCTTGTCGCTGGGCACGGTACCGCCCACATCCTTGACCGCCGCCTGTATGCAGCGGATGATGATCTGGGTCGAATCAAACAGCGTGCCGTCCCAGTCAAAGGCAATCAGGTCGAAATTTTTCACTCTCATGCCGCTATTGTCGCCGGGACGCCCAACAACAACGCAATTGCAGGGTCAATCCGGTGACAGGGCTTCAGTGGCAGGCGCAGGCAGGAACTGCTGCAGCTCCGGCGGCAGCGGCGCCTGCAGGTGAACCACTTTGCGCAGCTTGGGGTGGTTGAACTTCAAACTCCAGGCATGCAGAAACATGCGCTTGAGGGACGGCGCGCCCGCCACTGTTTTTTGCAGCGCCTTGTTGAACTCGAAGTCGCCATACTTGTCATCACCGGCAATTGGGTGGCCCTCATTGGCCAGATGCACACGAATCTGGTGGGTGCGACCGGTCTTGATGGTGACTTCCAGCAGGGTAAAGGGTGTGGCCGGTGCTGCAGGGCTGGCAGGGATCCGGGTTTTGACCTTCACCAGGGTGACAGAACGCATGCCGTCCGGGTGCTCGTTGGCCACGACCTTCACGCGGCGCTCGCCGTTTTCAAGCAGGTATTTGTGCAGCGCCTTGTCGATCACGCGCTTGTTGGGTGCCCAGTCGCCGGCCACCAGCGCCAGGTAAACCTTGTCGGTTTCACGCTCACGAAACTGCTCCTGCAAGAGCTTGAGCGCCATGCGCTTTTTGGCGATCAGCAGTACACCGCTGGTTTCACGGTCCAGCCGGTGCACCAGCTCCAGAAAGTCGGACTCCGGCCTTGCCATGCGCAACTGCTCGATCACGCCAAAACTCACGCCGCTGCCGCCATGGACGGCAACCCCGGCCGGTTTGTCGATGGCCAGCACAAAGTCATCTTCAAACAGGATGGGGAATTCAGACGCCGGCGCGTAACCACCGACCGTGGAACTGGCGCCGTGGCGGGCAACTTCCTGCGCCATGGCCTGGGCTTTCTGCTCTGCGCGCTCCGAGGTGCGAACCGGCGGCAGGCGCACGACATCGCCGGCTTCAACCCGGGTATCGGCCTGCGCCCTGCCCTTGTTCACCCGCACCTCGCCGCTGCGGATGATGCGGTAAACATGGGTTTTGGGCACACCCTTGAGATGCCGGATCAAAAAATTGTCCAGCCTCTGGCCGGCGTAATCTTCGTCGACGGTTACAAATGTGGCCTGGGCTGCCATGGCAGGCAAAGCTGCCTGGACGGGCGCAGGCGAGTAAGGGGGCCTGGATACAGGCTGGGCAAAGGCGGGCGTTGGCCGTTTGGCGCCCGCCGCAGGCCGCTTGCCGGAAGCTGTGGTTTTGCGCAAAGCTGGCCCTATAATGTGTTTCACTAGCGATGCGCTGTAAGTGGTTGATTTGTCTGGAGTTTAGTCCACACGAGTCGGAAACCGGTCCAAGGACCTGAATCCCAAACCATAAACAGCCGTGCTGGAAGGTCGATGCCCATGCCGGTCATTGCCCGCAGGCGACGAGTGCCAGGCACCTCGCGGCGAGCGAATGACATGACAGACAAGTCGACGTTTTGCGAATACAACTTACGGAATACCAAGCCTGCAGCCCAGGTCAAACCAAAGGCTGCATGCGGATCCAGCCGAGAACAAGTCCTTTAACAGGTAGCTCCTTGACAACAACTCTGGTCAGTCTGATTTTTATGTGCCTGCGGCGCTTCATCACAGCGATGAGCCCTGCATCCCGCACAAATCGGCCGCCGGTTTTTGATCAACGGGCGCAAGCAGCTTTCATTTTGACGGCAATCACCTGTTTGACCCCTGCTCGCTCCATCCACGCGCCTACGCCCAGACCACTCGGTTGACTGAATAATTTCGGTCGGCCCGGTAGCGTCGCAAGCTCTCCGGCAATTCCCCACGTTCGCACAGCGTCCTCTTCGGCATCGTTGGCCCATTTTTGGGTTTGAGAGACGATAACGAAAAAGGAAGAGCAACCATGAAACGGATGCTGATCAACGCCACGCAGGCTGAAGAACGCCGCCTGGCGATTGTCGACGGACAAAAACTCCTCGACTACGAAATTGAAATTGAAGGGCGCGAACAGCGCAAGGGCAACATCTACAAGGCCGTCGTCACCCGCGTCGAGCCATCGCTTGAAGCCTGTTTTGTCGACTACGGCGAAGACCGCCACGGTTTTCTGCCTTTCAAGGAAATCTCCAAGAACTACTTCACACCCGGCGTGCCGGTCAGCCAGGCGCGCATCAACGATGTGATCCGCGAAGGCCAGGAACTGATGGTCCAGGTCGAGAAGGAAGAACGCGGCAACAAGGGCGCCGCCCTCACGACCTTTGTGTCGCTGGCAGGCCGCTACGTGGTGCTGATGCCGAACAACCCGCGCGGCGGTGGCGTCAGCCGCCGCATCGAGGGCGAGGACCGCGCCGAGCTCAAGGAAAACATGGACCAGCTGGAATACCCAGCCGGCTCCAGCATCATTGCGCGCACCGCCGGCATTGGCCGCAGCGCGCCGGAACTGCAGTGGGACCTGAACTACCTGATCAAGCTCTGGACGGCGATTGAAGGCGCCGGCAAGGGCGGCAAGGGCGCTTTCCTGATTTACCAGGAATCCAGCCTGGTGATTCGCGCCATCCGCGACTACTTCAACAGCGACATCGGCGACATCCTGTTCGACACGGACGACGTCTATGAGCAGGCCAAGCAGTTCATGGCCCACGTCATGCCCGAGCATGAGCACCGAGTCAAACGCTACCGCGACGACGCACCGCTGTTCTCGCGCTTTCAGATCGAGCACCAGATCGAATCGGCTTACGCACGCACTGTGCAACTGCCATCCGGCGGCGCCATCGTTATTGACCACACCGAAGCTTTGGTGTCGGTTGACGTCAACTCGGCACGCGCCATCAAGGGCGGCGACATCGAAGAGACCGCCACCCGTACCAACCTCGAAGCAGCAGACGAGGTCGCGCGCCAGATGCGTTTGCGCGATCTGGGCGGCCTGATCGTCATTGACTTTATCGACATGGAAGAGTCGCGCAACCGCCGCGATGTTGAAAACCGCCTGCGCGATGCGCTGCGCCAGGACCGCGCACGCGTGCAGTTCGGCACCATCAGCAAGTTCGGTCTGATGGAAATGAGTCGCCAGCGCCTGCGCCCTGCGCTGAGCGAAGGCGCTTCGATTCCCTGCCCGCGTTGCGGCGGCTCAGGCCATATCCGTGACACCGAAAGCTCGGCACTGCAGATTCTGCGCATTATCCAGGAAGAGTCCCTCAAGGACAGCACGGCCTCCGTACTCTGTCAGGTGCCTGTCGATGTCGCATCCTTCCTGCTGAATGAAAAACGTTCGGAAATCAGTAAGATCGAAATGAAGCAGCGCATCAATGTGCTGCTGGTGCCCAACAAGACGCTGGAGACGCCCAACTACCGCCTCGAGCGCCTGAAGCACGACGACCCGCGTCTCGACAACATCGAAGCCAGCTACAAGATGGCCGAGGAAGTCGAAGACCCAACACTCGTCACGCGCCGCAGCCAGGAAAAGCACAACAAGCAGGAGCCCGTGATCAAGGGCGTGTTGCCTGACGTACCGGCACCGATTGCCCCGCCGAAAGCGGAAGTTGCCGAACCTGTCGCAGCGAAAGCGCCACAAAAGGCAGCTGCGCCGACACCACCGGCCGAAAAAGGCTTTTTCGGCTGGATCAAGAGCCTGTTCGGCGGCGCAGAAACGCCTGCACCGGCACCTGTCGTGACAGAAGTGAAGAAGGATGTGCGCAGCGGCGAAGCTCGCCGCGATGGACGTCCTGAAGGCCGTAGCGGTGAGCGCTCTGAACGTAGTGGTGAACGCGGTAGCCGTGATGGTCGCCGTGGTGGACGCAACCGTGGTGAGCGTGGCGAAGGCCGCGGTGAGCCACGCGGAGATCGTCCTGAAGGCCGTGAACCACGTGAGCCACGTGAAGGTGGTCGCACTGAAGGACGTCCAGAGGGACGCCCAGAAGGCGGACGTGGCGGCGAACGCCGTGAACGCAATCCTGAAGGTGCGCGCCAGGAACGCCCGGCCGGTGAAAACCGTGAATCGCGCGAGCCCCGCGAACCCCGTGAACCGCGCCCGGAAGGCAGCCGCAACGAGCGTCCACGTCGCGAACGCAATGACCGTGGTGACCGCGCTGAACGAGGTGAGGCCCGTGGCGGTGAACGCATTGACCGCGACCCTGTAGAGCAGGACCTCGCCTTGGCCAACCAGGCGGCCATGGCTGCGGCGATGAATGGCGAAGCGCCACAAGCGCGCCAGGATCGCCCCGCAGAAGAAGGCCGTGACCAGCGCGAGCCGCGTGAACCCCGCGAAGGTGGACGCCGCGACCGCAACGGTCGTCGCAATGACCGCCGTGGTGAACGTACCGAAGGTCAGGCTGCTGAAGGCGCTCCGTCGGAAGACAGGCCGTTCAACCCTGAAGCCGCACCACTGTTGTCTGCCGACGGCCAGCCGCAAGCCGCCCCTTCTGGTGAGCAAGGTGAGGAGCAACGCCAGCCGCGTGAACGCCGCAGCCGTGACCGTTATGGCCGCGACCGCCGTGAACGTGGTGAAGGCAGCGAGCGTGGCGAAGCGCCAGCGGATGGCAGCCTACAGGCAGCCGGCGCTGAATTGCCTGAAACCACCCAGCCTGTGGTGCAGGAAGATCGTGAACCAGCAGTTGCAGCCTTCGCAGCACCGGCCACACCTTCGGCCCCGGTCATTGCGCCTGTTGCTGCGCCCCGTGCACCCGCGCCAGTAGTTGCGGCGGCAAAGATGACGTCCCTGCCAAAGGTTCAGACCTACGACCTGCCACTGCAGGACCTGGTCCAGGTCGCTCAGACCTCAGGTCTGCAATGGGTCAACTCAGACGCTGCAAAAATTGCCGAAGTGCAGGCCGCCATAGCTGCCGAGCCAAAGCCTTTGCATGTGCCGCGCGAGCGTCCTCCGGTTGTGGCTTCTGAAGAAGGCCCGCTGGTCCTGGTTGAAACAAAACGCGATCTGGGCAGCATGAAACTGCCGTTTGAAAATCCCCCAGTCTGAAGAGTTTCAGCTCCATAACAAAGGCCCCTCGCGGGCCTTTTTCTTTTGCCGTCACCTTTACACAGAGGGTGTCAGCTTCAAAAACTGGTATTTAGAGTTGCGCAGCCTGCCGATAGGCATGCGCTGCAGCTTCTGCATCATCACGTTGCTCTGCAAGCACCGCAAGTCCACGCCACGCATTACGGTGCAATCCGGCGTCCTGCAGTCCCAGCGCGGCTTGCGACAGCAGTTGCCTGGCCTTGCCCCACAGCTGGCGGTTCAGGCAGGCCATGCCGGCCAGGTACTGCAGGTTGGCATCACGCGGTCGGCCGGTTTGCGCGGCTTCAATGCGAGCCAGCCAGGCTGCATCAAGAGATGAAAGATCAGTCTCGAGCACGCCAATCAGCTTGATGCGCAGGCTGTCACTCATTTCGGAGCGCGGCTGCATGGCTTTGTCCCAGACCTCCAGCAGCCAGCCACGGGCGATGTTGACATCGCCATGCAGGGCCATCAGACGGGACGCCGCATGAATGACCAGTTCAGGCATGGCACGCTCGCTATCATCCAGCGCCATCCACGCCTGCTGCAATTGCGAAGGATCGTGTGCATCATTCAAAAGCTCGAGGGCCAGTCCGCGCACAATGCTCTGCGCAGCCGATGGTGAGAATGCCCGGTGTTTGGCCAGCAGACGAGCAGTTTCCAGTGCCTGCAAAGGCTGTCTCAGCTGCCGGGTGGCACGAAGTTTCATGCGCAATGCAAGCGTGCGGCGTGCGGCGCCTTGGGGCAACTGGGTCAGCAAATCAAGCGCCGCGCCAGCGTCCCTGTCGTCGAGCGCCCAACGCGCAGCGCGGAACTGCACGCCTTCGCGTACTTCCTGCGCGTGACGTGGCGTGGAGCTTTGCAGCGCCGCCTGAAGGTGCTGGTCGCGCAACGACTTGTTCTGCAGCGACTGGGCACTTTCAGCGACCAGCAGGTGCGCCAGCGATTGCAGCTGGCTGGAGCGGCTGGCGCTGTGGCTGGTGACCTGTCCAGAGTGCTCGGTCAGCAGCCCCAGGCTTTTTTCCTGCGCGAGTGCATTCTGCGCAGACCGCGTGGCACGGATATAACGCCCCGCCAGCTGGTGCGCCAGCGCATCCATCAGTGCGCCGTACATGGCGTGTTCTTTTTGCTGGGCGCGCCAGCGTTTGGCTTCAAGTGGCAATGAAAACACGGCCGACAGCGCCCGCAGCGCGACATACAGCAAGGTAAAAAGCGCGACCAGCAGCAGCACCATCAGGTTGAAAGAAACATCAACACGGTGCGGCGGCCAGAAAATGGTCACCACCGCCTGATTGTTGCCGGCGAACAGGGCGCTTGCCGCGGCGATCGCAAACAGTGCCAGAAGCCAGAGAGCGGCGCGCATGATCTATCTTGACCTTATCGGCTCAGCGGCCTGCAGCCGCAGTGGCAAGCGCAGCCATGGTGTCGTCCAGCCTCGGCAATTCGCTGGTTTTTAGTTGCCCCTGAACCTGCTGAAGCAACTGCGATGCCGCCTGTGTCTTGCGCGATGCAGGATCAAAATACTTGCCCATCCAGGCACCGGCGGCCGCAAGATCCGCACGTGCTGTTTCGGTCTGGCGCGACAGCAATGAAAGGCGCGCATTGAGCAGGCGAAGCTTGAGATTCTCGCGCATGAAAAAGGCTTGCTCCGGCGCCATCAGGGCAGCCTCAGGCTGGTCAATACGGCTGACTCTGAGCAGCCTGCGGCCCTCGTCATGGACGCTATCCAGAAACCTTTGCACCCATGCTTGCAGGGCCCTTCTGTCAAACAAGGCCGTCATCGCCCTGTCGTCTTTCGCTACATCAGGATGGGTGGCAGAGGGGACCACAGAAGGCGTTGCAGCACGGGCCTGATTGCCGGCGGACATGGCATTCGCAACCGGAAGCTCGTCGACCAGGCGGCTCAACTCATCCAGTTTGATCAGCAATACCGGTACATCGGTCAAGCTGGCAGACCTGATGCGGTCCATATCCTTGGCGATTGCACGTTGCAACGGATTTAACCGGGGCTGTGCAGCCCGCGCCAAGCGCAGGTCCGCAGACTTGAGGGCAGCGATAAGTGGCTCTGCGCTGCCCGTGAGTTGGGCCTGCTGCTGCGCCAGCCGCAATGCGGATTCGACATCGACCACCAGATTTTCATCACGTGAGCGCGACAGGCTCTGCATCAGCTCTTCCAGCTGGCTGCGCTGGAGGCTGACCTCGCCTATACGGGTTTCCTGAATGGCCAGCCGCGCCGACATGTCGCGCATGCCATCCTGGGCAGACTTGGCAAGCGCTCGCGCTTCGATGGACTGGGCACCCGAATCCGTGCTTCGGCGTGCAAGTTCTTCCTGGATATTGCCAAGCTTCTGCCAGAGCAGTCCGCTGGTGACAAGCCCCGCAGCAGCCAGTGCAGCGACCAGCCATGCCCATTTCGCAGGCAATTGAACAAAATCAGCAGGCACTGTGGGCTGCGGGGCTTCGGGAACAAGCGCCGCAGGTGTCGGAGGTGGAGCGGATGAACTTTCACTCATGGATAGCCCAATTCTATCGAGCGCAAGGTCGCTACTATGTCAGCCAACGTCGGGCGTGACTCCACAACAACACCCCAACCGGCCTGTCTTGCCGTTTCTGCGATGCGAGGATGGGTTGCGATGGCGCGCGCGCATCTCCAGTCCTGTCCCGATATACCCTTGGGACCGGTCAGGTTCAGTACGGCTTCAGAGCTGCTGAAAATCCAGACGGAAGAATCTGTTGCAGCCTGCCGAACCAGCTCATCCTGCACAACGCCAATTGCTGGCGTACGCCGTTCATACACGCTCAGAAACTCGACGTCTGCGCCGGCATCCCGCAGCTTCTGCGCAAACCAGTCCCGGCCCGCGCCTTCGCTGGTGCTACTGGCGGTTGCGTCCTGGCTGTTTGCGCCACGCACGATCAGCACGCGGCTACCATGCCAGTTGCGGCCTCCTACAAGCTGCCACAGAGCTTGCGAATCGAACTGGGCGGCATTGGCGGGAGGCACGTCAATCTGTGCATCAGAAATACCGCAAGCCCGCAAGGCATTTGCCGTGCCCGGCCCAGGTGCCATAAAGCGTTGCGAGGCGTTTCCAGCAAGGATTTCAGGCCTTGCCTTCAGGAAATGATCGACGGCATGACCGCTGACGAACATCAATGCATCGAAATCTGCGACGTCCAGCAGTTTGGATGCATCCGGCAGCGCGGCAATTTCGATCAGGGGCAGAGCCTGTGCATCGAACCCGCTTTGCCTGAGTTGCTCCACCCAATGCCGGGCATCATGCTCAGGTCGCGTCACGATGACCCGCAGCAATCCTTTAGAGCCCGATCGCATCACGCAGCAGGCGTTGCGCCAGGGTTGGCGACCCACCCAGCCCCCCGCGCGCGTAGATCTGCGGCAACCGCTTCACCCAACGCTTCAGCGTCTTCAAAAGTAACCACGGTAGCAATTTTTTGTGCATGAACAAGAGGCTTTGGCGGTTGCGCAGCTGGGCCGGTTTCCACTTCGGCGGGATCGCCCCATACCGCCCTGAGCAGCATGCCATCTTCCGCAGGACCGGTGGTGAAAGCCGCCAGCGGCATGGAACAACTGCCCCCCATGGCACGTGAAACCGTACGCTCGGCCGTGACCGCCAGCCAGGTGGGCTGATCTGCAAGTGCAGCCAGTGCAGTCATGAGATCCTCCCGGTCCGAGCACACCTCGATACCCAGTGCGCCCTGCCCGGCTGCGGGGAGCATGTCACCGGTTGCAAAAGTCTGGCGAATGCGGCTGGCCAGCCCCAGCCGCTTGAGGCCGGCCGCCGCCAGCACGATGCCATGGTATTTACCTTCGTCCAGCTTGCGCAAACGCGTGTCGAGGTTGCCTCGCAGGGGTTCGATTTTCAGGTCAGGCCTCAAGGCCCTGATGAGGACCTGGCGCCTCAGGCTTGATGTACCCACAACTGCGCCGTGTGGCAAATCGGCAAGTGAGGCGAAGTCATTCGACACAAACGCATCATGCGGGTCTTCACGCTCAAGGACGCAGGCCAGCGCAAAGCCGTCCGGCAAATCCATCGGCACGTCCTTGAGCGAGTGCACGGCCAGGTCGGCACGGCCTTCGCTCAAGGCAATTTCAAGTTCCTTGACGAACAAGCCTTTACCGCCCACCTTGCTCAGGGAACGGTCCAGAATCTGGTCCCCCTGGGTAGTCATGCCCAGCAGCTCCACCTGCCAGCCCAGCCGCGATTCGAGCAATGCCTTGACGTGTTCGGCCTGCCAGAGGGCGAGTCGGCTTTCTCGGGTGGCGATCACCACTTTTTTACTTGTCGGAAGGGCTGCTGTCACTCGTAACCTGCTCGTAATCCTGGGGGGAAGGTGATGCTAGCATGCGAGCTTAAGAATTGAGGGACACATGGTTACTTCCGCACGCACTAAAAAGAACAACGAAGCCGTCAAAACCGGGGCTGAAAAAAACAAATCGCCAAGTCGGTCACGCGACAACGAGAGACCCCTGGTTGAAGACATCCGGCTGCTGGGGCGCATCCTCGGAGACGTCATACGCGAGCAGGAAGGGGTAGCAGCTTACGAGCTGATTGAGCAAGTCCGCAAGCTGTCAGTAGCCTTTCGCCGGGATGCCGACCAGGAAGCCGACCGTGCCCTCAAGAAGCTGCTTAAAAGCCTGTCTGGCGACCAGACGGTCAGCGTGATTCGCGCCTTCACCTATTTCAGCCACCTCGCCAACCTGGCTGAAGACCGCCACCACATCCGCCGCCGCGCTATCCATGAACGTGCCGGTGATACCCAGGAAGGCAGCATTGAGGTAGCGCTTGCCCGACTGCGCTGGGCTGGCATTGCACCCAAGACCATCGCGAACACCCTCGCCCACAGTTTTGTGTCACCCGTACTGACGGCCCACCCGACCGAGGTCCAGCGCAAGAGCATCCTGGATGCGGAACGCGACATCGCGCAGTTACTCACAGCGCGCGACGACATCAAGGCACTCGCCCTCGCCGTCACCGCCGTCAGCCCCGCGCGCGCTGCCCGCGACGCGCTCACGCCACGTGAGCTTGCGGCCAATGAAGCCCAGTTACGTGCCCGCGTCATGCAGCTCTGGCAAACACGTTTGCTGCGGTTTTCAAAACTCACGGTGGCCGATGAGATTGAAAACGCCCTGAGTTACTACGAAGCAACCTTTCTGCGCGAAATTCCCAAGCTTTACGCCAACCTGGAGCGCGAGCTGGGTAACCGTCCCGTGCACAGCTTCCTGCGTATGGGCCAATGGATAGGTGGCGACCGCGACGGCAACCCAAATGTCAGCGCCGATACGCTGAATTACGCATTGGGCCGCCAGGCCGAAGTCGCGCTGCGCCACTACCTGACTGAAGTCCACTTCCTGGGCGGTGAGCTGTCGCTCTCGGCCATGCTGGTCGACGTCAGCCCCGAGATGAAGGCGCTTGCCGAAAGCTCGCCTGACACCAGCGAACATCGAAAGGACGAACCTTACCGCCGCGCACTGACCGGCGTGTATGCACGGCTGGCAGCAACGCTCAAGCTCCTGACGGGTGGCGATGCTGCGCGCCATGCGGTTGCGCCACAAAATCCTTATCTGAAGTCGGAAGACTTTCTTGCTGACCTGCGAACCATCGATGCCTCGCTTCGTGCCAATCATGGCGAAGCGCTGATCGCGCAGCGCCTGCATCCACTGATCCGGGCAGTAGATGTGTTCGGTTTTCACCTCGCGACGGTGGACCTGCGCCAGAGTTCCGACAAACATGAAGAGGTCGTGGCCGAGTTGCTCGCCATAGCCCGCATCGAACCAGAATATTCGAATCTTCAGGAAACAGCCAAGCGTGCGCTCCTGATCAGGCTGCTGAATGACGCGAGGCCGCTACGTGTGGTCGGCACCAGCTATTCCGCGCATGCAACGGGCGAACTGGCCATTTTTGAAGCAGCTCTCCTGGCGCGGGCCCGCTTTGGCAAGGAAGCCATACGCCACTACATCATCAGCCACACCGAAACAGTGAGTGATTTGCTCGAAGTGCTGTTGCTGCAAAAAGAAGTCGGCCTGATGCAAGGGACGCTGGACGACCATGCCACCAACGACCTGATCGTGGTGCCGCTTTTCGAGACTATTGAAGACCTGCGCAACGCCGCGCCCATCATGCGCGAGTTCTATGCCCTGCCCGGTATCGCGCAGCTCGTACAGCGCAGCGGCGCCGAGCAGGACATCATGCTGGGCTACTCGGACAGCAACAAGGACGGCGGCATTTTCACCAGCAACTGGGAGCTTTACCGCGCCGAGATCGCGCTGGTCGAGTTGTTTGACCAGCTCGCCAACACCCACAACATTCAGTTGCGCATGTTTCACGGTCGCGGTGGCACAGTAGGGCGAGGTGGCGGCCCCAGCTACCAGGCCATCCTGGCACAGCCACCTGGAACCGTGCGCGGTCAGATCCGTCTGACCGAACAGGGCGAAGTCATAGGCTCCAAATACGCCAACCCCGAGATCGGCAGGCGCAACCTTGAAACGCTGGTCGCGGCCACACTTGAAGCCACGCTGCTGCAGCCTACAAAACCCGCCAGCAAGGACTTCCTGCAGACGGCGGCTGAACTTTCGAGCGCCAGCATGGCAGCCTATCGCGCACTGGTCTATGAAACACCTGGCTTCACCGAGTACTTTTTCTCGTCGACGCCCATCCGTGAGATCGCGCAGCTCAACATCGGCTCTCGTCCGGCTTCGCGCAAGGCGTCACAAAAAATTGAGGACCTGCGCGCAATACCCTGGGGCTTCAGTTGGGGCCAGTGCCGCCTGACCCTGCCCGGCTGGTATGGCTTCGGTTCTGCGATTGACAAGTTGCTGACCCAGGGTGGCACGCCCGCAGCGCGGAAGGAGGCCCTCGTGCTGCTGCAAAAAATGTATAAACAATGGCCTTTTTTTCGCACACTGCTCAGCAATATGGATATGGTCCTGGCTAAAAGCGATCTGGCGCTGGCCTCGCGTTATGCCGAGTTGGTGGGCGATGCCAAACTGCGCAAGAGGATTTTTACCGTGATCGAAGCGGAATGGCATCGCACGGTGGGCGCTTTGGCCCAGATCACCGGTGAAAAAGCACTGCTGGCCGGCAACGCAGCGCTGCAGCGTTCCATCAGGCACCGTTTCCCCTACATAGACCCCCTGCACCACCTGCAAGTCGAACTGGTCCGCCGCTATCGCGAAGGCCAGGCAGACGAGCGTGTACAGCGGGGCATTCATATCTCGATCAACGGAATTGCGGCAGGCTTGCGCAATACCGGCTGATTTTTTCACTCCTGGTCTGTCTGTAGGCCGGGTCCTATACAAATTGCGGCGTCTTCCGATGCCGCCACCAAGGGTTTGCCCGTAGGATGATTTTCATAGTTGTGACGCATGTCATTTATGCATGTCACTTCAACGGAATCCATCAGCCTGCGGAGCAATTCAATGTCAACGACCCTTGGCCATATCGCCCCCTTTTCATCCGCTTCAACAACGTCCACGCCGGACTTTGTTTCGAGCGATATTGCTGCGCTGGCCTCGCACATGGACCGTTGCGCAAGCACGCGCGGCCGCTTCTTTGGCCTGCATCTCGCTCTCGAATCCGCACGTTGCTTCATCTTCCCCCGCATGGTGACCGCCGCCTTAGTCGCGGTGGTCCTGATGAGTCTGGTCGCGACCGTCTGAATGTGTGGCAAACAGCGCAATTGACAGGCTCCCCACCCTAAGCCCTTACGCCCGAAAAATCCTCGACGTCCGCAGGCGCGAATCAGAACCCCTGATTCGCGCGGAGCTTTTTGGTGCCCAGCGCTTTGAGCAGCACGGTCGCAGCCTCGCAAAAGCACAGGCTGTCAAAAGTATTTCTGGCTGGGCCGAACGCACTTCGTTTTTCCCCCGCGTTCATGAAAACATAGTCGCGCTTCGCAGCGCATATGACTACATTGCCACCATCTCACAGGCTGGCCAGTACGTCACACCTGCTGCTGAATGGCTGCTGGACAATTTCCACCTCGTCGAGGCGCAACTCCAGCAGATCCATGAGGGCGTGCCCAGGCGTTACTACGCGCACCTGCCCAAACTGGCAGACAAGCCACTGGAAGGATTGCCGCGTGTCTACGGTATCGCCTGGGCCTACGTTGCACATACTGACAGCGTACTGGACCCGCTGCTGTTCACCGCATTCCTCGACGCCTACCAGGAAGTCAGCGAACTGAACCTCGGCGAACTCTGGGCCATGCCGACCACGCTGCGTGTCGTTCTGCTGGAAAACCTCCGCCGCGTGGCAGACCAGATTGCGGAAGGCAAGGCCGCACGGGAAGCCGCGCACGCAGTCTGGGATACCGGAACCCACCTGACGGAAACCCAGCTTGATGGCGTGCTGGAGGCCATGCGCATGCGCGGCCTGGAGCGTAACTTCCTGACCCAGCTCTGGCAGCGCATGCCAGACCAGCCTTCCGAGGCATCGGCACGCCTGGCGCACTGGACAGCCAGCCACTGCCCGAACGGTCTTTCACTGATCGCCGAAAGCCAGACGGCGCAGGTCTCCGCCAACCTGACCATCAGCAACATCATCAATAGCCTGAGGCTGATCGGCCAGGTAGAGTGGATTGACCTGATAGAGCCAGTGAGCCGCTCATTGCGCGTGCTCAAGGAGTTGCCCAGTTTTGTCATGGAGAGCGAAGGCACGCGCCAGCAGATCACCCAATCCATGGAAAAGATTGCGCGCGACACCGGCACGTCTGAATTGGCTGTTGCGAGAGCAGTGGTACGCCAGGCACACGAAGCCGACAGCCTCACAACACCCGCAGGCAAAGATACCGCCGGTTACCACCTCATCGGTCCTGGCAAGTCCGCGCTGGTCAGCTCACTGACAGGCCGCAAACCGCGTCCTCCTGCTGCACCTTCAGCAAGCGCTACCGCACGGCAATCCTGGCGGCTCGCTGCCTACCTCTGCGTTCTGCTGGCGGGTACGCTGGTGGTACTGGCCTTTGCAGCCATGTATCCCCATGGCGCGCCGGGTACCCATCTCAAGGGCCCCGGAAACTGGATGGCGTGGCTTGCCTTGCTGTTGATGGCGCTTCCTGCATCGGAAGCAGTCGCGGCGCTTATACACCGCGTGGTGGCGGAGTCAACGCGCGTGGCATCCATGCCGCGACTTGATTTTTCCACCGGCATCCCCGCAGAACACCGTGTACTCGTGGTTATCCCGTGCATGCTGACCTCGATACCGTCCATCCGTGAACTCGCAGGCAGGTTGCGCCTGCACTGGCTTGCCAACCTGGAAGACAACGCACAGTTTGCCCTGCTCAGCGACTGGGCTGATGCCCCGCATGCATCCATGCCGAACGATGGCGCATTGCTCAAGGAGGCGCTGACACAGGTTGCGGTACTCAATCAGGAATACCCCACACCGGAAGGCACAGCACCGCGTTTTCTGGTCATACACCGATCCCGTGTGTGGTGCAGTACCGAGAGTCGCTGGATAGGCTGGGAGCGCAAGCGCGGCAAGCTCGAATCGCTGGTGCGGCTGGTCGCCAACCGCCACGAGAGTTCCCAGGCGGCCGACTCCAAATCAGCGCGCAAGCCCGTAGCAGGCGACTTTTATTTCGCCGAAGGCATGACGCTGGCTCCAGGCATACGCTACATCCTGACGCTAGACAGCGACACCGGCCTGCCCCCCGCCGCATTGCGCGAACTGGTGTCGATCGCAGCGCATCCGCTCAACGCTCCACACGTTGATGTCACAAGCCGCCGCGTGACAGGGGGCTACGGCATCCTGCAGCCGCGTGTGGTCACGCCGCTGCCCCAGAATGAGGAGCGCTCCGCCTTCCATGCCATGTTTGCGGGCCAGTGCGGCATAGATCCGTACAGCAGCGGCACGTCAGACCTCTACCAGGACCTGTTTGGCCTGGGCACCTTCACGGGCAAGGGATTACTCAATGTCGAGGCGGTGCACGCCGTGCTGGATCAGCGTTTCGCGCCAGAGTCCGTGCTAAGCCATGACCTGCTCGAAGGCTCCATCGCCCGCTGCGCCTATGTCAGTGACGTGGTACTGGCCGAAGACCATCCGCACCACGCTGGTGTGGACGCATCACGACAGCACCGGTGGACACGCGGCGACTGGCAATTGCTGCCGCTGATGTACAGCGCCGCACGGTATGGCATAGACTATCTGGGCGTCTGGAAAATGGTCGACAACCTGAGGCGTTCACTTGTCGTTCCCGCATCCGCAGGACTGCTTGTCTGGGTGATTTTTACCGGGGCTTTGCCGCTGTCCAGAGCCGTTGCAGTCGTTCTGGCGGCCTTCCTGGCGGGCCCCCTGCTTGGCGCACTTGCCGGGCTGGTTCCCACACGCCGGGGGATTGTGCTCAGGCAGTTTTTTCACGTCGGCATGGCCGACCTGTGGCGTTCATTTGCCGCCACGGCCTGGCTGTTCTCACAACTCTTCATGCGCGCCGGTCTGCTGCTGGATGCCGTGCTGCGTTCACTCTGGCGGCTGGCTGTCAGCAGGAAACACCTGCTGCAGTGGACCACGGCTGCGCAGGCGCAGGCTTCTGCAAAGTATGCCCTCCGGTCTTTTGTGGGCGACCATGCACTCGCATCGGTGCTGTGCCTGGTGCTGGCCGGGCTGTCACTGCGCAGCCCGCACCCGGCGGCTGGCGTGTGCCTGTTCCTGATCTGGGCGCTCGGCCCTGTGGCCGCCTGGTGGGTCAGCCTGCCCATGCGGGCGCCCAAATCGCTTCACATGGATGCGGGCGAACGCGCCTACCTGCTTGAACTGGCACGCGACACCTGGCGCTTTTTTGAGCGTGTGGTGACGGCCCAGGACAACCACCTGCCTCCAGACAACCTGCAGGTGGATCAGGACCCAACCATTGCACACCGTACCTCGCCTACCAACATCGGGCTCTACCTCCTGTCTGTCGCCTGCGCCCGCCAGTTCGGCTGGCTGACGACCTCACAGCTCATCAAGCGGCTCCAGCTCACGCTCACATCGGTGGAGCGCCTGCCCAAACAGGATGGCCACCTGCTCAACTGGTACCAGACCGAAACCCTGGAAGTCCTCCAGCCTGCCTATGTGTCGGCCGTTGACAGTGGCAACCTCTGCGGCCATCTGCTCGCGGTGGCCGGTGCCTGCTACAGCCTGGCGCGCAAGGCCGACTCCACAGCCGAAGAGAAAAAGGCCCTGTGCGTCATGGGCGCACAATGCGAACGCCTGGCGATGGCCATGGATTTTCGCGGGCTCTACAACCCCAAGCGCCACCTTTTTCATATCGGGCTGCGGGTGCATGAACATGCCCTTGACGCGAGTTACTACGATCTGCTGGCGTCCGAATCACGCCTGGGCAGCTTTCTGGCCATTGCCAAGGGAGACGTGCCACGCCGTCACTGGATGGCTCTTGGCCGGGCCTTCCTGTCGGTAGGAGTGACGCCCGGGCTCAAGTCGTGGTCAGGCTCGATGTTCGAATACCTCATGCCTTCTCTCGTCATGCCCGAACCCAATCAGGGCCTGCTGCGCATGTCAGGCCTGGCGGCTGTGACCGAACAGCAAGCCTATGGCCGTGAGCAGGACCTGCCATGGGGCGTGTCGGAGTCAGCCTATTTTGCGCAGGACCATTCGCTGGCTTATCAATACTCGCCGTTTGGCGTACCCCGCCTGGCGCTCAGGCGCACGCCGCTGGCGGAGCACGTCGTGGCACCTTACGCCACCATCATGGCCGCCATGCTCATGCCGCGCGAGGCCATCGCCAACCTGCATCGCCTTGAAAAGCTCAAGGCCAGGGGAGAGTACGGCTTCATGGATGCGGTTGACTTTACGGCTTCGCGTCAGCCCCATGCAGAGCCCTTCAGCGTGGTTAAAAACTACATGGCGCACCATCAAGGCATGTCGCTGGTCGCCCTGTGCAATGTGCTTTGCGGCCATTCGCCGCAACGCTGGTTCTCACAGTTGCCGCTGGTGCAGGCCTACGAGACCCTGCTGCACGAGCGTTGCCCGAGGCAGATCATCAGCAGCGCCAACCCGCGCAACCTGCCCGACTACGCCGAGGACACACCGATCAACCCCTTCCAGTCGAGGAAGGTCAACCCCGTTGACGGTCAGTGGCAACCCACGCACCTGTTGTCCAACGGACGCTACAGCGTGGCGATCCGCGCCAACGGTGCCGGTCTGAGCCGCTGGAGCCAGCACCATACCCGGCACAACATCAGCCGCTGGCGCGACGACCTGCTGCGCGACCAGTACGGCACATTCATTTATGTACGACAGGACGGCGAGCACGACCTGCACTCATTGACAGCCCACCCGGCACCGCATCCACAGTGGCGCTACAAGGCGCGCTTTCTTGCCGATCGCGTGCAATTCAACACGCGTGGCAAGACGCTGGAAACGTCAACAACCGTACTGGTGAGCCCGGAGGACGACACTGAAATACGTTCAGTCGTGCTGCAAAACATATCGGGCGAAGCGGTTATCCACGAGGTATTTTCATGTTTTGAGGTGGTGCTTGCCGACGCCCGCGCCGATGAGGCACACCCAGCGTTTTCCAACCTCTTCATCGAAACGGCATGGCACCCCGAATGGCGTGCGATGGTGATGTCGCGGCGGCCTCGACTGCATGGTGAAGCTGTTCTGTCAGCGGCGCACTTCCTCGCAGAAGCGGACGCGGACATCCTGTCCATTGACTGCATCTCCGACAGACGGACATTTCTCGGACGTAATCAGGAACGATCCAGACCACAGCCCGGTAAACAGCTGTGGACCGACGAACAGACACCGGTCAATGGCCTCGACCCGGTCGCCTGCCTGAGAATCCGCGTGCGTATTCCGGCAGGTGGCCTGGCGCGACTGGGTTTTGCAACCGCAGCAGCGCAGGACCGGGACGAACTCGTTGCCCGAATAGACAAATATCTTCAGCCCATGCACGTGGAACGTGCAACCCGCATGGCGGCCACACTGGCGCAGGTACGGCTGCGCGATCTGGGCATCAACGTCGACGAGAACACCGCGTTGCAGGATTTGACGACAGCGCTCATGTACAGCAGTGCACGCACCGCCAGACACGTCGCCACCCCCACAAGGCCCGACGCGGCCCCCGTTGATCAACGACAGCTTTGGCGTTTTGGCATATCCGGTGACAAGCCGATTGTGCTGGTACGGATCCATTCGGAAGAAGGCCTTGCCCTTGTGCAGTCGCTGCTGCGCGCCCAGCCATGGTGGGCCTTTGGCGGCCTGCCAACAGACGTTGTGGTGCTCAACAGCGAGGCCAATTCCTATCTATCACCGCTGCAACGCGAAATCCTCGCGCAACGCGACCGCTTGAACCAGAAAGTTCAACACAGCTTTCCACCGAGCGACGCTGCGGGGTTCTACCTGCTGCGTGACCATGAAGTCACAGACCATGAAAAAGCAGCGCTTGCCGCGCATGCACGCGTCATTTTCACTGCCGATGGCAGGCCGCTGGAGACCCAGGTCGATTCGCTGCGCACAGTGTGGGGACGATCGGCCGTCTCTGGCGCAACTTCAACACCCGCAGCCGCGCCATTGCAGCAACAACCGACACCGGCCACTGCACCACTCACTCCACAAGGTGTTTTTGATGCCGTGAGTGGGGAGTTCCGCTTCGATGTCAATGCGGGCCAGCGGCCTCCCCGACCATGGGTCAACGTCATTGCCAATGCTTCTTTTGGTTTTCAGGTGTCCGAAGCCGGCAACGGTTACACCTGGGCGACCAACAGCCGGCTCCACCAGGTGACTCCCTGGAGCAACGACCCTGTGCAGGACCAGACGCATGAGCATTTCCTGCTGCAGGATGTGAACTCGGGGACGCTGCTGCAACTGGTCCCGGAGACTGAAGCGGGCACGCCGGACGGCGGCAGGACAAGCCATCGGGTAAGGCACGGTCAGGGCTACACGGTCTTCGCCTGTCAGCATGAACACCTGGCGATACAGACAACTTTTTTTGCGGATCGCGACGACGCGGTCAAGCTGGTGCACGTAGAGTTGCGAAATGGCGGGGCCGAATCGCTCCATTTGCGGGCACTGGCCATGGCCGAGTGGCAGATGGGTGCAGCCCATGCGGAGCGCCGCACCATACAGACCTGGAATTCTGCGGGTTTGCCGGTTGTGATGGCGCAGCAGCGGGAAAGCCGTGCAGGCTTTGGAGGCTCAACTGCGTTTCTCGCACTCACCGACATGGACGGCCTGGTTCAGTGGACATGCGATCGCAACGAGTTCTTTGACACCGCCGGTAGGCTCAGCCCGCCAAACACGCTGGGCCAACGTCATGGTGGTGGCCTGGACCCTTGTGGCGCCCTGGCCAGCAACTTCAGTGTGCCCGCCGGTGACATCGTCAGCTTTACCTTCATCCTTGGTCACGCTGCTGATGCAGCCCAGGCAGAGCAACTGGCAAGGACCTGGCTGCAGCGCGACGTGGCGGACGCGCTGGACCGGGTCAAATCCTTCTGGACTGAGCTGCTGGGTAGCGTACAGGTACGTACCCCCGACAAGCTGTTTGACGCGCTCATCAACCGTTGGTTGCTCTACCAGACGCTGACATCCCGCCTGTGGTCCAAGGCGGGTTTTTACCAGGCGGGTGGGGCATTCGGGTTTCGCGACCAGTTGCAGGACAGCATGGCATTTGCCGTTGTTGAGCCCAAGCGGCTGCGCGACCAGATTCTGCTCAACGCCTCGCGGCAATTTGCTGAAGGCGATGTGCAGCACTGGTGGCATGCGCCCGGCGGTGAAGGCGTTCGAACCCACTTCAGCGACGACCTGCTGTGGCTGCCGTTTGCCTGCACACACTATGTCGATGTGACCGGCGACAACACCGTGCTGGATGAGCCCGTGTATTTTCTAGAAGGCGCTGCCATACCTGAGGGCGCAGAAGACGCCTACTACACGCCCGGTATCAGCGAGCAATCTGCATCGGTCTATGAGCACTGCGCGCGCACCATAGACCGCAGTCTGCCGACCGGCACACACGGCCTGCCGCTCATGGGTACGGGCGACTGGAACGATGGCATGAACCGCGTCGGCCATGAAGGGCGCGGCGAGTCGGTCTGGCTGGCCTGGTTTCTCTGCAGCGTGGTCCAGGGCTTTGCGCCCATCGCCTGGTCAAGAGGCGAGACCGAACGCGCACAAAAATGGCTGGATGCCCGCGAAGGCTGGATCAAGGCGCTGCACAGCCACGGCTGGGACGGTGAATGGTTCCGCCGTGCCTTCTTCGACAACGGTGCAGCGCTCGGGTCATCCGCGAATGACGAGTGCAAGATCGACCTGATCGCGCAGGCCTGGTCCGTGCTGTCCGGCGCATCCACCGACACCTTCATCCAGCCAGCCATGCAGGCCATGAGCCAGCAGCTGATTGACGACGAAGCCGGCCTGCTGCATTTGCTGGCGCCGCCGCTCGAAAAGTCTGCCAACAACCCTGGCTATATCCAGGCCTACCCACGAGGGGTGCGCGAGAACGGCGGGCAGTATTCACATGCAGCCGTGTGGGCCATGATGGCGCAGGCCCAAACCGGCGATGCCGACGCGGCGTGGGAAACTTTCAAGGCCCTGAGCCCCGCGCACCGCAGCGAACATCCGACGCGCGGTCCGGTTTACGAACTTGAACCTTATGTGATGGCCGGTGACGTTTACGGCTCCGCGCCTTATGTGGGCCGCGGCGGCTGGAGCTGGTACACCGGTTCGGCAGCGTGGCTGTATCGCGCCGCGATGGAAAGCATTCTGGGTCTTCACATACGGCAGGGTGTGCTGTCACTTTCACCATGCGTGCCCTCAGGCTGGCCATCATTTGAAATCAGGCTCAAGCTTGAAGGTCGAGAAACGCTGGTACGCTGGGAGCGTGGAGACAGCCAGACACCAGCTGCGTTCAAGCCGGACCTGATCACTGCACCCGGACAACGCATCACCCTGTCGGAGCTGCCGCAAAAAGCGACCATTCTTGTCAAGGGGCCCACTCAGTCAGCAGCCGCTCCATAGGCCTGTGGAATCAGGCGTGCGCGAGGACCTCTGGAATGGTCGTCGCTGGTGGCGTGTTGCGGCTTCGGCCGCTACACACCAGCCCATCAATCATCACCATGCCAACGCCAGGGATGTCACCGCGCTGCACGCTGTCCAGAAGATCAATGCCAGCCGTGTGCTGTGCCTTGTCCATAAATACGAAGTCTGCATCACGCCCAACTTCTATCAGTCCGCAGTTGAGCTTTCGGATTTTTGCTGTATTGCCTGTGGCAAAACAGAAAGCCAGCTCCGCAGGGATGTTGCCAAGGCTGGACAGCAACGAAATCAATCGCAGGATGCCCAGCGGCTGAACGCCTGAGCCCGCTGGACCATCGGTACCCAGAATAACGCGGTGTGGGCATTTGAGCTGCAGCGCCGCCTGCGCTGCGGCGATAGCTACCCTTTCGTTTCCGTTGTGGACGATTTCAATCGCACGGGACGACTTCTCACATAGCTCGCACACGTGCTGTTCAGACAAAGACGTATGGCCGCCATTAATATGGCCAATGACGTCGGCATCAGCTTCAAGCACCACGTCCTTGTCTATCAATCCTGAGCCGGGAATCGAAGGGCCGCCGGTGTGAATGGTGCTCTGTATGCCGTACTTGCGCGCCCAGGCCACCATCTCCTTGGCTTCATAACCGGCCTTGACCGAACCCAGGCCCACTTCACCCAGCAAGCCGACACCGGCCTCCGCAAGTTCCTTGAAGTCCTGCTCGACCATTCCCTTCTCAATCACAGGTGCGCCTGCCAGAACCTTGACGCCACCAGGCCGGAAGTTGTCGAACGCACGCTGTGCCGTGATGGCCAATGCCTTCAGGCCCACGATATCTTTGGGTCGTCCCGGCAGGTGAACCTCCCCTGCAGAAATCATGGTGGTCACGCCGCCATGCATGGTGGAGTCAATCCACCCGATCTGGTTCTGGCGCGGTGTCCAGTCACCAAAGACGGGATGCACATGGCTGTCGATCAGGCCCGGGCAGACGCAGGTCCGGTGTGCATCGATCACGGTTAAAGCGTGCTCGACATCACAATCCTTGAGCTTTCCCACGGCCACAATCAGGCCGTCATTCACCACGATGGTGTCCGCCTCAAGAATCGGCTTGTCGATATCGCCCGACAGCAGCAGGCCGATGTTTTTGATGACGACTTTTCCGGATTTCCCGGTGGATGCGGCTTCTGCCATGGGCGTCTTTCTAAGGGTGTTTGTGTTGTGTATTTGTTCAGGGCTTGAGCATCACGGTGCGCAGCACGGTCATGGTGATGAAGTCCTGCCAGTCGGCCATGGCCTGGGGTGCCTGCAGATCCTCACCCAGGAATGCAGTGAGCGTGTGCCGGTTGGAAATATAAAAGTAACCGGTAGCTGCGATCAGCAAATAGACATTGCGCGCCGAGACATCACTGCGAAAGACGCCTTTTTTGATGCCGCTGTCCAGTAGCTGGCTGATGATGGCGATGGCGGGTGACGAGTATTCGCGGGCGCGCAGCGACTTTGAAATGTGCTTGCCTCGATGCAGGTTCTCTGTGTTGAGCAACGTGATGAATTCGGGGTTCTTCGCGTAATAGGTCACCACGAAACGAATGACCTCCTTGAGCGACTCCACCGGTTGTTCGATGTCCAGCGACAGGGCCAGTTCGGCATCATTCATGCGCCGGTACATATCCTCCAGCACTTCGATGAAAAGACCTTCCTTGCTGCCGAAGTAGTAGTAAATCATCCGGTCGAATGACTTTGCGGACTGTGAGATTTTCTCGACGCTGCCGCCGTCATAACCATAGCGCGCAAATACCCGGGTTGCCGCCTTCAGGATGTTGTCGCGCGTGGTCTGTGCCGCCTGCTCGCGCGTTCCGGCCGGTTTGGCCGACCGCACCGCAGCGCGCCTGGGTGTTGCCAGAGTCTTTTTGGTCTTTGCAGCTGTCATGGTCTCTCTGGGTGATCCGGGTTCAGCACATTATTGTTCCGCGAAAGCGCGCTCAATCACAAAATCGCCCGGCTTCGACGTGTTGCCCTCATTAAAACCGCTTTTCTCCAGCATGTGCTTCAGGTCCCGGAGCATTTCCGGGCTCCCGCAGATCATCACACGGTCATGGGCAGGGTCCAGCGGCGGCAGGTTCAGGTCGGCGAACAGCTTGCCGCTTTCCATCAGGTCCGTGACGCGGCCCATGTTGCGCCAGGTCTCGCGTGTCACCGTCGGGTAGTACAAAAGCTGGCCCGCAATCAGCTCGCCCAGAAACTCGTGCTTTGGCAGATGGTCAACCAACAAATCGTGGTACGCCAGCTCTTCCGCCTGACGCACACCGTGCACCAGCACAACCTGCTCAAAGCGTTCATAGGTTTCCGGGTCGCGAATGATGCTCATGAAGGGCGCCAGGCCGGTACCGGTTGACAACAGGTACAGGCGCTTGCCGGGAAGCAGGTAGTCCGTCACCAGCGTGCCGGTGGGTTTGCGGCCGACGATGATGGTGTCGCCGACCTTGACGTGCTGCAGCCTTGATGTCAGCGGGCCGTCGGGCACCTTGATGCTCAGGAACTCCAGATGTTCTTCATGGTTGGGGCTGACGATGCTGTACGCACGCAACAAGGGCTTGTCGTTCACCTTCAGCCCAATCATGGTGAAGTGGCCGTTGCGAAAACGCAGCGATGTGTCGCGGGTGGTGGTGAATGTAAACAGCCGGTCCGTCCAGTGATGAACAGACAGCACACGTTCTTCATTAAAGGCGCTCATGATGTGGGTGTTGCCTGGATGAATGAAAGGATGGGTGGATAGAGCTCGGGGTCAAGTGCGGCCAGCTTGCCGGTACGGTCTTTCCATGCATCCGCATCGGGCAAGGCTGCCTTGCGTTTGGTGATGGCAGGCCAGAGCGTAGACAGGCGCTAGTTGATTTCGAGGAATTGCTTCATGGGCCCAGGTAGATCGGTGTCGGCATAAATCGCGTTGACCGGACATTCGGGAATGCAAACGGCGCAATCAATGCATTCATCCGGGTCGATGACCAGGAAGTCCGGCCCCTCCTTGAAGCAGTCGACCGGGCAGACATCGACACAGTCGGTATATTTGCACCTGATGCAGGCGTCAGTTACGACATGAGTCATGGTTTCTTACAAAAAGACAAGCTGAATGATGCCTTCATCTGCCGTCAATGTGCCACACAAATGTAGTGAACGCAACATTTAAATGTAGCGCCTGCAACATTTAAAAGGAAAACGCGGATTGGTACAAAAAACGGTTGCATGGCAAAACAGGATGCGATACATTGAATTTAAATGTAGCAAACGCAACATAAAAGTTGAGTGTGTGCTACATAGAATAAAACGGCTGGCGCAATGGGCGCGAAAGTGAACACGATGACCGAACACACCAAGACTGACGGTTTGCCTGGCATGGACGGATCTGCGCTGCACCAGGTCCTGGAGCGCGCCCGGCCCCGCAATGAACGCATGGCCGGCGAGAAGATCGAGTGCAATGCCTGCCCGGTGCTGTGCCAGATATCGGAAGGCCGCAGCGGTGCCTGCGACCGCTATGCCAATCAGGGCGGCACGCTGATCAGGGTCGATCCCGTCATCCTGCTGCGCCGTACGCTTGATGCCGGTGAAAAGCTCCTCGTGCCGTTTGCGGGTCGTCTTGATGATGCATCGACACCGACGCAGGACGGTGAAGAAGACAGTGGAGAGACACCGCTCCCGGCGCAGTGGAGCGGCGACCTCCTGCTGGCCGACGAGGTATTTGTGACCGGCGTTGGCTCATCCACCACCTACCCCGACTACAAGCCCGCACCCTTTATCGTCTCGTCAAAAGCTGCCGGCGTCGACATGGTGACTGTCGTCACCGAAGGCATCTTCAGCTACTGCAGCCTGAAGGTCAAGATAGACACCGATCGCTTCCTGGGCGCCGAGCAGGCCAATGTCCGCTGCAAGGGCGAAGTGGTGGGGCATGTGACGACGGCCGAGTACGGCTCGCAAATGCTGTCGCTCGGCGGTGTGCATCACCTCACCGGTGGCAGCAAGAAGGAAGGCCGCGTCACCGTCATGATGATGGAGGCCCTGGGCAACAAGGAGGCTGTCGACCTGACCATTGATGGCGGCGCGCAGATTGTGGTACAGGCAGGTCGCGCGCCCATCGTCAATGGTGTCGAGGAGCAGCGCATGCGCGTCGGTTGCGGCTCCGCCACCGTCGGCATTTTTGCGAAGCAGCTTTTCGGCAAGCTTGATGAGGTGGTGGTGGTTGACGACCACATCACCGGCGTACTGACGGAACACCAGGCGGGCCGCTGCCTCGACATGCCCGCGTCCGGCATCAAAATGCGCGGCCGAAAATCCACGCCGGGACGTTATTTCCAGGTCGCCAACCCCGGCATTGGCTGGGGCGGCACCGATATCGAAGACCCACTGTCCATCATTGAGAGTTGGGACGCAGAAACCGCCTGGCCTGGCCTGCGCCTGCTCATGACGTCCACCACAGGCGAGCACGCCAGCTGGTATGTCCTTGATGAATCCCTCAAGCCGGTTGAGCAGGAGATGCCCGCCGAAGTGCGCGCCATCGTCGGGCGCATTGGTGAAAACTGCGAGCCCTCACTTTGCACGGTTTTGTTTCTGGGCGGTGCCGGTGGCAGCCTGCGCGCCGGGGTGACGGACAACCCGATATTGCTGACGCGCGCCATCAAGAGCGCGCTTGTAAACGTGACCTGCGGCGGTGCACCCGCCTACGTCTGGCCCGGTGGCGGCATCACGGTCATGGTCAATGTCATGCGCATGCCGGACAAAAGCTTCGGCACCGTCCCCACACCCGCCATCGTCGCACCGATTGAATTCAGCATGAGGCTTGACGACTACCGCGCACTCGGCGGCCATATGGAATACGTGCGCACACTCGAAGAAGCATTGAATCGTGGCGCCTGGCACAACGACGGTGCGCCCCAATCGCTGGCATGGGCGGCGCTGTCGCCGGCCAACCCCTGGCCACTGGCGCGACCGCCCCTGCTGGGCTAGTCAACAAGCTTATGGCCCAACGCACGCAAATTGATGATGGCCGCTGGCATTTCCAGCATGGGCCCATCGACATCGTGATCGGCGCCAAAGGCGGCGCTGATGCGGTGCAGGCAGGCCATGCGCGTGCCTGGGGCCGGTTCATCAGCATCCTTGATGAGCTGGTGAGCGAGCTCGGCATGCTGCGTCAACCGGTGCGGAAAGTTTGCGCGCTGAATGGCGAAATCGCACGCCGCATGTGGCACGCATGCCAGCCCCACAGCAAGGTGTTCATCACACCCATGGCCGCAGTGGCCGGTTCAGTCGCCGAGGAACTCATCGCTTGCTACGCACTGGATGGCATCAAAAGCGCCTGGGTAAACAACGGCGGCGATATCGCCCTGCACCTGCGGCCCGGCGAGGCGCTGCGCATAGGCCTGTATGCCGACCTGGCGCGCCTGGATGCACGTGAAATACAAAATGGCATCAACATCGATGGACAATTTGAGATTACAAGCGCTATCCCGGTGCGCGGCGTTGCCACCAGTGGCTGGCGTGGCCGCAGTTTTTCTCTCGGCATCGCCGACAGCGTGACAGTTCTGGCACGTACAGCGTCTGCAGCCGATGCAGCAGCGACCATTGTTGCCAATGCCGTCAACGTGGATGATCCACGCATCGCGCGCCGGCCGGCCAGCGACATCAGGGACGACTCCGATCTGGGCGCGCTCTGCGTCACGACAGACGTACCGCCACTGCCACCAGAAACTGTGCGGCAGGCGCTCCTGGCAGGCAGGATCAAGGCCGATGAATTGCGCGCCGCCGGCCTGATATGGTCTGCAGTTCTGGTCTGCCAGGGCCAGGTGATGACCAGTCAGGGCGAAAATACAGAAATACTGCAATTTACAAAGGCCAGACAGGCCTCGGGAAAGCAAACTGGTTCAGTATTTGCTTAACAAAACAGATGGACTCGGGACATGATTGAAATCAGGCGCATCTTCACCCACGTTGAGCAGATTCGGCACGAATTCGGGCCGGTTGCCGACGTGCCGCTCATTCGTGGGGCCATTGGACTGGTCATGACCAATCCTTTTGCAGGTCGTTATGAACCGGACATCCTGCCGATGATGGATGCCCTGCAGCCCGTGGGCATGGACATGGCCGAGCGGCTGCGCGCAGCGATGGCCGTACCGGCAGAACGCATTGAAGGCTATGGCAAGGGTGCCATCGTCGGCGCCTCGGGTGAGCTTGAACACGGTGCCCTGTGGCATGTACCGGGCGGCTACGCCATGCGCGAACTGCTGGGCTGGAAAGGCGACCGCAACGCCTACGCCAGGGGCCAAGCCGAGGAAAAAACCGGCCAGCCCGGCAACGCCCTGTCCATCGTGCCATCCACCAAAAAAGTAGGCGCGCCCGGTGCAGCGCTTGACGTGCCCATGACACATGTCAACGCCAGTTATGTCCGCAGCCACTTTGATGCGATAGAAGTGCGCGTGCCTGGTGCGCCGCTACACGACGAAATTGTTTTTATCCTGGCCATGAGCACCGGCCCGCGCATACATGCCCGCGTCGGCGGCCTGGCGGCCAGCGCCATCAGCAAATGGGACGGCCTGCGCTAGGCGGGGCACATTGCACAAAATGCAGACAAATCAGGAAACAACCATGACAACCAAAATCAGAAAAATCATTGTGCAGGTAGACGAAGTGCTGATGGAAATGGGCAAACCCGTCACGCCACCGACACGGCGTGCGCTGGCCATGGCCGTGATTGAAAACCCCTTTGCCGGCCGTTTTTCGGAAAACCTCGATGAACTGATCGCCATTGGCGAAGAGCTGGGTGGGCTGCTCGGCCAGAAATGCGTACAGGCCCTGGGCATAGAGCCGGGCAAGGCCCAAAGTTATGGCAAGGCCGCCATCGTCGGTGAGGCGGGCGAGCTGGAGCACGCTGCTGCGATACTGCACCCCAAGCTGGGCGCGCCCTTGCGCCTGGCCGTTGAAAAAGGTGCGGCGCTGGTACCCTCAAGCAAAAAGCGTGGCGGGCTGGGCACGGCGATTGATGTGCCCCTCGGCCACAAGGATGCAGCCTTTGTGCGCAGCCATTTTGATGCGATGGAAGCGCGCGTGGCCGATGCACCGCGTGCCAATGAAATTGTGGTCGCTGTCGTCGTCACAGACAGTGGCCGGCCACTACCGCGCGTGGGCGGATTGCAGATCCACGAAATCAGGGGCGAGGACGGACTCCGGTAAACCGGGCCGCATGATTGATCAAACGATTTTCACTATGGGAGTTCTTATGAAGATGCGACACAACCTGCTGGGCCTCGTGGCCTGTATGGGCTTGCTGGGATCTACGGTCACGACGCAAGCCCAGGCCGTTATCAAGATTGGCGAAGTCAACAGCTACAAGGCACAACCTGCCTTTCTCGAGCCCTACAAAAAGGGCATGGAGCTTGCCGTCGAAGAAATCAATGCCGCTGGTGGCGTGAACGGCAAAAAGCTGGAGCTCATCACGCGCGATGACAACGCCAATCCTGGCGATGCCGTGCGGGTGGCCGAAGAGCTTGTCTCGCGCGAAAAAATCGATGTGCTGACAGGCACCTTCCTGTCCAACACCGGCCTGGCTGTGGCTGACTTTGCCAAGCAGAAGAAGTTCTTCTTCCTGGCCGGTGAGCCGCTGACCGACAAGATGACATGGCAAGGTGGCAACCAGTACACCTACCGCCTGCGCCCCGGCACCTACATGCAGGCCGCCATGCTGGTGCCTGAAGCCGTCAAGCTGAAGAAAAAGCGCTGGGCCATCGTCTACCCCAACTACGAATACGGCCAGTCCGCAGTCGCCGCCTTCAAACAGCTGCTCAAGGCAACGCAGCCTGATGTCGAGTTTGTGGCCGAGCAGGCCACACCGCTGGGCCGTGTGGATGCGGGCCCGGTCGTGCAGGCCCTGGCCGACTCCAAACCTGACGCCATCTTCAACGTGCTGTTCGGTGCCGACCTGTCGAAGTTCGTCCGTGAAGGAAACACGCGCGGCCTCTTCAAGGACCGCGCCGTCGTCAGCGTGCTGACCGGCGAGCCTGAATACCTCGACGCGCTGAAAGAAGAAACGCCCAATGGCTGGATCGTCACCGGCTACCCCTGGTACGGCATCCAGACACCTGAGCACAAGGCCTTCTTCCTGGCTTACCACGGCAAGTACAAGGACTATCCGCGCCTCGGCTCCGTCGTCGGCTACGCCATGATCAAGTCTGTGGCCGCCGGCGTTGCCAAGGCAAAGAGCACTGAGTCTGCCAAGCTGGTCACCGCCTTCAAGGGCCTGCAGGTCGACACGCCGTTCGGCAAGATCACCTACCGCGCTGAAGACCATCAATCGACCATGGGCGCATTCGTCGGCAAGACGAAAAACGACAACGGCAAGGGCGTGATGGTGGACTACACCTATTTCGACGGCGCCAAGTTCCAGCCGCCTGCAGCGGACGTCAAGAAGTCGCGCGCAGCCGACTGACGACATGAACCACCACCTGCCACTCGGGGTTTTGACCTGCGGGCAGGGGGGGTTCCCTATTTCCATTGTTTATTTCATCCAGGATGTGTCCGCAGGCCACATCCCGGGTGACCCACGCCTCCATTGCCCCACCGCAAGGACGATTTCATGAGTTTTTCAGGCTTCATCGTTCAGTTGCTCAACGGACTGGCCGGCGCATCGTCACTGTTTTTTGTGGCAGCCGGGCTTTCGCTGATCTTCGGCGTCACGCGCATCGTCAACTTTGCGCATGGCTCATTTTTCATGGTCGGCATCTACATCGCCTACACCATGGTGAGCAAGCTGGGCGGCGGGCTGGGCTTCTGGCCCGCCCTGCTGCTCTCGGCAGTCGCCGTCGGCATCATCGGCGCGCTGATCGAAATCGTGCTGCTGCGCCGCATTTACAAGGCGCCCGAGCTCTTCCAGTTGCTGGCCACCTTTGCACTGGTGCTCGTCATCAAGGATGCCGTTCTTTATTTCTGGGGCCCTGACGAACTGCTGGGCCCGCGCGCGCCGGGCCTGACGGGCTCGGTCGAAATTCTTGGCCGGCAGTTCCCGAGTTATGACCTCTTCCTGATTGTTGTCGGCCCCGTCGTGCTGGGCCTGCTCTGGCTGCTGCTCACCCGCACCCGCTGGGGCACGCTGGTGCGCGCCGCCACGCAAGACCGCGGCATGGTCAGCGCACTTGGCGTCAACCAGGCCTGGCTGTTTACCGCCGTCTTCGCCCTGGGCGCCATGCTGGCCGGCCTGGGCGGCGCGCTGCAACTGCCCCGCGAACCCGCCACGCTGGAAATGGACCTCAACACCATAGGCTCGGCCTTTGTGGTGGTCGTGGTCGGCGGTATGGGCTCGATTCCCGGCGCCTATGCGGCAGCGCTGCTGCTGGCCGAAATCAAGGCCATCTGCATCTGGCTGGGCGTGGTCGAGATTTTTGGCTACAGCATCTCGTTTTCAAAACTCACGCTGGTGGTTGACTTCATCGTCATGGCCGTCGTGCTGGTCTGGCGTCCATGGGGCCTGTTCGGCAAACCGCAGGCCATCAGCCGCCACATCGGCATGCAGGAAGAACCCCTGCGCAAGGGTGGCCGCAGTTATTTTTTCGTCGCTGCCGTGCTGGGCATTGCGCTGGCCATCACCCCGGTGCTCGCAGCCAACTCGCCCTACACCATCGTGCTGATGATCGACCTGCTGATTGCGGCCCTGTTCGCCGCCAGCCTGCACTTCATCATGGGCCCTGCCGGCATGCATTCCTTCGGCCACGCGGCCTACTTCGGCCTGGGCGCCTATGGTGCGGCGCTGCTGGTTCGCAGCACCGGCATGCCGATGGAAGCATCGCTCATCGTTGCGCCGCTGGTCGCCGGGCTGGGTGCCTTTGTCTACGGCTGGTTTGCAGTGCGCCTGTCTGGTGTTTATCTGGCCATGCTGACACTCGCGTTTGCGCAGATCACCTGGGCCATTACTTACCAGTGGGATTCGTTCACCGGCGGCAGCAACGGCCTGACGGGTGTGTGGCCCTCTGAATGGCTGTCTGACAAGCGCGCCTATTACTGGCTGACGCTGGTGCTGGTCGCAGCCGCGATTCTGTGGCTGCGACGCGTGCTGTTCTCACCCTTCGGCTACACCTTGCGTGCGGGCCGTGACTCGGTATTGCGCGCCGATGCCATCGGCATCGACGTCAAGCGCATGCAATGGACAGCCTTTGTCATTGCCGGCGCAGCCGCAGGGCTTGCCGGTGCGCTGTATGCATTTTCAAAAGGCAGCATTTCCCCCGAAAGCCTGAGCGTTGGCAAATCCGTCGATGGCTTGGTGATGGTGCTGCTGGGCGGCGTGCAGACCCTGGCCGGCCCGGTGGTCGGCGCAGTCACCTTCACCTGGCTGCATGACACGGTGGCACGCAACACAGACTACTGGCGCGCCATGCTCGGTGCCATCATTTTGCTGCTCGTGCTGCTCTTTCCGCAGGGCATCGCGGGTTTTTCCAAACAACTGTTTGACCGCCTGCGCAGCAGCAAAGCCAAACCAGCAAGCGTTAAAGCAACCGAGGTGAAAGCATGAGCACCGCCCCGCTCCTCCGGGTCAGCAACCTGGGCAAATCATTTGGCGGCGTCAAGGCCGTTGACGGCATCAGCTTTGACCTGGCCGCCGGCGAACTGCTGGCACTCATAGGCCCCAACGGTGCCGGCAAGACCACCACTTTCAACATGGTCAATGGCCAATTGCGCGCCGACCAGGGCAGCATCATGCTGGCCGGCCAGGACCTCGTCGGCCGTGCACCGCGCGCCATCTGGCGGCTGGGTGTGGGTCGCACCTTCCAGATTGCGGAGACCTTTGCATCACTGACCGTGGTGGAGAACGTGCAGATGGCGCTGCTGTCGCACGACAGCAAGCTGTTTTCCATGTGGCGTCGTGCGGCTGACTACAAACAAGGAGAAGCACTTGACTTGCTCGACCAGGTCGGCATGAAAGCCCAGGCCGACAGGCCCTGCAGCGAGCTGGCCTATGGCGATGTCAAACGTGTCGAACTGGCGATTGCCATGGCCAACTCGCCCAAGCTGCTGCTGATGGACGAGCCCACCGCAGGCATGGCACCCAATGAACGCAACGCGCTCATGGCGCTGACCAAAAAGCTGGTGATTGAGCGCGGTATGGCCGTACTGTTCACCGAGCACAGCATGGACGTGGTGTTTGCCTATGCCGACCGCATGATCGTGCTGGCGCGTGGGCGACTGATTGCCCAGGGCAAACCACTGGAGATTCGTGACCACCCGAAAGTACAGGAGGTGTACTTCGGTAGCGGCAAGACATTCGAGAAAAAACAGGCTGCCAACGCAGAGGTGCAGGCCGCAGGAGAAACATCATGAGCAACGAAGTCCTGCTTGAAGCCAAAGCGCTGGCTGCGTGGTACGGCGCAGCGCAGATCCTGTACGACGTGGACCTGCAGGTACGGCGCGGTGAGGTTGTGGCGCTCATGGGCCGCAACGGCGCAGGCAAGTCCACCACGCTCAAGGCACTGATCGGCATGCTGACCAAACGGCGCGGCGCCATCCGTTTCATGGGCACGGATATTTCAAAAAGCGAGCCGCATGTGGCCGCACGCCTGGGCCTGGGTTTTGTACCTGAAGATCGGCGCGTGTTCACCGACCTCACGGTGATGGAAAACCTCGAAGTCGGCAAACAGCCCGCACGCAAATGGCCTGACGGCGTTGAAGCCCCGATGTGGACACCAGAGCGATTGTTCAAGCTCTTCCCCAACCTGGGTGAAATGCCGCAGCGCCCCGGCGGCCGCATGAGCGGTGGCGAACAGCAAATGCTGACGGTTGCGCGCACCCTCATGGGCAACCCCTACCTGGTCCTGCTTGACGAGCCTTCAGAAGGTGTGGCACCCGTCATCGTCGAGCAGATGGCACACATGATCCTGGAGCTCAAAAGCCAGGGCGTCAGCATTTTGCTGTCCGAGCAGAACATGCACTTTGCGGAACTGGTCTCAGACCGCGCCTATGTGCTTGAAAAAGGCCAGATCCGTTTTGAAGGCAGCATGGCCGACCTCGCAGCGAACGAGGACGTGCGCCGTGCGTATTTGAGTGTTTAGGGTTTAACCAACTTTCAGGGAGTTCCACATGGTCATCACCAACCGTCGAATGATTTTGAGATCCACCGCAGCCGCCGGCCTGCTGGGCGGCATAGGCATGTCGGCCTCGCTGTTTGCAGCGCCCAGCATCAAGCCCGGCCCCAAGGCGGCGCTTCTGGTGGTCGATGTGCAGAACTGCTTTCTGGACGGCGGCACGCTGGCCGTCAAGGGTGGCAACGAGGTGGTGCCCATCATCAACAAGCTGTCACAGGCATTTGAAAACATCGTCGTCACGCAAGACTGGCACACCGCAGGCCACGCGTCTTTTGCCAGCAGCTACCCTGGCAAAAAACCTTTCGAGACCACCAAACTGGCTTACGGCACCCAGGTGCTGTGGCCAGACCACTGTGTGCAGGGTACCGAAGACGCCGCCGTCAGCAAGGACCTGAAACTGCCGACTGCGCAAATCATCATCCGCAAGGGTTTTCACAAAGAGACCGACAGCTACTCGGCCTTTGAAGAAGCCGACCACAAGACCGCCACGGGCCTGGCCGGCTACCTCAGGCAGCGCGGCATCACCACCGTCTACCTGAGCGGTCTGGCCACCGACTTCTGCGTTGCATGGACTGCGCTGGATGCACGCCGGATGGGCTTCAAGACCTATGTGATTGAAGACGCCACCCGCGCGATTGACCTCAACGGCTCGCTTGCTGCGGCCTGGAAGCAGATGGCGGCCAAAGGCGTCAGGCGTATCCAGTCCGGCGACATCGCCTGAAGCGGCACACCCCACACGCATGAACACCAGGGTCGTGACGCTCTCGGTCAACCAGGCGCAGAAGAGCCTGGCGCTGGGCAGCGAGGCCTCCCTGCTCATGGTGCTGCGCAACGACTTTGAACTCAACAGCCCCAAGTACGGCTGTGGCCTCGGTGAATGCGGGGCCTGCACGGTGCTGGTCGATGGTGTGGCGGCACGCTCATGCGTGATCCCGGCCTGCGGTGTTGAAGGCCGTGAAATCACGAC
Source organism: Pseudomonadota bacterium (assembly GCA_040388335.1). Lineage (GTDB taxonomy): Bacteria > Pseudomonadota > Gammaproteobacteria > Burkholderiales > Burkholderiaceae_C > Polaromonas. The sequence continues at coordinate 3,389 of JAZKCB010000035.1, read as the reverse complement.
GCTGGAGGGCCTCGGCTCGCTCGACAACATGCACCCGGTACAGCAGGCCTTTATCGAGGCGCAAGCCGCACAGTGCGGCTACTGCCTCAGCGGCATGATCATGATGACGACCGCCCTGCTCTCACACGACCCTCACCCGAGTGATGACGACATTCGCCGCGAGCTGTCCGGCAACCTCTGCCGCTGCGGCGCGCATCTTGAAATCATGAAAGCCGTGCGGCGTGCAGCGGTTCTCATGCAGCAGCAAATATCCACAGGTGCAGGTACATGACGCGCCGCGCCGACAAGGCCCTCACCCGGACAGACTTTCATGCGGCGGCAGGTTGCCTGCTGGTTACACGCGAGCCACCCGCAGCACCGCCACCCGCCAAAGGCCAGCCAGCGCTCATCAGCGCCAACCTTGAAGAAGGCGTCGAGATACTCATCGCGGTGTGGGACGACGGGAGCGTCACGGCCCTCAACGGCCATGTCGACCTGGGCACCGGCATCCGCACGGCCCTCGCGCAAATCGTGGCCGAAGAGCTTGACGTAGCCATGGACCGCATCAACATGGTCCTGGGCGACACCGCGCGCGCGCCCAACCAGGGCGCAACGATTGCGAGCGCGTCGATACAGATCCATGCCGTGCCCTTGCGTGCAGCAGCCGCGCAGGCGCGTGCCTGGCTGGTCGCGAAGGCAGCGGCGCTGTTGCAGGTCGATGCGGCCTTGCTGGTGGTGCGCAACGGCATGGTATCCGTCAATGGCAGCGATGCCGCGTCGGTTTCGTTTGCCTTGCTGGTCGGCCATCAGCACACCGAGCTTTCGCTCAACCTCAACACACCCGTCAAAGCCCCCGCCGACTACCGCATCGTCGGCACCAGCACAGAGCGTGTCGACATCCCCGCCAAGGCCACAGGCCAGCTAACCTTTGTGCACGACATGCGCGTGCCCGGCATGCTGCATGGCCGTGTGGTGCGCCCGCCGTATGCAGGCGCTGACCACGGCGACTTCATCGGCAACACGCTTGAATCGGTTGATGAATCATCCATCGCGCACATTCCCGGCATACGTGCGGTGGTGGTGATACGCGACTTTGTCGGCATCGTGGCCGAGCGTGAAGAGCACGCCGAGCAGGCCCTGCGCGAGCTGCGTGTGCAGTGGAAGGCCTGGCCGGGTCTGTCCAAGCTCGACAACCTTGAACACGCGCTGCGCACCAACCCGTCCACGCAGCGCAAGCTCGTCGATGAGGGCGATGTCGATGGCGCGATGGCCAATGCCGCACAGACCATGCCGCGCACCTACATCTGGCCTTACCAGATGCACGCTTCGCTAGGCCCTTCCTGCGCGGTCGCAGATTTTCAAGCGCAACGCCTGACGGTCTGGGCCGGCAGCCAGAACCCGCATGTGCTACGCGCCGACCTCTCACGCCTGACCGGGCTGGCCGACGTCAACATCGACGTGATCCGCATGGAGGCCGCAGGCTGCTACGGCCGCAACTGCGCCGACGATGTGGCCGCCGATGCCGCGCTGCTGTCAAAAGCCGTGGGCGCACCCGTGCGCGTACAGCTCACGCGTGAGCAGGAAAACGCCTGGGAGCCCAAGGGCGCCGCCCAGCTGATGGAAGTCAACGGCGGGCTCAATGCAGATGGCTCTGTCGCGGCCTATGACTTCCAGACCTCTTACCCGTCCAACGGCGCGCCCACGCTGGCGCTGCTGCTGACCCGCACCATCGAGCCGACCGCGCAGGCCTTCGAGATGGGCGACCGCACGGCCCGCCCGCCTTACGACTACAGCAACCTGCGCGTCAGCGTGAACGACATGGCACCCATGCTGCGCGCCTCTTGGTTGCGCGGTGTGTCGGCACTGCCCAGTTCGTTTGCGCACGAGTCCTATATCGACGAGCTGGCCCACGCCGCCGGTGTAGACCCGGTGGAGTTTCGCCTGCGCTACCTCAAGGAGCCACGCGCTGCCGAGCTGGTGCGCACCACGGCTGACCGCGCCGGTTGGGTCGCACACACCGCCGCGCAGCAAAACACCACGCAGCCTGGTGACGCACAAGACATCGTGCACGGCCAGGGCGTGGCCTATGCGCGCTACATGCACAGCAAGTGGCCGGGCTTTGGCGCGGCATGGGCGGCATGGGTGGCCGATGTGGAAGTCAACCGCAAGACCGGCGAGGTCTACGTCAAGCGCGTCGTTGTCGGGCATGACGCAGGCGCCGTCATCAACCCCGCCGGCATCGAGCACCAGATTCACGGCAATGTGCTGCAGGCCACCAGCCGCACGCTGGGCGAACAAATCACCGTCTCACCGCAGACGGGCGCCGTCACCAGCCTTGAATGGGGCAGCTACCCCATCCTGAGCTTTCGCGATGTGCCAGTGGTCGAGGTCGTCAGCATGCCCAGGCCCGGCGAGCCGCCGCTGGGCGCGGGCGAATCGGCATCGGTGCCCGGTACGGCGGCGATTGCCAATGCGATTTTTGATGCGACGGGTGTGCGCTTTCGCCAGCCGCCGTTTACGCCCGAGGTGATTCGTGCGGCCCTCAATCCGGAACCACAGCCTGTTGCTGACCCGGCGCAAACGACTCCGCAACGCCTCACTACAAATGCCCTGCCCTCAACCGCCATCTGGCCCAAACGCCTGGGCTGGTGGTCACGCGCAGGTGCGCTGGCAGCGGGCCTCTTCAGCGTGGGCTGGGCCTTGCTGGGCGCGCGCCCGGCCATGGCACCCATCACCTCAGGCACCGCATCGGTCTACACCGCCGCCACGATTGAACGCGGCCGGCAACTGGCCGCCGCCGGCGACTGCGTGGTCTGCCACACGGCCCCCGGCGGCGTGCCCAATGCCGGCGGCCGCGCGATGGACACCCCCTTCGGCCAGGTCATCACCACCAACCTCACGCCCGATGTCGAGACCGGCATAGGCAGCTGGTCGTTCAGCGCCTTCCAGCGCGCCATGCGTGAAGGCATCTCGCGCGACGGCAACAAGCTCTACCCCGCCTTTCCCTACACCTCGTTTGCCAAAACCACAGATGAAGACCTGACCGCCATCTACGCCTGGTTGATGGCGCAGCCGCCTGTGCGCCACCAGCCGCCCGCCACGCAGCTCGCCTTTCCGTACAGCGTGCGACCGCTCATGGGCGCGTGGAACGCGATGTTTAATGACGCCACGCCCTACCAGCCTGCGCCCACACAAACAGCTGAATGGAACCGCGGCGCCTACCTGGTCAACGGCCTGGGCCACTGCGGCGCCTGCCACACGCCGCGCAATGCGCTGGGCGCCGAGCAAAGCGGCAAGGCATTCCTGAGCGGCGCCGTCATCGACGGCTGGGAAGCCCCCGCCCTCACCGCCCTGTCGCGCGCACCCGTGCCCTGGAGCGAGCAGGAGCTGTACCGCTACCTCCGCAAGGG
>JAZKCB010000034.1:0-21358 GCA_040388335.1 Pseudomonadota bacterium | reverse complement strand
CCTTGTTCATTTTGTTGGGCGGCATCATGGTGCTCGCCATGCACGCCGGTTTTGCATTTCTGGAACTGGGCACCGTCCGCAAAAAGAACCAGGTCAACGCGCTGGTAAAGATCCTCGTGGACTTCTCGGTTTCGACCATCGTCTACTTCATGGTCGGATTTGGCGTGGCCTATGGCACCCACTTTTTCGTGGGCGCCGAACAGCTGGCCGCCAAAAATGGCTATGAACTGGTGCGCTTCTTCTTTTTGCTGACCTTTGCAGCCGCCATCCCGGCCATCATCTCGGGCGGCATCGCCGAGCGGGCGCGGTTTTATCCGCAGCTGATCGCCACTGCGGTCATCGTCGGGTTTGTCTACCCCTTCTTTGAGGGCATCGCCTGGAACCAGCATTTCGGCGTACAGGCCTGGATCAAGTCGCTGACCGGCGCGGAGTTTCATGACTTTGCCGGCTCCATCGTGGTCCACGCCGTCGGCGGCTGGCTGGCGTTGCCGGCCGTCATTCTGCTGGGCGCGCGCAGCAACCGTTACCGCAAGGATGGCGCTGTGTCGGCGCACCCGCCATCGAACATTCCTTTCCTGGCGCTGGGCGCTTGGATTTTGACGGTGGGCTGGTTTGGCTTCAATGTGATGAGCGCGCAGACCATCGACAAGATCTCGGGCCTCGTCGCCGTAAATTCGCTGATGGCCATGGTGGGCGGCACGCTGGCGGCGCTGGTATTTGGCAAAAACGACCCGGGTTTTGTGCACAACGGCCCGCTGGCCGGCCTGGTGGCGGTTTGCGCGGGCTCTGACCTCATGCATCCGCTGGGCGCGCTGGTGACGGGCGGCGTGGCGGGCGGCGTGTTTGTCGTGATGTTCACGCTGACCCAAAACAAATGGAAGGTCGACGATGTTCTGGGCGTCTGGCCGCTGCACGGCCTGTGCGGTTTGTGGGGCGGGCTGGCGGCCGGCATCTTCGGCACCAAGGCGCTGGGTGGGCTGGGCGGCGTGAACTTTGGCGCGCAGCTGATCGGCAGCCTGATGGGTGTTGCCTGGGCTGTGAGTGCAGGCTTTGTGGTGTACGGCATTTTGAAAGCCACCATGGGCCTGCGCCTGAGCCAGGAAGAAGAATTTGAAGGCGCGGACCTGTCGATTCACCGCATTGGCGCCACGCCTGATCGTGAAGTGAACTGGTAACTTGCCGCGGCTGTTGTTTATAGCTGCTTGGTTAAAGGAAATGATGGCGGCGTGCGTTTGTTCACAAAGCTTGCGTAAGAAAGCCGCGTGAGGGGTGACTAATGTTCAGGCGGTGAAGACATCGCCCAACACTGTTCATCAACTCAAAGGAATCCATCATGAAAACGAAATTGATCGCCGCTACCGTTCTTGCCTTCTCAGCCATGAGCGCCATCCCCGCTTTTGCCATGACCCACCTGTATGGCGAGGCCGCACTGGTTGTCATGCCCGCCGTGACTGCAAGCACGCTGTCGCGCGCCGATGTCAGGGCCGACTACCTGAGCGCACGTCAGCACGGTGCCCTGGCCACCAGCAATGAAGGCGCCTTTGCTGCCCAATCCGCTAAACAGACCAGCCTGACCCGCAGCGAAGTGCGCTCGCAGGCCACGATGTCCGTCATGAAGAACGGCAGTTCGATCTGACACGCTTGCGCAAGCCATTGGACCCGCAAAATGCTATTGATTCAATAGCTACTTACGCCCATGTTTATTGGCTTGCAGCCATTTTTAATGCCTGAAAATGGCCTTTTTAAGGGTGTTTTCCGGCTTTTTTGTTCCTTCGCGTGCCCCAAACCGGTTTGGGACCCCAAATGTTAACTTGCAAGTTAACATTTGGGGTCGAACTCACCTGGCGTCAGGAAGCGCCTGCCGCGCAACCAGCGCCTTGAATCAGGCGCCGTCGTTTACGCACCCTGCTTGCGAAACCTGAACATCGTCAAGCGGTCTATTGACCACAAACCCGGACCAAAAATGGCCAACCCGGCCAGCAATGAGCCCCAGAACACATGCTGCTGAAATGCGGCTGGCGCGATGTCGCTGAGCGAGATCACCGCCACGACATTCACAACCGACAAACCGAGGGCCGAAAAGCGGCCACCCAGGCCCAGCACCAGCAGAACAGGCAAGACCAGCTCGCCAGTCGTGCCCATCACTGCGGCCACCGCAGTCGGCAGCAGCGGCACCTTGTATTCATCGGTGAAAAGTGCGACGGTGGTTTCCCAGTCGCGCAGCTTGGTCAGGCCGGACAGGAAAAAAACCTGCGCCACATAAAGCCTGGCCGCCAGCGCTGCCGCCGGCTGCAGCGCATCAAGGCCCGTGGTCAACGCGGCCCATGCCGTCAGTCCCCGACGGGCCAAACCTGGATTTTCGGTATTCATGATGTTTCCTCCCTCGAATGAGCGATTGTTTTTGCACCTGTCACCAAACCGCACTGAACGGCGTCTCCCAGCCACACACTGAAGTCGAACGTTTCGATGTCTTCGGCGTCACCGGCCTCTGTCAGGGCTGCCTCCAGTGTTCGGCCAGCCAGCAGCGCCGACAGCAGTACACGCTCAACCTCGTCAACCGGGCGAAAGCCAGGTTTGAACCCGTTTCGCCAGACCAGAACAAAGTGGCGTTTGCCCACCCGACCTGCGTGAAGCTGGCTGGCCAGTGCTGCCAGCGCCGATGTTTTTCCAGGCTCCTGCAAGGCGTGCGCATGAAGGATGGCCGCGACAGGCCAGGCACTGGCAAACAAAGCCACACCATCACTCAGGGCCAGGGTGGCACGGCCAGCGTCTTTGCCAGCCAGCAAGGCGAGGGACTGGAAATCCGGTACCGCATCTTTGGCCGTGGCTGCGCAATGCAGCGCCCATTCAACACGGGCGACGTCGCCCAGAAATGGCTCGTCAACCAGTTGCGGCGCCGCATCCAGAAAATCCGGCAAACCCGCACCCCACTGCGCCATGTCACCGCGTAGCGGCGGCTGCATGCGCCAGAAAACAGCGGCCAGCGCATTGAAACTTTCCTCGCCCAGCAGCTCTGCCGTGACGGGGTATGCCGCCGTCAGCACGCGGCCGGCCAGAGCCCGGGCATTGGCACGGTAGGCCTGCAGACCACGCAGGGGCAGATGCCCGTGTGCTGCCGTTTTTTTCAGACAGGGCGGAACGGTTGCATGGCCATCGCAATGACCGCCTTCACCAAACAGCGCGGCCAGCAGCAAAGACTGTTCAAGCGCCACACTGGATGCCGATGCCGGGTTCATGCTGCCAGCGCCTCCACAGCTTGCAACTGCCTTGCGCGCGATGCTTCTGAAAGCAGCACCTGCAGGGACGGAACGTCGGTGTCCCATTCAACCAGCGCAGGCACGGCGCCAAAACGCTGCTGCGCGTGCCTGTAAATTTGCCAGACCTCGTCGCAGACGCGGCTGCCATGATCGTCAATCACGATATCGCCGCAGTCCTGATGGCCGGCGACATGCAGTTCACCCACGGCCCCGGCGGGAATGTCATCCAGCCAGTCCAGGCAACTTGCCAAAGGGTCGGCCGTGTTGCCCGCCAGACGCTCGTTCAGGGCATTGACATAGATATTGTTCACATCGACCAGCAGGCCACAACCAGTGCGCTTGACCAGTTCCCCCAGAAATGCAGTTTCACTGCGATCCGAACTGTTGAAGCTGATGTAGGCCGAAAGGTTCTCGACCAGCAACTGGCGCTTGAGGCGGTCCTGCACGCGCTGCACGTTGCTGCACATCACGTCCAGCACGGCATCGTTAAAGGCAATGGGCAAAAGGTCGGCTGCGTGGACATGCGCCCCGGCACGCTGAGCAGTAGCGGGAAGCGCACCACGCGCAAAACAGGCGTGGTCCGAAACACGCACGGGATCTGTGTACGCCACCAGGTCGGCCAGCTGGTCCAGATGCCAGGGGTCCATGCCGGCAGCCGAGCCCAGCGCCAGACCGACGCCGTGCAGGCTGACGGGGTAGTGCTCACGTGCCCGACCCAATACAGCACGATGTGCGCCGCCCGCACCGAAAAAGTTCTCGGAATGGACTTCAATGAAATCCAGGCAGGGCAAGGACTCGAGCAACTCGCCGTAGTGCGCATGCCGCCAGCCTATGCCCACCGGATGGGGCGCAGAAATGTTGGGTTTGAACAAAGAATATCGACCAGTGTGGGTGGGTCAACGCGCCTGGCTCAAGGAACCAGGCACCCCACCAGAGTCAATGGGGCCAATCAGCCTTTTTTGTCAGTCATCACTTTTGCTTTTGCTGCATCGGAGGTCAGGCCCTTCATACTGGCGCAGGTGCCCTTGGCCACGTACTTCCATTCATTGACATCATTGCCGACCTTGGACTGGCCCGCACAGGAGTGGCTGCCACTCAGATTGGCGCAGTCGTTCTGGCCAGCCGTGGTGATGCCGTAGCATTTTTCTTTTTCCTGAGCTGCAGCAGGCGCAGATACAAGCATGGTGGACAACAGGGAGGCGGCTGCTGCAGCCATGAGGGCACGTTGGTTCATGAGAAATCTCCGGTAAATTCGGCAAGGTTAAAAATCAACCCGGACAGAAACCATTTCATATCCCGGTTAATGCTTAGTAGGTCGCGCTGCCACTTCCTTACAGCTTTTAAAGAAGCGAAGGGAAAGCCCGCAGACCTACAGCAAATCTGCAATACGGTCCCAGGCTTCCGGCGGAATTCTTCCCACGTAACGCTCCACAATGCGGCCGTTTTTGTCCACAAGAAAAGCCGCCGGCAACTGCACCGGTTTGCCGACGTTGTCGCTATAGCCGGCCTCACCCGTCCAGAGCTGCACGAAGCGCTGTTTGAGCGGCACGGTGGCAGAGATAATGCGTTCGTATTCGAGGAAATCCTTCACACGCGAGTCGGTGTTGACGGCGACCAGCTCGAAGGGCTTGCCCTTCCAGCCTTCATAGTTGGTGCGCAGTTCGGGCATCTTGTCGCGGCAGACAGCGCAGCCGGTAGACCAGAACATCACCAGTACAACCTTGCCTTTAAGGGAGGCCAGCTTGAAGGCCGCGCCCTCAATCGTCCTGCCTTCGATTTGCGGCACAGTGACGGCAGCCACCATCACCGGGGCGCTGGCGGCTTTCACAGCCGGTGGGACTTGCGCCTGTGCGGAAAAAGGAGCAACCATCATCAGTGTCGCAATGCAAGGCCACTGACACCATGGCCTGATGGCCGAAATACCTGAAGAGGCCGCCCGCATCAATGCGCTATCTTTGAAACCCATGACAATGTCCTTGACTGGCTGCAGAAGAAGACAGCGCTGGCTGTTTAGTCGCCGTTCGTCTTTACTTCTTACATTGGCGTCGAAAAATATTTAACGGGCATATCGCCCGCGGTCCAGCTAGACTTGTTGCCCATGGCGACATTCGAAGAACAGCTTGTTGAACACCGCGTTTACCTGATGCGCTTTGCGCGGCTTCAGTTGCGCAATGACGCCTGGGCCGAAGACGCGGTGTCCGAAACCCTGCTGGCGGCCCTGGCCAAACCGCAGACTTTCGGCAACCGCTCCCAGCTCAAGACCTGGCTGGTCGGCATCCTCAAGCACAAGGTGATCGACATGATCCGCAGCAACACGCGGGAAGTTTCGGCCACCGATGCAGATACCGACAGCGAGGGGGAAGAACTCGACCGCCTGGCCTTCAAGGCGGACGGTCATTTTGTGGAACAGCCCAATGACTGGGGCGATCCGCACAAGACTCTGCAGCAAAGCCAGTTTTTCCAGGTGCTGGACGCCTGCATGGAGCGCCTGCCGCCAGCCTTGGGCCGGCTTTTCCTGATGCGGGAGTGGCTGGAGCTGTCGTCGCAGGACATCTGTAAGGAACTGTCCCTGACCCCGACCAACCTTTACGTCCAGTTGCACCGGGCCCGCCTGCGCTTGCAGGAGTGCCTGAACATCCACTGGTTTGGCCAGCGCGGCGCCTGAGGGCCGCTTTCTTTTGCACTTTTGACACTTTTTGCTCTACAGGCGTATCTGGCGTGAAACCGAAAATCACTCTCCTCAGGCGTACCTGCCGTGAAGCAGCCGCGCTGATCATCGCGCGGGAAGACCGCGCCCTGAACCTGCCCGATCACGTCGCCCTGAAACTGCACCTGCTGGCCTGCAAGGCCTGCCCGAAATTTGAAAACCAGGTTTTGACCATGCGCAACGCCATGCGGCAGTGGCGGCAATATACGGACGACGGCCAGAGCTGATTTGCCGGCCACGACGGCTTTCTGCCCAAAATGCACCCAAAACCGCCGGAAACGGCGTGGTTACAGGGTTTTTACGGTAACGCTGAATGCGAATGTTGCTTGACTTGCAGTCAAGTGACGCATAATGTGTGCGTACAAATGTGCTTGCATTTGTACAGGTCAGGTGATCGGTCAGTTTCGCGCGCTACAGCGGTACGTTAGATTTGTTGTGCTTTCGGGACCCCATCGCTTTTGTTATTTGTTTTAGAGGAGTCCCTTCATGGGCAACAAACTTTACGTCGGCAATCTGCCGTACTCGGTTCGCGACGAAGACTTGCAACAATCTTTCGGCCAGTTCGGCTCTGTCACCAGCGCTAAAGTCATGATGGAACGCGACACCGGTCGCTCCAAGGGCTTTGGTTTTGTCGAAATGGGCAGCGATGCAGAAGCCCAGGCAGCCATCAACGGCATGAACGGCCAGCCTCTGGGCGGCCGTAGCGTTGTCGTCAATGAAGCCCGTCCGATGGAGGCGCGTCCTCCCCGCACCGGCGGATTCGGCGGCGGTGGTGGCGGTTATGGTGGCGGCGGCGGCGGTGGTGGATACGGCGGCGGTGGCGGCGGTCGTTCCGGCGGCGGTGGCGGCGACGGTGGTTTCCGTAGCCCATACGGCGGTGGTGGCGGCGGTGGCCGTTCCGGCGGCGGTGGTGGCGGACGCGGCGGCTACTAAGCCCTAAAGTCCATTCCTTCATCAGCCAAAAGGCTGATTTAAAGCTGAAAAGGCTTCAAATTCCAGGTTCTCCGGGTTTTGAAGCCTTTTTGCATTTCCGGCGCAAACCTTCAAGTGCCCTGACGTTTCTTTCGCGCCCTGCCTGAAAGCGCCTTGTCAAACACGGCGTTGGGAAGAAGCCGCAGCAGCTTGGCAACCACACCCATCTGCCACGGGATGACGCTGTAGCTGCTGCCCGCCTGAATCGCTGAAAAAGCCTTGTCCGCAAAGTCTTCGGGCTTCATCAAAAAGGGCATTGAATAACTGTTTTGCTGCGTCAGCGGCGTGTCGATATAGCCCGGGCAAATCGTCACCACGTTCACGCCGGCGCTTTTGAGTTCACCGCGCAGGCTTTCGCAATAGGCAATGACTGCCGCCTTGCTCGCGCAGTAAGCGCCATGCCCCGGCAGGCCGCGGATGCCGGCGACGCTGCCGATGCCAACCAGTGCACCCGAACCCCTTTGGCTCATGGCGTCGATAAAAGGATGAAAGGTTGCAGCGATACCGATGTTGTTGGTGGCAAAAATCTGGCGCATCACATCCAGGTCTTCGCGTATGGCGGTATTGATGCCGATACTGATGCCGGCATTGGCAATGACGACGTCGGGCACGCCCTGGGCAGCCATGCAGTCACGGCCGGCGGCAACAATGCTGTCGACATCCGACACATCGGCACTGTAGATCCTGTAGCTGTCGGCATTGATCGAATGTGCTACGGCCCACGACTGGACTTCTGCCGTACGGCGCGCCACCAGCGCAAGCCGGTAGCCCGCCTGGAAAAAACGCCATGCCAGCGCCTGGCCTATGCCGCTGGATGCGCCGGTAATAAACACAAGTCTGGACACATTGACTCCTGGCTTGTCTGGTTTGTGAAGTCTTTATCGCCGCGGCGGTACGGGCACGGCGACCCGGGGTACCAGCAAACCCTTGACCCGGCCATTGAGGTCAGCAATGCCGGTGAGGTTGTTGTACGCAAAGGTGTCGCCGGTGAATTGGTCCGCGCCCCGAATCAACACCACCGGCTTGTGCGATTTCACGCGCTCATCGTTGATGTAGGCATGCAGGAACTCGCCCTGGAACTCCATGCGCGGCAGATCGTTGCCGTCGGCGTCCCTGGTGGCTTCGCGGACAACGCGCGCATTGCCCGTCAATTGCACTTCCGAACCATCCCCGTTTGACAGTGCATGATTGCCTGTTGAGACCACCAGCCGGCCTGCATCGCTGATGCTTCGAATACGCGGTGCGTCGATTTCCAGGGTATCGGTGTCAGGGTAATGGCGTGCTTCGGTGCCATAAATTTCACTCTTGAGGCGGCCAGTTTCATCATAGGTTTTGATGGTGAACTTGCGCATGAAGTAGTCGGTTTCATGCTTCGCTTCTTTCGCGGCTTCCGGCCCGGCAAAAACTGGTGAATTGCGAACCAGCCAATAAGTGCCCAGCGCCAGACCGCCCATGAGCAGCAGAGGCAGGTAAATTGAAACATGGTCCCACAGGCGCAGCGTATTGCGCCATGGCTCACGCAAGGCACGCAAGACCTTCGTCAGGGATATCACTGCCGTACTCACGCGCGGTATGCCTCAAGCAATGATGCATAGCGTCCGCTGGCGATGATCAGCAAGTCACAAAAGGCCCGCGCCGCGCCGTGGCCGCCCGACTCCTGGGTCACAAAATCCGCTACCGCCTTGACTTCTGCATGGGCGTTGGCCGGGGCACCACTGAACGCGGCACGCCGCATGACCGGAAGGTCGGGCCAGTCATCGCCCATGGCAGCTGCCTGTGACCAGTCCAGTCCAAGCGCGTCCAATGTGATCTCTGCGGCAGGATGTTTTTCTTCTGTACCAAAATGCGTATGGATGACGCCTAGCGCATCCAGCCGCACGCGCAATGCCGGGCTGTCCCGGCCGGTAATCACGGCGGGAGTGATGCCTGCCTTCTGCAAAAGCTTGAGGCCATGACCATCAAGGGTATTAAAACGTTTGAGTGTTTCGCCATGTTCCGACATGTACAGGCCACCGTCCGTCAGCACACCATCAATGTCAAAGAAAGCGACCTTGATACCTTGCGCCTTGAACAACAGCTCAGGTGCAAAGTTCAAGGCAGGGGCCGGCACGGCAGGTGAAGTCAAAGGCGTGGCGGTCATGTTTAGATAACTTTCGCCCGCATCAGGTCGTTGCTGTTCAGGGCGCCGCACAAGGCACCCCCCTCATCAACGATCAGCACACTGGTGATGCTGTGCTTTTCCATCAGTTCAACCGCATCAACAGCCAGCGCACCGGCGCGCAGCGTGCGCGGGTTGGCATGCATGACCTCACCGGCCCTTGCGCTGCGCAGGTCAACGCCTTTTTCCACCAGCCTACGCAAATCACCATCGGTGAAGATGCCCAGCACATGCTGCTCCGCATCGACAATCGCTGAAGCGCCAAGGCCCTTGCTGCTCATCTCGCGCATCAGATCCGTAAAACTGGCATCGGGCATCACACGCGGCACCTGATCGCCGCTACGCATGACATCGCTGACATGGGTGAGCAGCTTGCGCCCAAGTGCGCCGCCGGGATGCGAGCGCGCAAAATCTTCTTCCTTGAAGCCGCGTGCATCCAGCAGTGCGACGGCCAGCGCATCGCCCAGGGCGAGTTGCGCCGTTGTGCTCGCGGTAGGCGCCAGATTGAGCGGGCAGGCCTCTTGCGCCACGCTGCTGTCCAGTGTGACACGCGCCTGTTTTGCCAGCGCCGACTGGGCGCCGCCCGTGATCGCCACCAGCGGCACGCCCTGGCGGCTCAGCACTGGCAGGATGGCGGTCAACTCGGCGCTTTCACCACTGTTTGAGATGGCCAGCACCACGTCAGCCTCCGTGACCATCCCCAGGTCTCCGTGGCTGGCCTCCGCAGGGTGCACGAACATGGCCGGCGTTCCCGTCGATGCGAGTGTGGCGGCTATCTTGCGGCCAATGTGGCCGCTCTTGCCCATGCCCATGACCACAACCCGGCCGCGACAGGCCAGCATGATTTGCACAGCCTCTGCAAACTCCGGCCCGATGCGGCTCGCCAGGCCCAATACGGCTGCCGCTTCAATTTCAAAGGTCTTGCGGGCCAGAGCCTGCGCCTGCTGTGCATCAAAGGGAAGCGCGTCGGAAGTCATCACAGCATTCTATCGATGCATACCTGACTGGACGCCTGAGGGTTTTTTAGCGCAAAACAGCTTCTGCATCCCCGCTGGCAGCTACCGCCTCGGCTACCATCAAAGCATGAGCGCACTTGAACTGACCCTGCTGTATCTGCTGGCCGCAGTGCTCGGGGTGGTGGCCTGCCGTTCGCTCAAACTGCCGCCCATGCTCGGCTACCTGGCTGTCGGTGTGCTGATCGGGCCGCATGCGCTGGCACTTTCGCAAGACGCCGAGGGTGTGCGGCATCTCGGTGAGTTTGGTGTGGTGTTCCTGATGTTCGTCATCGGGCTGGAGTTCAACCTGCCCAAACTGCGCTCCATGCGCGGCCACGTTTTCGGCTTGGGGCTGCTGCAGGTGGTGCTGACCGTCCTGCTGGCCACCCTGGGATCGCTGTTTCTCGCGAGCATGGCGCCCTCGCTCTGGAAGATGGAGTGGCAGACCGCGCTTGCGCTGTCAGGCGCCATCGCCATGAGCAGTACGGCCATCGTCGTCAAGCTGCTGGCCGAACGGCTTGAGCTGGAGTCCGAGCACGGCAAGCGCATCATGGGCGTGCTTTTGTTCCAGGATCTGGCCGTGGTGCCGCTGCTGGTACTGATCCCTGCGCTGGGCTCTTCACCCGACAAGCTATTTCTTGCACTCGCCCTCGCAGGCCTCAAGGCCGCCGTGCTTGTCGGCATACTGCTGACCGGCGGCCAGCGCGTCATGCGCTGGTGGCTGACCATCGTGGCGCGCCGCAAAAGTGAAGAGCTTTTCGTGCTCAACCTGTTGTTGGTGACGCTGGCGCTTTCATGGCTCACCGAGCTCGCCGGCCTGAGCCTGGCGCTTGGCGCGTTCATCGCGGGTATGCTGATTTCCGAAACCGAGTTCAAGCACCAGGTGGAAACCGACATCCGGCCATTTCACGACGTCCTGCTCGGCCTGTTTTTTATCAGCGTCGGCATGATGCTGGACTGGCACATCGTGCTGGAGCGCTGGCCACTGGTGCTCGTGCTAGCCACCCTTCCCGTGCTGTTCAAGCTCGTCCTGGTGACCGGACTGGCGAAGACGCTGGGTGCGACGGCAGGTGTTTCCCTGCGTACAGGCCTGTATCTGGCACAGGCCGGCGAATTCGGGTTTGTGCTGCTGACACTGGCCAATGACAGCCAGCTGGTTCCCGTCAACCTGCTCAATCCCATTCTCGCCAGCATGGTGCTGTCGATGCTGGCCACGCCCTTCATCATCATGTACAGCAACCAGATCGTGATGAAGCTGGTGTCCAGCGAGTGGCTGCAACAGTCACTGCAGATGACAACGATTGCACGTAAGTCCATCAACGCCGACAAGCACGTCATCATTTGTGGCTATGGACGCTGCGGCCAGAACCTGGGTCACATGCTCGAGGGCGAAGGCATTCCCTATATGGCGCTCGATCTGGACCCGGACCGTGTCCGGCAAGCCGCCGCGGCAGGTGACTCGGTGGTGTTCGGCGATGCAGTCCGTCTGCAGGCCTTGATGGCTGCCGGCCTTGCCCGCGCAAGTGCGGTGGTTGTGACCTACCTCGACACGGCCAGTGCGCTCAAGGTACTGGCCAATGCGCGCGCCCATGCGCCAACCGTCCCGGTGATCGTCCGCACTGTCGACGACCATGATCTTGAAAAACTCCAGGCCGCAGGTGCCACGGAGGTCGTGCCGGAAGCCATAGAGGGCAGCCTGATGCTTGCAAGCCATGCGCTCGCGCTTGTCGGCGTGCCCATGCGGCGCGTGATACGTGTGGTGCAGGAGCAGCGTGACGCACGCTACAACCTGCTGCGCGGCTACTTCCGGGGTGCCGACGACGACACCGTCAATGAGCTTGATGAGGAGCGGCTGACCACCGTCACCTTGCCGGTGGGTACCCGCGCTGTAGACCAGTTGCTGAGCGCATTCGCTCTGCATGCGGCCGGTGTGCGGGTGATTAGCCTGCGCCGGGCCAACGGCAAGCCCGCAGACCTGGATGAAGACGTCAAGCTCGAAGGTGGCGACACGCTGGTGCTTTCAGGCAAACCCGGCGCCCTGGCGATGGCAGAGGAAAATCTTCTGCGCCGCCGTTCTCCCAAAAACAATCCTGCCGCCTGAGAAGGCCAACCCACATGCCAGAACTTCAAAACCTCAATCGCGCGGGCATCAGCGCTTATCTCAGAAACCATATTCGCACCGTGCCAGACTGGCCTGCGCCCGGCGTGCAGTTTCGGGACATCACGCCGCTCTTGCAAAACCCCAAGGTTTTCCGTGTGCTGATTGATGCGTTTGTGCACCGTTATATGGACCCGGAGTTGCGGCCAGACGTGATCGCAGGCCTGGATGCGCGTGGCTTTATTCTGGGTGCCGTCGTAGCTTACGAGTTGAACATTGGCTTTGTACCGATCCGCAAGAAGGGAAAACTGCCTTTCACCACAATACAGGAGACGTATGAGCTTGAATACGGCAATGCCACCGTCGAACTGCACACCGATGCTGTCACCCGGGGCCAGCGCGTACTGCTGATTGATGACCTGATCGCGACTGGTGGAACCATGATGGCGGGCAAGAATTTGCTTGAAAAGCTGGGCGCGGTTGTGACGGAGGGTGCGGCGATTGTGGACTTGCCCGAACTGGGTGGCTCACAGAAAATCAAGGCCGCTGGCTTGCCGCTATTTACCCTGGTGGACTTCGGGGGCCACTAGGGCCGGTGCGCGATCCGCAGCGCAATGTTCAATTGAGGTCGCCGTACTGGGTCGCGCTCAGCGCGGGTACCGCAGCCGACTCCGGCATTTCAGTGTCTTCAAAACCGGTCAGCAAGGTGTATGAATGCAGGCCCGTCCGGGTCTTGCCGCTCGCATCGACTGATGAGGGGGCAGCAGACGCCGCTGCCAGCGCCTGCTTGAATGCAGCCACTTCATCATCCTGGATCGGGTCATAGCGGGAGGCCGGCTTTTTGACGGGCATGTTGAGGGATGTATGCGTGTCCGAAGTGGCGGTAGCGGCGGCTGGCTCATGGCCGCTTGCAAGACCCCGGTAAGCCGGCGCTCTGTTATCAGAACGCCAGTAGACAGAAGTCACCACAATCTCGAAACGTGCTTTTGCGGTTTGCACGATCAGGGACTCGACGTCAGCCAGCCTGTCAGACTGGCGGCCCAATTCCGGGGCGACATCCATCATGACGAGAAACTGGTCACCGCGCTGGTCCAGCGACAACACCTTGAATTTATAGCTGGCTGCCAGCACGCCGGCGCGCGTCATGGCTTCGCGCACGGCAACGTACAGCTGCTCACGCCGGGCATGACGCCTAGCCTTGCGTAACTCGCTGCGGCCGGCAGTGTCGGCAACAGGCGCCCTGGCAGCCGTATTGGCTGCGGTTGCCGCAGACTTGTCCCGGGGCGATGGCAGCGAACGTCCATGGCTGTCACGCATGCCGCTGCTGTCCGTTGCGCCAGAAGGCAGTGCGTGACTGGATTTGCGTGAGAACCAATTGAAGACGGACATTTTCTGAATCCCGAAATAAAAGTAGGGCTTGTGTGTCCAGCTTTGCTTCAGGTCAACAGATGACCCAAAGCCCTCGATAAAAACCGGACTGCGCTTTGCTGCAGTTTACGCAAAGCGGGGCTTTTTGCCGACTGCCGCCTGACCCGACAATCAAACCGCTAGTAACCAGAAGTACGCGAGTCTGGTAATAAGTCACGAAAGAAGACCCCAGGATGCCGTGGCGGAACGTGACAACCGCTTGGTGAAATGCGGATTCAACGGGGCAGCAGGGCTCGCGCTCAGGTCACCGCGACACGTTTGGGGCGGTTGTAAAGCCTCTTGGCCATCACACCCCCCATCGCCATGGTCAGTTCCAGCGCCAATGGGCTCTGGCGATTGCCGAGCTCCAGAAAGCGCATGGGGGTCAGGCTCCAGAGCTTGCACGGCCCGGAGGCCTGGACAGTGGCACTGCGCGCCTGGTGCGAAAAAAACGATCCCTCACCAATCACGGTGCCGGGTCCCACCAGCGCCATTCGGACGCGAGACTTTTCATCTTCGTAGTGCACGCTGAGGGTGCCTCTTTCAACAAAATAAATCGTCCTGTCGCTGGCGCCCTGTTCAATCAGCACCTGGCCGCTTTCGAGGGCAAAGGGCTGCATGTAGCTGGCCAGAATGTCCCACTTCTGCGGCGACAACTGGCAACGCAGGGCATCACTGGCATTGCAGTTGGCAATGGCATTGGCCAAGCCGCGGATGTCAAAGTGGAGATTTCCGGGGAGGGCTGCGCTCATGGTGCACGGAAGATACCTTCGCCAACGTGAGTCGGCAAGCGTTGTTAACGCCCACTTACACCTGATACATGAATACTTTGGATTGAAGGAGCGCAAAGCCGCCGCGACTACTTTCCAATACAGAATTTGGAAAAAATCTCGCCCAGCAAGTCGTCTGGCGTGAACTGGCCCGTGATTTCGCTCAAATGAAGTTGCGCCTGGCGCAGGTCTTCTGCCAACAAATCAAGCGCAGGCACTCTCGAAAGCAGTTGTGCAGACGCGCGCACAAGCTGTCCGTCCACGTTTTGCAGGGCATGAACATGCCGTTCACGCGCCATGAAGACGCCCTCGGGCGCAGATTGCCAGCCCACCACCTCCATGAGACGCTGGCGCAGCTGCTCAAGGCCAAGGCCGGTTTTTGCCGAGATGACGATGCCGCCATCATGGCGGCCGATGGCGATCACATCGGACTTGTTCCAGACGTCTATCACGGGCGTGTTGTGCGGCAGTTTTTTTGCCAGCGTGGCAGCTATGTACGTGTCACCAGCCTGGTAATCGGCTGTGTGCTGCCGGGTCAGGTCATGCAGGAAAAGAACCGCATCGGCGCTTTCGATTTCTGTCCAGGCGCGTTCAACGCCAATTTTTTCAACCTCGTCCAGAGCGTCGCGCAAACCCGCCGTGTCGACAACATGTAGCGGTACACCGTCGACCTGTATGAGCTGCGTGACCTTGTCGCGCGTGGTGCCTGCAATCGCCGTGACGATGGCGAGTTCTGCGCCCGCAAGGGCATTGAGCAGCGAGCTCTTCCCGGCATTGGGCTGGCCGGCAATGACCACCTTGATGCCTTCGCGCAGGATGGCCCCCTGGCCAGCACGCTGCATGATGCCGGCAAGCGTTTGCTGGAGGCGTACAAGCTGACCTTGTGCATCTGCTTTCTGCAAGAAGTCGATGTCTTCTTCCGGAAAGTCCAACGTCGCCTCGACCAGCATGCGCAAGTGGATTAGCTGCTCAAGCAGCGCATTCACCTCCAGCGAGAACTCACCCGACATGGAGCGCGCCGCTGAACGTGCCGCCGTCTCCGTACTGGCATCAATCAGGTCAGCGATGGCTTCGGCCTGCGCCAGATCGATCTTGTCATTAAGAAAAGCGCGCTCGGTAAATTCGCCAGGCTGTGCGACGCGCATTTGTTGCAGCCAGGCCTGGCCAGTTGCGGGGTTGATGGCGGCAGCGGCTTCAAGACAACGCGCGAGCAATAGCTGCAGCACTACAGGCCCCCCATGGGCCTGTAACTCCAGCACATCTTCGCCGGTGTATGAGTTGGGCGCCGGGAAATGAATCGCCAGGCCCTGATCAATCGCATCGCCAGAGGCATCCGTGAATGGCAAATAGGTCGCCATTCGGGGGGTTAATGATTTACCGCAGATGGCCTGGATAACAGGTGTGATGTCTTTGCCCGACACGCGCACAATGCCGACTGCACCACGGCCTGGGGCGGTGGCGATCGCAACGATGGGGTCATGATGGCGGGCAAGCATTCTGGCGCAATGTTAAATGTCTGAAACGCAAAGGGCCGCGAAGCGGCCCTTTTTTATTTTCAATCTTCCAGGAAGGTCTCTTCGCCAGTGACAGCGCGGAACCGGCTTTGCCGGGCCGCAGATGTCGCCCCCCGGGGGGAGGCGTCGAAGACGCTTCGGGGGGTTACTTAAATTTAGGCAGGTTGAACTGTGGTGGCACACCCATGCGGGTGTTGATGACCCACTGCTGCGCAATCGACAAAATGTTGTTGGTAATCCAGTACAGCACCAGGCCGGACGGGAAGAAGAAGAACATCACACTGAAGATCAGCGGCATGAACCACATCAGCTTGGCCTGCATCGGGTCAGGTGGTGCGGGGTTCAGCGCCGTTTGCAGCATGGTCGTGAGCGTCATGACAACGGGCAGGATGAAATAAGGATCTGGCGATGACAGATCGCGAATCCACAGGATCCACGGCGCGCCGCGCATTTCAACGCTTGAAAGCAGCACCCAGTACAGCGCAATAAATACAGGAATCTGGATCATGATGGGGAAGCAGCCGCCAATCGGGTTGACCTTTTCTTCCTTGTAGATCTTCATCATCTGCTGCTGCATTTCCTGAGGCTTGTCTTTCAGGCGCTCGCGCATTTCCATGATCTTGGGGTTGATGGACTTCATCTTGGCCATGCTGGAATAAGCCTTTGCATTGAGCCAGTAGAAAGCGATCTTCAACAACAGCACCAGTGCAACGATGGACCAACCCCAGTTCTGGATAAAGCCATGCAGTTTGTCCAGCAACCAGTACAGAGGCTTGGCCAGGATGGTCAGCCAGCCATAGTCCTTGACCAGTTCCAGGCCAGGGGCCAGGGCTTCAAGCGTTTTTTCCTGCTGTGGGCCGACGAAGAATTTGGCGTCTATGGATTTGCTGCCACCCGGTGCAATCGCATCAATGGGCGTGATCATGCCGACGGCATAGAGGTTGGTGTCCACCTTGCGCTCGAACAGGTCGCGCTTGATGCCGTCACCCAGAATCCAGGCCGATGCAAAGTAATGTTGCACCATGGCAATGTAGCCATTGGTTGCCGTTTTCTCGACATCCACCTTGTTGCTTTCAATGTCCTTGAATTCAATCTTCTGGTACTTCTTGGCTTCGGTGTAGATCGCCGGACCGGTGAAGGTTGAATAGAACGACGACTCGCCCGGCGGCTTGTTGCCGTCGCGAACCAGCTGGAAATAAAGTTGCGGCGACACGGCAGTGCTACCGGTATTGATCACGTCATGGCGCACGGCAACGTCATAGGCTCCGCGCTTGATGGTGTAAGTCTTGATCAGCTTGACACCGCCGACATCCGGCGATTCAAACTTCACGACCAGTTCGTTCTGGCCATCTTTCAGGCTGCGTTCGCCAGGCACCGCCGTCATGATGGTTTTGTGTGTTGGCAACAGGTTGCCCGGCGTGTTGGACACCAGGCCAGTCTGCGCCACATAAACACGATTGGTGCTTTCGTCGAGCAGAACAAAGCCATGCTCCTTGTCTGCCTGGTCCTTGAACTTGTTGAACGAGGACTTGATCAGCGTGCCGCCTTCGGTGTCAAAGGTCAGCGTGAAAACATCGCTGGTGACAACAATGCGTTCCTTCACGCCTTGCAGTGGCGCAGGTGGAACGCTGCCGGGTGCCGACACAACGCCAGGTGCGCCGGTCGTCGCGGTTGCAATTGGCGAAGGCACTGCCGACGGCGCACCGCCAGGCACAGATGCCGACGAGGCAGCAGGCGCGGTGGCGGCCGGTGCAACGGCTTTGGAGCTTGCGGCGCTCGGGAAGAAAGTCGGCTTCTGGCCGTTATGGACCTGCCACTGATCCCAGAGCAGGACCATGGAAAAACCAAAAATCACCCACAAAATGGTGCGGCGGATGTCGTTCATGACGGCTTCTTTTTAGAGGGGATGGAAGTCACAGGTGTGACCAGATGGGTAAACAGGGATTTGCCAGCCGGCGATTCGCGTAGCGGCACGGGGTCGTGGCCGCCATCGCACCAGGGCTGGCAACGCACAAGACGGTGCAATGTCAGGTATGTGCCGTGAACGGCACCGTATTCCTGCAGCGCCTGCAATGAATAGGCAGAGCAGGTCGGCTCAAAACGGCATGAAGAGCCCAGCCATGGGCTGAGCAGCAAACGGTAAGCCTTGACCAAACTCATCAGGATGGTTTGCGGCAAACGGTAAAGGATGATCAGAAAGGGTTTCATACGCAAAGACGGGCTCCGCCTCACGTGGAGACGGCACCAGCTTTCATCAAGGTCTGCACTTCAATGCGCACTGCTTCTTTTAGCTGCATCGAGGTGGCGCTCAAAAATTCCTTGCGCGAAAACTCACGCCGCAAGCGGACCAGAAAGGCGGCCTGTGGGTAGTTCTGCATGGAATCGGCGCTCACGTTGTAGATCTGCCTTTTGATGGCGTTGCGTGTGACAGCACGCTTGGCCCAGCGCTTGGGCACCATGGCACCTATCCAGATGTCGCGCACCGGAAACAAAGCCGGTGCGGTCACGTCAGCAGGCGCGGCAGTGCCGTTATCTGGAATGGTTCTGCGCGAAGAAAGTTCCTTCGCTGCATCAGGCCCGATTGCTGGGGCGGTCGCTTCAAGGCGATTGCGGTGCAAAACAAAATGCTCTGTTTTGGCAATCACGCTGCCCGCAAGAACCGCCTGGAACTGGGGTCGGGTTTTAAGCCTTTGCACAAAACTCCGCCCAACACTGGCCTGAGGAAGCCTTCAGCGCGAAGCTTAGACAGCCAGGCGCTTGCGGCCCTTGGCGCGGCGTGCAGCAATCACTGCGCGGCCGCCGCGGGTCTTCATGCGGGTCAGGAAACCGTGCGTACGTGCGCGCTTGACTTTGGATGGTTGGTATGTGCGTTTCATGGTGACTGCTCTACTGGTTACTGTTGCTGTTTTTGGCCAGCCCGCTTTTGCTTTAAAACTTCTTCAAGTCTTGAAGCGACGTGCCCGCCTTTTTGACCGCTGACCAGCGTCCGCCAGCAAGCCGGCACATGTTGCCGACACACAAACATCAATCATCTAAATCGACAAATCGAAGTTTCTAGCCCGGGACTCGAATCAGGGAAACCCATGATTATCGCAGATTTCCCATGTCTGGCAACCAGTTAGGCCGCTTATTTGCTGCGATGGCTGAGAAGCGATCGATGCCAGAGCGCCCGGTGCACAAAACCTCTCTGTCAGGCCGGGTATAGGTTTAAACCCGCAACAATTTAATTTGTGGATAACTTACCCTCACAGGTAGAATTGCCGCTGCCAAAAACAAAGAATATCCACAAGCGCTCAATGACAACGATTATCAATGCGGCCAACCGGAGCCGAGATGAGTGAAGCTTCAGCGCTGAGCACAAGCCACAGTTTGTGGCAGACCTGCGTTGACCATCTCGCCCAGGAATTGCCCGAACAGCAATTCAATACCTGGATTCGTCCGCTTGCCGCTGACGTTGCCGAAGACCTCTCCAAAGTCACCATTCAGGTTGGCAACCGCTTCAAGCTCGACTGGATACGTGCCCAATACGCCGCCCGAATTTCTGCGCTGCTTGAAAAGGTTTCAGGCCACAGCGTTCAGCTAGAGTTAGCACTCGCTCCTCGTGAAGCGCCCAATAAATCGGCTTCCATTACACGCAGTTTTGAAGGTTCCGACATTCCTGAACCTGTCGGCATTGGTGTCGCTGAAGACGTCGCCGGCGCGCCTTTCAAGAACCGGCTCAACACCGCGCTGACGTTTGACACCCTGATTGAAGGCACGGCCAACCGTATGGGCCGCGCCGCTGCCATGCATGTGGCCAGCAGCCTGGGCCAGCTTTACAACCCGCTTTTTATATATGGCGGGGTTGGTTTGGGCAAAACCCACCTGATGCACGCGATAGGCAATAAATTGCTGGCTGACAACCCCGCGGCAAAAGTTCTCTACATCCACGCGGAACAATTTGTCTCGGATGTGGTTAAAGCCTATCAGCGCAAGACTTTTGACGAGTTCAAAGAGCGCTACCACTCACTCGATTTATTGCTGATTGACGATGTCCAGTTCTTCGCCAACAAGGACCGGACGCAGGAAGAATTCTTCAACGCCTTTGAAGCGCTGCTGACAAAAAAATCCCACATCGTGATGACGTCAGACACCTATCCCAAGGGTTTGACAGACATTCATGAGCGTCTGGTGTCGCGTTTCGACTCCGGCCTGACGGTCGCCATCGAACCCCCCGAGCTGGAGATGCGCGTCGCCATCCTGATCAACAAGGCCGCCGCCGAGTCTGCCGTCATGCCTGAAGAGGTTGCCTTCTTTGTCGCCAAGAACGTGCGCTCCAACGTGCGTGAACTGGAAGGCGCCCTGCGCAAGATCCTGGCTTATTCGCGTTTCAACCAGAAGGAAATCTCCATCCAGCTGGCCCGCGAAGCCCTGCGCGACCTGCTCTCCATACAAAACCGCCAGATCTCGGTCGAGAACATCCAGAAAACCGTCGCCGACTATTACAAGATCAAGGTCGCCGACATGTATTCCAAGAAGCGCCCTGCCAGCATTGCCCGGCCGCGCCAGATTGCCATGTACCTGGCCAAGGAACTCACCCAGAAGAGCCTTCCAGAGATCGGCGAGCTCTTTGGTGGCCGTGACCACACCACCGTGCTGCATGCCGTGCGCAAGATGTCTGCAGAGCGCCAGCAGATGACCGAGCTCAACCAGCAGCTGCACGTGCTTGAACAGACTCTCAAGGGATGATGAAGATGTTTCCTGCCATCAACTTCCTTGACCGTCATTGCGGACTCGATCCGCAATCCATGACCCCGTATTCAACAGCGCCTCAATCAAAGTCATGGATCCCGGATCAAGTCCAGGATGACAAAACAGGGGATAAAGCACGGGTAAACCCGGTCCTGATAACTATGGGTATAAGTTTTGAACAACCCATGGCTTATCCACAGGCCAGGGCCAAAACCAAAAGTTGTTCATGTTTCGCAGCAGGTCTCACAGGGGTATTCAACACAAGGTTAAACAATCGCCAAGTGTTTGATTAAAAAGGGGAAAATAGCGCTATCCACAGATAGCAGCTGCCCTTACTACTACTACTAATTTGAATTAAAGAATTAAAGAGAAAGAACAAGAGGAAGTCATGATCGTTCTGAAAGCCACCCAGGATAAAGTTTTGTCGGTACTGCAATCGGTTGCCGGCATCGTGGAGCGCAGGCACACCTTGCCCATCCTCGCTAACGTGCTGATCCGTAAGACCGGTCCGCAGCTGCAGCTGACGACCAGCGACCTTGAAATCCAGATCCGCACCACCGCAGAGCTGGACGGCGACGCCGGCAACTTCACCACCACCGTGGGTGCACGCAAGCTCATCGACATCTTGCGCTCCATGCCCAGCGATCAGACCGTGTCGCTCGAGTCGGCGCAGAACAAGCTGATCCTCAAGGGTGGCAAGAGCCGCTTCACGCTGCAGACCCTGCCGGCTGAAGACTTTCCCCTGGTGC
>JAZKCB010000033.1:0-79614 GCA_040388335.1 Pseudomonadota bacterium | reverse complement strand
CGCGCCGGAGGTCATAGGCCGGCATTTCAGCATGTTCTACACGCCCGAGGACCAGGAAAAAGGGCTGCCCGAGGCCGAGCTGGTGACGGCCCTGGCGGTAGGCCGGGCTGAAGAAGAAGGCTGGCGCGTCCGCCGGGACGGCTCGGTATTCTGGGCCAACGTGGTTATTTCGCCGGTCTATGACGCGCAGAAACAGTTGCGCGGTTTTGCAAAAGTGACGCGCGACATGACGGAACGCCGGCGCCTGTCCGAGCTTGAAAACTCCAGCAAGCGCATGAGCGAATTCCTGGCGATGCTGGCGCACGAACTGCGCAACCCCCTGGCCCCCATACGCAATGCAGTGACCATCCTCCAGCTCGAACCCTCTGCCAGCCCGATGGTGCGCAACAGCCGCGACATGATTGACCGGCAGCTGTCCCATATGACCCGCCTGGTTGATGACCTGCTCGACGTCGGCCGCCTGACAACGGGCAAGATACGGTTCAAGGCCGAACAGGTGTCCTATCCGCAGGTGGTGGCCCGCTCCATCGAGGCCGTGCGCCCTCTCATGGATGCACGGCGTCACCGCCTCACGGTCGACATGCCCGACAACGGCCTGTGGGTTCAGGGCGACGCGACGCGCCTCGCCCAGGTGCTGCAAAACCTGCTCACCAACGCAGCCAAATACACGCCCGAGGACGGCCTGATCGAGATGAAAGTCTGGCGGGAAGGCGCACAGCTGCACACTTCGGTGCGTGACAACGGCACGGGGCTGTCGCCGCACGCCACTACCCAGATTTTCGAATTATTCTCACAAGGTGATGCCCAGACAGCAGCGCGGGAAAGCGGGCTGGGCATTGGCCTGACACTGGCGCGCTCGCTCGTCGAAATGCATGGAGGTGCACTGAGTGCAACCAGCCCGGGTTTGGGGCTGGGCAGTACGTTCAGCTTCTTTTTACCCAATGCCTCCAGCGCCGATACGACCGGCGAAGACGCGCCAGTCACGCCACCAGGCCCAATGGTGATGATCGTGGACGACAACCGCGACGCCGCCAACAGCCTGGCTGAAATCCTGCGGCTCATGGATTGCCAGGTCAAAGTGGCGTATGACGGCCCCTCTGCGCTTGAGCTGGCGCGCAAGCAGTTGCCACAGGTCATCTTGCTCGACATTGGCATGCCGGGAATGAACGGCTATGAGGTGCACGAAGCCTTGCGCGCCATGCCCGGTGGCGACCGCATCACGGTAGCGGCCCTGACCGGCTACGGCACTGACGAAGACAGGAGCCGGGCAATCTCCGCAGGCTTTGACGCCCACCTGACCAAGCCGCTTGATTTTTCTGCCCTGCAGGAATTTCTGCATTCTGGCGGCATCACGACCTGAGTCGCCGCCTGTCGTTTGGACCCGCCTTGGGCAGCGCAAAAATCTGACTGCGCTCAGGCGCACCTGCTTACATCTGACGGACGCGGCATCATCCAGACTGATGCGACTACTTTGAAAGCCCGTTCATGTCGCACACGACCCCATCCAGCCATCTCTCCCGACGCATTCTTGTTTCCGCCCTGTGCCTCGCCGGGCTGGGATTGACAGGCATCGATGCGTGGGCTGCCCAATCCAAAAAGGCAAAAGCCGAAAACAGCCAGCCGTTTGACATCGAGACCTTCAACAATGCCACTGACACGCCCCTGCTGCGCAGCGGCAGCCAGGGTGCAGCTGTGGCGCGTGCGCAGATCATGCTGGACCGCGCCTGGTTCTCCTGCGGCGAGATCGACGGGCGTTTTGCGGCCAACATGCAGCGCATGGTCAAGGCCTACCAGACCGCACATGATCTGAAGGAAACCGGTACGGTGACGGCAGAAACCTGGGCCTCGCTGCGCAAGGACGGTGCGCCATTGCTGACGACCTATACCGCGACCGACAAGGACCTGGCCGGCCCTTTCGAGAAAACGCCTGTCGCCATGGACGAACGCGCCAAACTCAAGGCACTGGTGTATGAATCCGTCGACGAAGCGATGGCCGAAAAATTCCACAGCAGCACCGGCTACCTCAAGCAGCTCAATGGTGGCAAAAAGATTGAAGCCGGCAAGGACATCATCGTGCCCAATGTGGCCGCAAGCGCCACGCCGACCCGCGCAGCGTCGATCCAGATCGACAAGTCCGAGCGCGTGCTCTACGTTCTGGATACTGACCAGCGTCTGGTGGCCGGTTTCCCGATCAGCATCGGCAATGAAAAGAACGACCCGCTGCCGCTGGGCATGATGGCCATCAAGAACGAAGTGAAGAACCCCGGCTTCACCTACAACCCGGCGCTGCTGAAAAATGCACCCAAAGACGCGCAGAAGGTAGACATCGCACCTGGCCCCAACAACCCTGTCGGCAGCATCTGGCTGGGCCTGACCAAACCGCACTGGGGCATTCACGGCACGCCCAACCCGTCGAACGTGGGCCATTCTGAAACCAATGGCTGCATCCACATGACCAACTGGGACGCCGAGCGCCTGGCGCTGCTGGCCAAGGCCGGATTCAAGGTCAACGTCAAGGCGTGATGTCCGTGGCTCGCGTTTTACTCCGGCGGGCAGCGCTTGCAGGGTGCGCCTTGCTGGTGCTCGCCGCGGCGGTGACGTTTGGCCGCCGCATGGAGACTTCGACGCAGGTCAAGCCACCAGCCTTACAAGAGGCCAGACAGCCTGAGCCGCAGGCCAGCCCGACACCCCGGCCGGAACCTGCGATGGCTGTTCAAATCGCAAGCCCGTCGCCCGAACGCATGACGCCAGCGCCCGTCGCCGGGGACACCGATATTTCACAGCTGCGCTCCCGCGCACTCACCCTGCCCGTACAAGGTATCAGTGCAGCCCAGCTCAGCGACACCTACACACAGGCCCGTGCAGCAGGTGCCCCGCATGAGGCGCTCGACATCATGGCGGCGCGCGGCACGCCGGTGCTGGCGGTTGAGGACGGCAAGGTGGTCAAGCTGTTTTTAAGCAAGCCCGGCGGCATCACCCTCTACCAGTTTGACCCGGGCAGCAACTACGCCTATTACTACGCACACCTCGACAGGTATGCCGATGGCGTGGCTGAAGGTGCCAGCCTGCGCAAGGGCCAGGTGATTGGTTATGTGGGCAGCACGGGCAATGCATCACCCGACGCACCGCACCTGCATTTCGCCATCTTCAAACTCGGGCCCGAGCGCCAGTGGTGGCGAGGCACGCCGCTGAACCCCTACCTTGTCTGGCGCGACCCCAAGTCCTGATTCAGTCCTGAGCCCGCGCCTAAAATTTGCCGGATGAAACCTGCGCTTTTTTCTGCTTTGCTTGTGGTGGCTTCGCTGGCCGCAAGCCCGTCACATGCCGCAACGCTCTGCACCGTCATCGCCGATGCCAGGGACGGCAAAGTCCTGTTTGAACAGGGCGATTGCCGCACACGTGTCACACCGGCATCGACCTTCAAGATTCCGCTGGCGCTGATGGGTTTTGATTCCGGCTTCCTGAAGGACGAACACACGCCGAGCCTGCCTTTTCAGAAAGGCTACCCCGAATGGGGCGGTGACGACTGGCGCCAGCCCACAGACCCCGAACGCTGGCTGAAATATTCGGTGGTCTGGTACTCGCAACAGATCACGCACAAGCTGGGCGAGAAGCAGTTGACGAAGTACGCCAAAGACTTTGGCTACGGCAATGCCGACTTCTCGGGCGACCCCGGTAAAAACAACGGCCTTGAGCGCGCCTGGATCATCTCGTCACTGAAGATATCGCCGCTGGAGCAAGTCGTCTTTTTGCGCAAACTGGTCAACCGGCAACTGCCCGTCACGCCTCATGCCCTGGAGATGGTGAACCGGATTGTTGAAACCCGTCCTGCCGCCGGCGGCTTCACGGCACATGGCAAAACCGGCATGGCCTATCCGCGCAAGGCAGACGGCGAATTTGACCAGGCGCGGGCCTATGGCTGGTTTGTGGGCTGGGGGACGCGGGGAAACCAGACCGTGGTCTTTGCCAGGCTGGACCAGGACACGCGTGAAGAAACAACAACAGCCAGCTTCAGGGCGCGCGATGCATTTCTTGCCGAACTGCCTGCACTTTTGCAGCCGAAGCCGTAGCTCGCCCCCTGGATCAGGTCCGGGATGACCGGTCAAATTTCGGCGTAGTCCAGCTTCGGGTACCAGTCGGTGCCCCGCCCACCCGGTGTCAGATCAAGAATGTTCCACAGTGGTGTGGGGTCCGGCGCGCCGCGTGCGTCCTGCCCGGGGTCTGCGGTGCCGGCCATCTCGCCGGCCCAGAAGTGATGCACCTTGCTGCCGCGCTTGCACCAGACATCCAGCGCAGGCCACTCATCGCCGTTGGGTGCCAGGCCGCGATAGTCTCTGGCGAAATCATCGCCCACGCATTGAAAAAACTTCAGGTTGTGCCAGCCGCGCTCGCGTGCAAAGGCCAGTTGCCTTTCGACCGGCGAGCGCCCTATGACGGCGAATGCCACGCGCTGGGAAATGTCGCGTAAGGGGGTGTCCATCGCGCCCAGCAGCGCCGTACACATGGGGCATGGCCGCTCGCGTTCGGGGCCGTACATCCAGAAGTAAGTCACCAGCGTGTGGTGCCTGCCAAAAAGGTCTGCGAGTTTGAGCGTTACGCCGTTTTCGTCCAGGAAGGAATAGCCCGTGGCCTCGCCCCCCAGCGGAAGCGTGCGGCGCTGCGCTGCCACACGTTCGATGTGGCGGCGCAGTTCGATTTCTTCCTTGAGCAGGGCAACCCGTGCCTTGCGGTACTCGGGGCTGTCGTTGGGGTAAGGTTTCCCGGCCGCTGTTGCGGCGAGTTCGCTGGCTGGCTTGAGTTGCCCAATGGTGTGGGGCATGGCTGGCTCCTTCTGTCTGCATGAAACAGACCACCTTAGCCCGGCCCGTCAGGGCGGCTCGTCCGCATCTGCCGTTTCACAAGTAGGCCTGCACCGCCGGACCTCTCCCGGCCAGGCGCCAAATTTGCTATTTAATTCATAGCTTCTCACGCCCGTATCTATTGGTCTAGGTGCCGATTTGATGGCTAAAAAAGGGCTTTTGAGTCAAGTTTCCGTATTTTTGGGGCCTCTGAAAGCGCTTGGCAAAGAGGGTTTTAACGTGTACGTTAAATTTATGCCGTGTACATTAAATTTTTGACGTATACATCAAGTTATGCCCAGACGCAGCAGCAGTTGACAAATCCACCGCCAGCACCAATACTTAACCATATGGTTAACCTTCAAGACGAACAACTGGACCGCGTGTTTGCCGCGCTGTCGGTCTCCGCACGCCGCCAGGTGCTGGCGCAACTGGCACTCAAGGACGGCGAAGGCGGCTGCACTGTGACCGAGCTGTCGCAGCCACACGGCATGTCGCTGCCGGGCTTCATGAAGCACCTGGCCGTGCTGGAGGCAGCCGGGCTGATCGCCCGCTCCAAGGAAGGCCGCGTAGTGCGCTGCGCGCTGGATGCCGCGCCCATGCAGGAGGCTGCGATGTGGATGTCCCGATATGAACGTTTCTGGTCGGCGCAGCTTGATGCGCTGGGCCGCTATCTTTACCACCAGGAGGAAATCACCCCATGGACACAAACCCAGACAGAACCCAAAACCAAAGCGCAAAAGAAGCCGGCGCAGACGAGCCCACCCGGCTCAGCCTCAGCCGCCACTACCCCGTTACCCCCGACAGGATCTGGCACGCCTGGACAGACCCCAAAGCCCTGAGCCAGTGGTTCGGCTCCGGCCAGCCTGGCTCGGTCACAGCTGCCGAATTTGACCTGCAGGTCGGCGGGCGCTTTCGTATTGCCTTCACCGGCAGCAAGGGCGAATCCCATGAATGCGCCGGCGTCTACCAGGAGGTGCAGCCCTTCAGCCGGCTGGCGTTCAGCTTTTTCTGGAAGAGCACACCCGATCGCGTATCACGCGTGACCATGGTGATGACGCCGGACGACAAAGGCACCACGCTCGACTTTGTGCATGACCGCTTCTTTGACAGTCAGGCGCGTGACAACCACCGCGGCGGCTGGACGCAGATGCTGGGCCAGCTCGGCCAGTTTCTTGACCATTGACCACCCACTTCCACTTGCACCAACAGGAGACCCCACCATGAAATACCAGGGAAGCTGCCACTGCGGCCAGATCAAATTTGAGGCCGAGGGCGAAATCAGGTCTGTGATGGCCTGCAACTGCTCGATGTGCCAGCGCAAGGGCACACTGATGTGGTTTGTGCCGCGCAACAAGATGACGCTGCTCACGCCTGAAGAAGCCACCAGCACCTACCTGTTCAACAAGCACGCGATCAAGCACCGCTTTTGCCCCATCTGCGGCATACACCCCTACGGCGAAGCGAAGGCGCCGGATGGCGTGGAGATGGCGGCGATCAACGCGCGCTGCCTCGAAGGGATAGACCTGCAGGCCATACCAGTGACGCATTACGACGGGCGCTCGGTTTGATTCGATGCGACCCAACGTCTCGGGTTTGCTATAAATTCAGTAGCTGTCCACACCCATATTCATTGGTCTGGATGCCAATTTGATGCCTGAAAATGGCCTTTTTCAGTCGTTTTGGCGCCATTTTGAGGTTTCACCGGCTTTCCAAAGCCGATTGGACAGCCATTTTTAACGTACACGTTAAATTTTTGTCGTGTACGTTAAAAAACCCTATTTGAATGTTCTCAGCGCCAGCATCACCACCAGCGCCAAGGCCAGAACCAGTGAAAGCCCCCGCCAGAAGGCGACCGGGTTGCGGTCCAGCAGCGGCTGGCGCGTTTTGCTGAGAAATGCCTCGTTCGGATGGCGCAGGTCGAACAAAAATTCAGACAGCTCGCCATAGCGTTTGGCCGGATTGGGGTGTACGGCCTTGCGCAGCACGCCGTCAATCCAGGCCGGGATGTCCCGGTCTTCATGCAGCACCGAGTCATAACGCAGGCTGTTCTGCGCGGCGCGTGTACGGCTTTTGGGCACCTCGGCGCCGTAGGGCAAACGGCCCGTGAGCATCTGGTAGGTGATGACGCCGAGTGAGAACAAGTCTGATCGCGTAGTGCCGCCCTCGCCCAGAAAATACTCCGGCGCCGAATACTGCACGGTGCCCAGTATGTGGGCCTGCGCGTCTGCCGGCGCCGCTTCGAGCAGGCTGGCCACGCTGGTCGAGCCGAAGTCGATGATTTTTGCGGTGCCCGTTTTGTCGATCATGACGTTCTCGGGCCGCAAGTCCTGGTGCAGCATCTCCAGCCGGTGAAAGGCGCGCAGGCCTTTGGCGATCTGCTCGACGATGCCGCGCACCGCCTCCAGGCTGGGCCTGGGGTTGTCGATCATCCACTGGGTCAGCGTCTGGCCGTCGATGAACTCGGTGACCAGGTAGATGAAGTTGCGCCTGCGGCTGGGCATGCAGGGCTTGAGCACATGGGCGCTGCTGATGCGGCGGGCGATCCACTCTTCGGTCAAAAACCGCTCGATATAGGCTGCGTCACCCTGCAGGTCAATCGAAGGCGCCTTGAGGATGACGAGCATGCCCGTCTCCACATCGGTCGCCAGGTAGATGTGGCTGCGGCTGCTGCCGTGCAACTCGCGGATGATCTTGTAGCCGTCAAACGCCATGCGTGCATCAAGAATGGGCGGCACCGGCAGGCCGGCAAGCTGTTGCACGATCTCGCCGGCCGCGCGCTCGGGCAAGGCATCGACGCGTATGACCTGCGCGGTGAGGTTGTCGGTGCTGCCGTGCGCATAGGCGGTCTCGACAATCGCCTTTGCCGCCTCGTCGAGATGGCTGCCGCTGTCATTGCAGGCGTGGATGATGCGGGCCAGGGCCTGCTCACCGATGTGCTCGTACACACCGTCAGTCGCCAGCAGAAAGATGTCACCCACCTCAAGCTGCTGGGTCTGGTAGTCAATCTCAAGCTGCGGCTTGATGCCGAGTGCCCGGCCCAGGTAACTCTGGCCTATGGATATCCAGATGCGGTGGTCGGTGGTCAGCTGCTCAAGCGACTTGCCGCGCAGCCGGTAGATGCGTGAATCACCGACATGAAAAATATGCGCCGTAGCCGACTTGAAGACCATGGCGCTCAGGGTGCAGACGTAGCCCTTGTCCTTGTCGTAGCGGTACTGGCTTTTTTGCGTCTGGGCGTAGAGCCAGGAGTTGGTGGCACTCAGAATGCGCTCGGCCGATGTCTTGACCGACCAGGCATCCGAGGTGCAGTAATAGTCTTCGAGGAAACCCGTCACGGCGTACTGGCTGGCCACATCGCTCACAGCGCTGCTGCTGATGCCGTCGGCCAGCGCAATCGCAATGCCCTTGGACGCCAGTTGCTCACCCCTGGGCATGCAGATGCCGTGGAAGTCCTGGTTGGTCTCCTTGCGGCCCTTGTCTGAATATTGCCCGGCGGATATTGTCAGTTCACCCATGCGGTCTCTCCCACCCGCCCCTGGCCCCTTCGGGCCGGAGCGCTTTTGTTCTGCTGCGGTTTAGCGGAAGTTGCGCGTCGGCGCCGTCTTCACGTGGGTAGCGTACAGCGTCAGGCCGGTGAAGGCCAGGCCGCCGACCAGATTGCCCAGCACCGTCGGGATCTCGTTCCAGATCAGGTAGTCCATGATGGTGAACTTGGCGCCCAGCATGAGGCCCGACGGGAACAAAAACATGTTCACGATCGAGTGCTCGAACACCATGTAGAAGAACAGCATGATGGGCATCCACATGGCGATGACCTTGCCGCTGACCTGGGTCGAGATCATGGCACCGACCACGCCTGCCGACACCATCCAGTTGCACAGCATGCCGCGCACAAACAGCGTGAGCATGCCGTTCAGGCCATGCGACTGGTAACCCAGCGTGCGGTTCTCGCCGACCACACCGATGGCAACACCAACGGGGCTGGGCGGTGTCGAAAAGCCGTTGGTGACGTAAATCACCATCATCACGGCCACTGTGAAAGCACCGGCGAAGTTGCCCAGGAAAACCAGACCCCAGTTGCGCAGCACACCCTTGAGCGTGACGCCCGGGCGCTTGTCGATCAGCGCCAGCGGAGCCAGCACAAACACGCCGGTCAGCAAATCAAAGCCAAACAGGTAAAGCATGACAAAGCCCACCGGGAACAGCACCGCGCCCAGCAGCGGCTGGCCGGTCTGCACATTGATGGTGACGGCAAACCAGGCGGCCAGCGCCAGGATGGCGCCCGCCATGAAAGCGCGGATCAGGGTGTCCCGCGTCGACATGAATATCTTGGACTCCCCTGCGTCCACCATCTTGGTCACAAACTCTGACGGCACCAAATAAGCCATACAAACCCTCGTTCACTTTTCGACAAGCCAAAAAAAATCCACCTCAAGGCGCTCCAAAAAGGGAGGCCTGGAAGTGGACACCGTTATCCGTTCCATTGATCGAGCGGCGCTTTGAAGCGAAGCTCTGTTCAGGCCGTCATTGGCCTGACTTGAAGCATTTGCAAGCAGGTTTCATGCCACCAAAATGAGGCGTCAAGCGCGATTTCCGCCCTCCCTTTGTTACAGGTGGGGCGGGTAGCGCTCAAATTCAGTGCGCGACGACTGCCGTGTGCTCTTTTTGGTGCCTTGTGAGCCATCACGGCTGCTGGCCATGAGAGGCAGTTTCAGGTGAACCGGACAAACCATACGATTTTCTGATGAATCAATAAAATTTAATCGTTTGACGAATAGTTTGCCCGGAAGTGAAATCCGCCCTGATGAGTTGCAAATGCAAATGCAATCACAGGCTTGAGAACTTTCACGCACAGGAGCTTTCATGAGTCAAACCCTCTTTCTATTCCGCCGGTTTTTAGCCAGCGTCTTGCTGCTCGGCATGGCAGCAACAACGGGCAATATCGCCCACGCACAGCAGGCACCCGAGATCGAGCAGTTGCTGAGCAAACAGGCCATCACTGAACTGCTCTACAAATACCCGCGTGCACTGGACCGGCTGGACCGCAACCTGCTGATGTCGATAGGCCATCCGGAGGCGAAAGTCGAGTTCGGCAAAACCGTGTTCCCCAACTGGACGGCCTACACCGACTGGATGATCAAGGCGCACACCGGGATGCTGGGCAACAACCACCGCATCACCAACATCCTGATTGAAGTGCGGGGCGACACCGCCGTCAGCGAATCCACCGGCACGGCGTTGCTGCTGGTCAAGCAGGAGAAAGGCGACGACTACGAAGAGCGCTACATGCACTCGCGTTACCTGGACACATGGTCGCGGCGCGGCGGCAAGTGGGGTCTGGACTACCGCCAGACGGTGATGGACTACCGCGTGGTCAAACCCGTGTCTGCCGCAGACGTCAAAAGCCTGTACGTGATGGGTGCACGCACCGGCGCCGCGGACCCTTCGTACAAACTCTTTGGCGACAAATAAGCGGTCCCCACCTGCCCAAAGGAAAACACCATGAACAACATCATCACGTCCCATACACCCGGCACCAGCGCATGGCACGCCCAATGCGCCCATAGGGGTTGCAACCCGCGCAGGGGTTTCCTCAAATCACTGGTGGCCCTGGGTGCCGCAGCAGCCCTGCCCGCCAGCAATGGATGGGCGCAGGCGCCGGCGGTGATCACCGCGCCCAGTGCGGCCCCCAAACGTTTCGACTTTCACCATCACTTCTTCTCCCCAGCCTGGGTCAAGCTGGTGGAGTCCAAAAACGCCGTCAAACCGGTGCTGGGGTTTGACCAGTTCAAAAGCTTTTCGATCGCCAAAGACCTTGAAGTGATGGATCAGGGCAATGTTGAAAAAGCCTTTCTGTCGGTGACGCAGCCGGGCGTCTGGTTTGGCGACATCGCCGAAACGCGACGCGCGGCGCGTGAACTGAATGAATACGCCGCGAAACAGAAGTCTGACTACCCGGGCCGCTATGGGCACTTTGCCGTGCTGCCCTTGCCCGATGTGGAGGGCAGCCTGCGTGAGATCGAATATGCGTTTGATGTTCTGAAGGCCGACGGCGTGGGCCTGCTGTCAAGCTATGACGACAAATGGCTGGGAGACAAATCCTTTGCGCCGGTCTGGGCCGAGCTCAACCGCCGCAAGGCCATGGTCTACACGCACGCCACGGCGCACAACTGCTGCTCGTGGGATTTTCAGCCCGGCATCTTGCCGACCTATATCGAGCTGGGCTCGGACCTGGCGCGCGCCATGGTCAGCGTGATCCAGAGTGGTACGGCCAAAGCGACGCCAGACGTGCGCTATATCTGGTCGCATGGCGGCGGCAGCATCTGGGCCCAACGCTACCTGACCGGCGAGACCACCGAATCGCTGGCAAAGCAGGCACCGCCCGACTCGCGGCTGCACCACCTCAGGCGCTTTTATTACGACACCGCAGCGGCTGCAGATGCTGTGCACATGGGTATCCTGAAAATGATCGTTCCCAACTCGCAAATCCTGTTCGGCTCAGACTACCCCTGGGCCGATCCGGCAAGAATTGCGGCGGGCCTGCAGGCCTCCGGACTGACAGCTGACGAGCTGCAGGCCGTGTACCGCGAAAACGCCTTCAAACTGATGCCCCAGTTGCGCGGCTGACCAGCTGGCGCCTGCCCCACACAACCTGTAAAGACACATGAATTTCACCCGAGTGATCGCAGCCGCTTTTTGCCTGCTGCCCCTTTTGCCTGTTGGCGCGATGGCCCAAAGCTTTCCGCAGCGCACCGTCAAGATCATCGTGCCCTACGCCCCCGGTGGCGGCGTGGACGTCGTCGCACGCATGCTGGCCGACCGCCTGCAGCAGAAGTGGGGCAAGCCCGTCATTGTGGAGAACAAGGTCGGCGCCTCCACCATCATCGGCGCGCAGGCCGTGGCCAAGGCTGCGCCCGACGGCTACACGCTTTTGTTGACCAGCGAGGCCACGATCACCAGCAACCCCTACCTGTTTGACAAACTGCCCTACGACGCGGTGAAAGAGCTGTCACCCATCAGCCAGATCGCCAGCCTGCCGCAAATGGTGGTGGCGCACCCGTCCGTCACGGCCAGCACGCTGGATGAATTGATTGCAGCGGCAAAAGCCAGGCCCAATGAACTCAACTACGCCTCTTATGGTTCAGGCAGCCTGCCGCACCTGCTCTTTGAGGGCCTGAAGGCCCGCAGCGGCATACAAATGACCCAGGTGCCGTACAAGGGCATCGCACCTGCCGTCAGCGCGGTGCTGGCCGGCGAAGCGCAGCTCACCCTGGCGGGTGCTTCGCTCACGCAGGGCCACATCAGCGCAGGCAAACTCAAACCGATGGCCGTGGCACGCCAGCAGCGGCTGGCCGAGTTTCCAAATGTGCCGACACTTCGCGAGGCGGGATTTGCAGACATCGATCCGCATGAGTCCTGGTTTGGCCTGTTTGTGACGGGCGGTACATCTGCAGCCATCGTGCAGCAGATTTACCGCGATGTGGCGGAGGTCGGCGCTGACCCCACCTTCCGTGAGCGTTACCTGACGGGGCGCGGCCTGGATGCGGTGTTCTCGTCGCCGGCAGACTTTGCGCGCTTCATTCAGACCGACATGCGCCAGAAGGCGCGGCTGATCCGCATCTCTGGCGCGAAGGCGGAATAAGCCATGTCAACCCTGACCCTTGACCCCATCAAAATCGCAGCAAAACCCGCTGCGCCGCCGACGCGCTCCAGCACACGCCCGCGCAACGAGTTCGTCATTCGCGGCGGCCATGTGCTCACCATGGACGACGCGCTGGGCAACCTGCCAGACGCCGACATTCATGTGCGCGATGGCCGGATCATGGCCGTCGGCAAGGCGCTGGCGCTCCCCCACGTGCAGGAAATTGAAGGCCGCGGCATGCTGGTGCTGCCGGGCTTTGTCGACACCCACTGGCATTTGTGGAACAGCTCGCTGCGCGCCCTGGTGCGCGGTGACGATGCACGTATGGGCTACTTCCCCATCACACTCAAGTACGGGCCGCTGTATACGCCCGAAGACTCCTACCGCTCCGTGCGCCTGGGGCTGGCCGAAGGCCTGGCTTCGGGCATCACCACCGTCAACAACTGGTCCCACAACACCCGCTCCCCTGCCCATGCAGATGCGGAACTGCGCGCGATGCGTGAAACCGGCGTGCGGGGGCGTTTCTCATACGGCTGGGGCCAGGAACTGCCACTGGACCAGGTCATGGACCTGGACGGCCTGGCGCGCACGCAGCGCGATGTGCTGGCCGCCGATGACCTCATCACGCTGGGCGCAGCGGTTCGCACGCCGCTGTCCAACCCGCGCGGTGCCGTACCGATTGAGGTGGTGATCGCCGAGTACGAGACGATACGCCAGCTTGGCCTGCCCATCACCATGCATGCGCGACCCGGCATCGTCTCGGTGCTTGCACCCCACGGTTTGCTGGGACCGGACGTCCAACTGGTACACCCGCAGGGCGTGTCGCCGGACGAGCGCAAAATCCTGGCCGCCAGCTGCAGCACGATGTCGTGCTCGCCTGTCATTGAACTGCTCTACGCCCAAGCCACGCGCGGCGAAATCCAGTACCAGGAGCTGCGGGAGCATGGCGTGCAGATGAGTCTGTCTGTCGACAGCTCGGCGGCTTCTGCCAATGCCGATTTTTTCAACTGCATGCGCGCCCTGCTCTGGTCACACAAGCAGCGCTTTGGCAACACCATACCCATGACCGCCCAGCAACTGCTGGAGCTGGCAACGATTGAGGGCGCGCGCGACCTGGGCATTGCCGACCAGGTGGGTTCGCTCACGCCAGGCAAACGTGCAGACATCATCATGGTCAGGGCCACAGACCCCAATATCGGCCCGGTACTCGACCCGGCGTTTGCGCTGGTCTATGCCGCGCAGCCGTCCAACATCGACACCGTCATCGTGGACGGCAAGGTGCTGCGCCGCAAGGGGCAGTTCGTCGGCCTCGACAGCGAGCAGGTGATGTGGGAGGCCACTGAATCGGTGCGTGGCCTCGCTGCCCGCGCGGGCTGAAACATCGCCACCGCGTCACGAATTCAATCCCATCAAACCGTTTCAATCTACAAGGAATGACCCATGAAAAATTCAGCACTCACCCTGATCCTGGCAAGCACCGCACTGTTCTGTGCCGCATCACATGCCGCGGATTTCATGGAGCAAAGCGAAAAGATACGCGGCCGTACCTATTCGGAAGCCGTGGCCACCGAAGGCGGCCGCACGATCTGGCTGGCTGGCCAAACCGCCATCACTGACCTCACGGGCAAGGACATCAAGGGTGACGCCGAGGCCCAGGCCCGCACTGCATTTGCACAGATTGATGAAGTCCTCAAACGCGCTGGCGGCAGTCTCAAAAACATCGTGAACCTGACGGTTTACCTGACCGATGTTCGCAACGGCGGTGCATTCCAGAAAGTGCGCGCGGAAATTTTCCCGGACAAAAACTACCCTGCCAGCGCCCAGGTCACGGTGTCGGCCCTGGCTGTGCCCGGCATGCTGATCGAAATACAGGGGATTGCGGTCATCGGCGACAAGTGCTCGAAGAGCAGCCCGTGCTTTCCGCGATGAACGCGTGATGCCTGGCGGCTTGCGTCGCTAAGCCTGCAGCAGCTTGCAGCGCGAAACCAGGCAATCACGAAAGGCCATGGCCCCAGGTGACAGCGACCGGCCAGAGCGGACGATGAGTTCTATCTCCCGCTGCACCACTGGTTTGTGAAGAATGCGAAAGCGCGCGCGGCTTGAGCGAAGCAGCAGGCCGACATA
Organism: Pseudomonadota bacterium; assembly: GCA_040388335.1. Classification (GTDB taxonomy): domain Bacteria; phylum Pseudomonadota; class Gammaproteobacteria; order Burkholderiales; family Burkholderiaceae_C; genus Polaromonas. Next base: position 65,007 of record JAZKCB010000033.1, on the reverse strand, counting down.
AGCGGGCACCACCGTCACGCCCAGGCCGGCCTCTGCCAGCCCGACCGCTGTACCCAGGTAGCCCACCTCGAACTTTGGTTTCGCCGGCGACCCCGTCTGGCTCAGCATCGGGTCAATCAGCATCTGAAAACCGCTGGCCTGGGTCATCGCGATCATGGGCTGGTCGGCCAGGTCGGCCCAGGTCAGGTTGGCGCGCCTTTTGGCCAGGGGTGAGTTACTGGGGAGCATCACGCCCAGCGGATGGCGCAGCAGCGGCGTGCGCTGCAGGTCAGCGTCCAGATTGGGAAAGGCGCCAAAGCCCATGTCTGCGTCGCCACTCTGGACCATGCGGGCGATGTTCTCGGCAGGCAGGTCGGCCAGCCGTACCGAAATACCCGGGTGGGTTTCCTGAAACTGCGCAATCGCATCAGGCAGAAAGGTCGATGCCAGCAGCGGTGTGGTGGCCACCGTGATACGCCCCCGGCGCTTGAGCACCAGATCCTGCGTGTCGGCCAGCGTCTGCTCGACGTCGGCAAGAATGCGCTCCGCGCCTGAGAGAAACTCGATCCCGGCATCGGTAGGTGCCACCTTGCGGGTGGTCCGGTCCACCAGTTGTATGCCCAGCTGCGCCTCCAGTTCCTGCACCAGCAGGCTGGTGGCCGACTGGGTCAGGTGCAGCTTTTTGGCGGCGGCCGTGAACCCACCGCTGCGCACGACTTCCACATAGGCCCGCAATTGCCGCAAGGTGACGTTCATGTGTTTTTCCCTGTAAATCCTTGAGCTTCAGCGTTGTATATGGCGCTGCTCAAAAGCCCATCAGCCTGGGCTGGTAGACCTCCGGTTCGACCGGCTGTTGTAGTGCGGCCTCCCAGGCAGCTGCAAGCGCCGGGTTCTTGAGCGCGGCAATCGCCTGCCTGATGTGGAGGTGAGCGCCCAGCCGATCCAGCAGGAGGCGGCGCTGGCGCGGCGTGATGTCTGCGGACTGGATGGGCTCCAGCCAGGTGGCAGCGGCCTGCCTGGCAACTTCGCGCAGCATGCGGGCGACCTGTTTTTGCGGAATGTCCAGCGCGTTGGTGAAGCGCAGGACGGACTGCGGCGTCAGCAACGGCTTGCGGTGGTCGTCTTTGGCGATGTTCGCCCTGCCCTCTGCTTTGGCCCCTGCTTTCGGCGCTGCTTTGGCCTCTTCCAGCAGGGCCAGTGCATGGCCCTGCGTGCCGAGATACACATGCGTGCTCAGCAGGTCGTAGGCCGGTGCCAGTTCTGCCTGCCGACCGTCGCGGTACAGCAGGCCGAGGTTCTTCAGGTGCATGTCGGCATTGCCCAGCAGGTCGTTGACCTCCATGCGGCGAAGCAGTTCATGGACGGCCGGTACACCGCAGACGGGCAGATCGAGCAGGGTCAGCGCAATGGCCAGGTAGCTCTGACTGTATTTGTTTTCAGGCGCCACGCCAAGGACCTGGGCGAAATCCTCGAAATGCACGCGGCCATCAGGCCCACGGTCAAAGCGCGTGACGGCCAGAAACCGGCCCTGCACTTCTTCGCCAAGGTCGTAGCGGTGGCCGGCGGAAAGCGCCTTCATGTCGGCCAGCTCGAAGTCACAGGTATCGACACCAGCCAGTCTGGCCAGGCGCATGCAGAGGTCTTCCATCTGCGGCATGCGCGGGTATTCCACCGAAGGCAGCTTGGCAATGATGGCCGTGTCGCGGTGCCTGGTGCGCCCGGTGAAACGGCCATCGGCATCGCGGTTGACGCCGAGCTTGGGCTGCACGCCCGAGATCGAGATCGCATCCTGAAAGGGTTCGGACCAGACCGTGACCTCCAGCGCGTCCCGGCCCTGGGTGACCAGGTCCTGCAGCGCTGCCTTGCCGATGTTTTCCCATTCGGCAGTGACGGCCCCAGGCAGGTCCTTGCCGCAGGCGGCCAGCATGGCAAAGCTGTCGGATGGATCTACGCCGGCCATCTCGGCCACGTGCCTGCGGAAGGTGCCCTCGGGCAGCAGGTTCTGGAAGAACGCCGGCAACTGCACATCCCCGCGCAAGCCCCGGACGGCGTTGAAACCCGGCGCCACCCGGTTCAGCCAGAAGGATTGCTGCTGGGCCGGCTCGGCCGCGCGGAAGGATTCAGACAGCACAGGCTCGGCGCCAAAGGCTTCGCGCGCATAGGCCTCATCGACGGCAAAACGGATGATGGGCTCGGCGTTTTCGGGCGCGAACTCAAACAGCATGCCCACACGGCGGCCATGCAGCTTGATGACGAGTACCGGGATGTTCATGGGGTGTGCAAACCTCGATGCACTCAGTGCGCGCTTTTAAGCTTGCCCTGCAAGCGGGCCGCACGCGCATCCACGGCAGACAGCGGGCCGGGCACGGCCTCACGCTGGCGGTTCTTCTCCTGCGCCAGCGTCCGGCGGGTGGCGGCCGAAACCTCTGAAGCGGCATCCGGCATCAACCGGGCCACATCGGTGCGCATGGCAATCAGGTCCAGGCCGAGCAGGTCGGTGACCGCCAGCAAGGTGGTGAGCTGCACATCGCCGCCCTTGAGCAGGCGGTAAACCGCAGCCCGGCTGACACCGGTGCGCTTGATGATGTCGGTGACCGTGAGCGCCTGGCGTTTGCGCTCGTTTTCAAGGATGGCAGCCAGTTCAAAGCTTGTAGTCATAATGTATTTTAATCAATACAAAATGATATTTTATCTTTTATAAAATACAACTATCTATTTATTCTGTATCGTATTAAATATTTTATACATTTTTGTATTTATTAAAATACATATTTTTTCAACGAGAGGTGGCTCAAAAGTCATGTTGAGAGGTGTCAGCCCTGTCTGGATTCCAGCAATTTCACCAGCACCCAGAGCACCAGGTTGGCGGGCGTCGGCACACCCAGCGCCTCGCCACGCCTGACCACCAGCCCGTTGAGGTAGTCAATTTCACTGGGTTTGCCTCGTGCCAAGTCTTGCGCTGTGGATGAGAACTGCCCGGGCATGGTTTCAGCAATCAGGCGCACGGCAGCATCCACATCGCCCGGCACCGTCACGCCGTCGGCTTTGGCCACAGCCTGGCATTCGGCCACCACATCGCGCATGAGATCCTTGATGCCCACGCCCTGCACGATCTGGCCGTAGGGCATCTGCGTGATGGCCGAGACGGCGTTGTAGGCGCAGTTCAGGATCAGCTTGGCCCAGAGCGCGCCGCGCACGTTGCCAGAGATCTCGACCGGAACGCCAGCCGCCAGCAGCGCCCGGGATGCCTCCTGGCTTGAAAACCCCTGCCCTTTTGACGGCTCAATGACCAGTTCGCCCCGACCGTTGTGCTTGACATGGCCGGGGGCGGCCATCTCTGTCGCCACATACACCACAGCAGCAGCCACTTTGTGATCCGGCAGGACGGTACACAAACGGTCGGCATTGTCCACGCCGTTTTGCAGGCACAGCACCAGTGCACCCGGCGCCAGATGAGGACGAATCAGTTCCCCCGCGGTTTCGGTGTCAGTGGATTTGACACAAAACAGTACCAGGTCTGCATCTTGAACCGCACTGCCCTCTGTACTTGCCCTCAGGTGCACCTGCTCGTCAAAAGCAGCCGTCTGCAACCGCAGGCCATCTCGTTCAATGGCCTCGACATGCTGAGGCCGCGCAACCAGCACCACCTCAAGACCGGCGCGCGCCAGCATGCCCCCGTAATAACAACCCACCGCCCCGGCACCCATCACCGCGACCTTGATGCGTGGGCTAACGTTGGCTTGAGGAATGTTCATGATGCGCTTTCAGTGGGCATTAAAGGGGAAGCATGATAGTCCGCAGCGCCGGCAAACTGGCAAGGTGGGCGCGGAGAACTGTCAGCAGCTTCACGCAACAACAGCCTCACGCCCCTCCAGAAAGCTCCCCCACGGATAACCAATTCCAGACTGCTACGTTGGGGTACTGATGAATCCGCACCAATGAGCCTAAGATCTGCATACAAAAATGTATGCAAAAAAAGGGACAGCCATGATTTTCAGAGCCCACGAAAAGAAGGTCCTTGCGAACGGAGGCATCGATGCAAACATGGTCATGCCCATACTGGCCATACTTGATCGGTCGCCGTCCATGCTTGCCTATTGGGATGCTGGCCTCGTCTGCAGATATGCGAACAAGGCTTATCACACGTGGTTCGGGGTGGAGGGGGATCAACTGACAGGCACGACCCTCAGGGATCTTTTGGGTCTCAAGCTTTTTACCCTGAACGAGCCGTTCATTCGCGCTGCCCTGCGGGGAGAACCACAACACTTCCAGAGAAGAATCGAGCATGGTGGCGTAGCGCGCCACGGCCTTGCCAGTTACCTGCCGCATGTCGTGAACGGCAAGGTGATGGGCTTCGTTGCAGAAGTCAACGATGTCACCGAGCTGCACGAAGCCCACCGCGCCCTGCAGGACGAAATGGTCCAGCGCAATGTCGCCCGCGACCGGTTGCGCGTGAGCGAAGCAGCGCTGCGCCAGGCGCAAAAACTCGCCAACCTGGGCAGTTGGGAATGGGAGATTGAACCCGATATCGTGACGTGGTCGGAGCAGCTTTACCAGATCTTTGGGCGTGATCCATCACAACTTCCCCCCTCTTTTCTTGAGCACCCGGACATCTACACCAAACAAAGCTGGAACAAGCTCAGAGCCGCAGTCACCCATACGCTGGAAACCGGGGAGGCCTATGTACTGGAACTTGAATACATACATGCCTCGGGCCGCCACGGGTGGCTGGAAGCGCGGGGAGAGGCGCGCTGGAACAGGGACCAGACCATTGTGGTGGCCATCAACGGGACTGCCATGGACATCACGTACCGGCGCGATGCGGCGCTGCAGGGCGTATCGATGTCAGGTTACGCAGGTCTGACGGAAGACCTGCAACAACTGAGGGAACAAAACGCCGACCTCGAACACGCCCTCGAAATCGCACTGGAGCAGCGTAAAGTCGAATTTACCGGGCGTGTCAAAGCTCTTGTGCGAGACCTGAAAAACCTGGTCGGCATCATTTCCGGCGTCTTTCAGCGGATAGGCTCCGTGGCGGATGCCCCCAGAACCAGGGATTTGATAACACTTGGCCAGCAGAGCACCGAACGCGGAAAAAAAATCACCGAGGAAATCCTCGCGATCTCGATGGCAGGCCGCTCGAGCCAGACCCTGGTTGATGTTCAACTGGCGCTCGGCAGCGCCAGTCATCTCCTGCAGTGCGCCATTGGCGCGCGCAACACCCTGGTCATTGACTCGATGCCGGGTCTCTACATTTCGGCCAATCAGGAAGACCTGAAAATGACCTTGATCAGGCTGGTGGTCAATGCCTGCGAAGCCATGCCCGATGGCGGTGAGGTCCGCATCACAACGTCGACAAACGCGAACCTGAAAAAATACGAGAACAAACCGCCTGCTGAAAAGCTGGTCGTTATCAAGGTGAGCACTGCAGGCAACAGCATGGGCAGCACCTTCATTGAGAAATTCAGGAGCCAATTTGCAAGCGGCGTCAAGGACGGCCAGACGACTGCTCCAGGCATGGTACGGGTCAGGGCGTTCGTGCAGGAATGCAACGGCTTCATACTGTTGTCCGGCAATGCTGAAGAAGGCATGACGGTCACCCTTCTGATCCCCATGCAAATACAGCATCTTCAATAGGCTGCGTCCGTCAGGCATAACCAGAAGCCGGACGCTGGTTTATTCGTAAAATTACCTCCCTTCCATCATGCCTTTCCTGACCGCCGCCCTGTACAAATTCGTCGAGCTGCCCGACCATGCGTCGCTGCAGGCGCCCCTGCTTGCGTGTTGCGAAGCCAACGGGGTCAAGGGCACCTTGCTGCTGGCAGCCGAAGGCATCAACGGCACGATCAGCGGGCCGGAAGCCGGTGTGCGTGCCGTGCTGGCCTGGCTGAGGAGCGATGCCCGGCTGGCACAGCTCGAACACAAGGAAGCCTGGGCAGAACAGCTGCCCTTCTATCGCATGAAGGTGCGGCTCAAACGCGAGATCGTGACCCTGGGCGTACCCGATGTGCACCCCGCGCTCAACGCTGGCCAGTACGTCAAGCCTGCAGACTGGAATGCCCTGCTGGCCGAACCCGATGTGGTGCTGGTCGATACGCGCAACGACTATGAGGTGTCGATAGGCACATTTGAAGGGGCGATCAACCCGGCCACGGCAAGCTTTTCAGAACTGCCAGGCTGGGTCGAGCGTGAAATGGCCGAGGGCGGAAAGCTGGCACCCGTCGACGGCAAGAAGCCGCGCGTCGCCATGTTCTGCACCGGCGGCATACGCTGCGAAAAGTCGACCGCCTTCATGCGCGCCAAAGGGTTCGACGAGGTCTACCACCTCGAAGGCGGCATCCTCAAATACCTTGAAACCGTGCCCGAGGCGCAAAGCACCTGGCAAGGCGAATGTTTTGTGTTTGACGAGCGGGTGTCCGTCGGCCACGGGCTGCAGCCTGGCAAGTTCACGCTGTGCCGATCCTGCCGCGATCCGCTTGGCGAAGAAGACCGCCAGTCGCCGCTGTATGAGCTGGGCGTGAGTTGCGCGCATTGCCATGCCGCCACCACCGAAGAACAAAAAGCCGGTTACCGCGAACGCCAGCGCCAGGTCGAACTCGCCGAAAAGCGCCACGCAGCACACATCGGCCTGCGCCAGCCCGGGGCCTAAAGACGCGCATGAGCGGCGCCCTGCCCGTCCTGTATTCCTTCCGGCGCTGCCCCTATGCCATGCGGGCCCGGCTGGCAATCTCCGTGAGCGGTGTGGCCCATGAACACCGTGAGGTCGTTCTGAGAAACAAGCCACCAGACATGCTGGCTGCATCGCCCAAGGGCACGGTACCCGTGCTGGTCTTGCCCGACGGCCAGGTGATTGATGAAAGCCTGGACATCATGCTGTGGGCGCTACGGCAAAACGACCCTGCGCACTGGCTGTCACCCGCAGGCGCATCGCTGGACGACATGCTGGCACTGGTCAGCGTCAACGATAGAGCCTTCAAGCGCAACCTCGACCGCTACAAATACCCCAACCGTTTTCCGCAGGAGTCTGGCGCCGACTGCGCGGCGTTTGCAGTCGCGCAAAGGGATTTGGGTGCACGCTGGCTCGATGAACTGGAGTCGAGGCTGGATGGCGGCTGGCTGTTTGGCAACGCAGTAAGCCTCGCTGATATGGCGACGCTGCCTTTCGTCCGGCAGTTTGCACATACCGATGCCGCGTGGTTTGCCGCTCAGCCCTGGCCAGGGCTGCAAGACTGGCTTGCGAGGTTTGAGGCGAGTGTGTTGTACACGGCCATCATGCAAAATCAGGAACCCTGGCAAGACCAGGCTGACCACCTGCAACGCCACGTTAAAGCCAAACCAGCAGATTTGCTATAAATTTGGTAGCTGCTCGCGCCCGTCTCTATTGGCCTGGAGGCCGATTTAATGCAAAAAACGGCCCTATTTGGGCATTTTCGAGCTATTCGGTGCTTCTCTGAAGACCGAAAACGGGCTTTTTGACGCAAATGTTAAGTTCTATATTAACAATTGCCTTTTGCGGGTAGTGACGATCGGTGACTACCGCGTCACACGTGAGTTATGCATCACCCGGTTGATCGCCAGCGCAGCCACCTCTGCGGCATTTTCCTGCTCCAGGCTTTGCAGCTTCAGGTCGTAGGCCACGCCCAGCATGGTGGCCTTGGTGCTGTCAGGCAGCACATCCCAGTTGCGCGCCAGTTCATCAACCATCAGGTCGGCGATGACGCCTTCGTCATGGTTCCAGCGGGTCGCCTTGCCCTCGCGCGTAAAGATACTGAGCATGATCTGGTTAACGCCTTCACGTGTCATGGGGCACTCCTTTTTTCGCTTTTGTGCCATGGTGGACATTCGGCAGCGCGCGGGTTGTAGGTGGAGTGGCCGATGGGGAGTACGTGGGGGCGCTTTGGGGCTGACAGCCGGTGGCCGGGACCGGTCGGGCGACAGCTAACGTGACGGCGAGCCCGGCGACCTCAGGCCCAGTCGTGAGGGGCATGCACAAATGCCCGCTCCCGGATGGAGGCCGTCACATATCAGGCGTCACAAGCTCGGCATATTCATACAGCGCCTCAAGCACAGCCTGTCCCTTCTCGTCGGCAGTCTCTGCGAGCACATCGATCTCGGCGAACAAGGCATCCACATTGCGCGCCCCGCCCTCGCCTTCCAGCAAACGCGCAGCAAGATGCGCGTCCCAGCGTTCGGCATCCTCAGGTGACAGCGTCTCCACAAAATTCCGCGCGCGATACCTGAAGACGATTTCTTCCAGGCGCTCGTCGTCAAACCCAATGCGGGCGTGGGCCAGCTCTGCGGGTGACATGTCCCGCAACTGGTTCAGCCGGCGGCGGTCGGTGTTGCCCACGAAGCCGCCGTAGAGGTCTTCATCCACGTCGGGCGTGGCTTCTTTGGGGCGCTGAAAGACCTCGGGCCAGATGGCGCTCATGTCGGGCAGGCCTGCAGCTTTTTCTGCGTTGGCGAGAGCTGCCGCCATGTCGATGTTCCACTTCGCGGCCATGGTGTCGGTCAGCGTTTTCAGACTACGCACGACCATGGGTGATTTATTGAGGTGCACGGACTTGAGTGGCAGGCGCTGCATCCCTTCAGGCAAGTCTGCCGTTTTGCTGAACAGGCGCTGGCGCAGGGTAGCGACGTCGAGCAGCGGCAATTCGCTGGGGTCATAAGCCAGGTCCCAGGCCAGCAGCTCATTCTTGTTGGTGGGGTGCGTGGCGAGCGGCCACATGACAGCCATGCAGCCGCGCTCGGGCGGGAACATGCCGGACACATGTAAAAACGGCGTGGCGGTTTGCTGGCTGGCGGGCAAGCCCAGCTCCATCGCCACGCGGTCTTTCTTGTGCAGCCCGAGACAGAAGTCAAACAGCTTGGGTTGCGCGGTCTTGATCAACCTGGCCAGCGCAATGGTGGCGCGCACGTCCGACAGCGCATCGTGCGCCGCCTCATGCAGCAAGCCATTGGCGCGGGCCAGGTCTTCAAGCTTGAAGCTGGGACGCAAAGCTGTTGTGTCGTCAGGCTTGCGCTCATCGGGTTTGGTGGGCCAGGTGATGCCTTCGGGCCGCAGCGCGTAGGCCATACGCACGACATCCAGCAAATCCCAGCGGCCGCAATCGTTTTGCCACTCACGGGCATACGGATCAATCAGGTTGCGCCAGAACATGAAGCGTGTGACTTCGTCGTCAAACCGTATGGTGTTGTAGCCGACGCCAATGGTGCCGGGCTGTGCCAGCAGCGCTTCAATCCTTGCGGCGAAGGCATGCTCGGGCAGGCCGCGCTCGAGGCACAGCTGCGGCGTGATGCCGGTGATCAGGCAAGACTGCGGATCGGGCAGGTAGTCATTGGCGGGACTGCAATAAATCATCACCGGCTCGCCGATCTCGTTCAGGTCTGCATCGGTGCGTATGCCGGCGAACTGGCAGGGCCGGTCACGGCGCGTGTTCAGGCCGAAGGTTTCGTAGTCGTGCCAGAGAAAGGTGTGGGAGGCCATGAATCAGTCAGAGTAAGGGGGAAAAGAGGCGAGCCGTCGCGTCCATCAAGCGCATGGGGAACTTCTGCGGCCTGTTGGCGTGAACCCAGACAGAACTGTGCAGGTCCGTCTCGAACTGCGCAGCCAGCGGCTCCGCCAGCGTCGGTCCATAGACGACAGCCATGACTTCAAAGTTCAGGCGAAAGCTGCGGTTGTCAAAATTGGCCGTGCCAATCATCGCGCAGTTGTCGTCAATCACCAGCGTCTTCGAATGCAGCATGCGGGCCTTGTACTCCCACACCTTGACGCCTGCGGCGATGAGCTCGTCGTAATAGGAGCGTGCGGCGGCGCTGACCACGAAGCTGTCACTGCGGCGGGGCACCAGCAGGCGCACATCCACGCCGCGCAGTGCGGCACTGGTCAAGGCCATCAGCGCGGGCTCACCCGGCACAAAGTACGGCGTTGTCAGCCACGCACGGTGGCAGGACGCATTGATGGCCGTGACGTGCATGCGGTGTATGGCCTCCAGTTCGCTGTCGGGGCCGCTGGCCACGATCTGCACGGGGATGTCGCCCGCCTCCATGGGCGGAAGCAGCAGCGGCAACAGATGGGGAAGCGACTTGTCCGTGTCCTTTGGGGACTCGCCGGTGGCATAAACCCAGTCTTCCAGAAAAGTCGTTTGCAGCCAACGCACGGCGCTACCTTCAATGCGCAGGTGCATATCGTGATAGGCGTCGGTGCGGGTACGCAGGTCTTCTTCATCGGTGATGTTGACGCCACCCGTGAAGCCGATCACGCCGTCGCACACCACAATCTTGCGGTGGGTGCGGTAGTTGCTGACCGGGCGAAGGCGGCGGCCAATGCGCGAGTCATGAAACAGCCCGACCTTTGCACCGGCCTCAAGCAGCGGCGCCATGAACTTGCGGCCCAGCCGCTTGGAGCCCAAGGCATCAACCAGCAGGCGCACCGCCACGCCCTCTTGCGCCTTTTCCACCAGCAGGTCGCGCAGCGCAGTGCCTATGCGGTCAGGCTCGAAGATGTAGTACTCCAGATGAACATGGTGGCGCGCATTGCGGATCGCCTCAAAAATGCTGTCGAAGGTTTTGGCGCCACCCGAGAGCAGCTCGGCCGACGTGGCACTCGAAACCGGCAGGCCACAGGCTGCCGTGCCCAGCGCCGCCATCTGCCGCAGTGCTGGCGGCGCCTTTTCAGCGGCATCGCGCAGCAGTGCAAGGTCGGCATCGCCACGTTCACCTGCACGGCTGCGCAAGCGCCTGAGGCGCTGTTTTTTCAGGCGCTGCGGGCCAAGAAAGTAATAGATGACAAAACCGGCAAACGGCAACAGCGCCATCGACAAAATCCAGCTCATGGTCGACACCGGTGCGCGCTTTTGCAGCACGATCCAGATGGACAGGATGGCGATGTAGGCGCTCCAGGCCAGTGAGAGGCCGGTCTTCCATTCAGCGCTGAGGTGGGGAATCGTCAAGGTAGGTGGGAGCTTGTTGATGCAGACCAAAGAAAAAGGCCGATAGCGCAATGCTACCGGCCTTTTACAGGAGGTTTATCAAACCAGAGGTCAGCTGGCTTCGGCCTGCTCCGCTTCGGGCTTGGCCTTGCCCTCTTTCTTGGGCAGCGGCGTGATGTCGAGCTGGACTTCACCGGTCTCAACACCCTTCTCGTCGGTCGTGACCTTCATGTCCACCGTCAGGCGGCCACCATCGACCAGCCTGCCAAACAGCAACTCGTCTGCCAGTGCACGGCGAATCGTGTCCTGGATGAGGCGCTGCATCGGGCGTGCCCCCATGAGCGGGTCAAAGCCCTTCTTGCCGAGATACTTGCGCAGCGTGTCGGTGAAGGTGACTTCAACCTTCTTCTCGGCCAGTTGCGTTTCAAGCTGAAGCAGGAACTTGTCGACCACACGCAGGATGACGGTTTCATCCAGCGCCTTGAAGCTGACAGTCGCATCCAGGCGATTGCGGAACTCTGGCGTGAACAGGCGCTTGATGTCGGCCATCTCGTCGCCGGACTCGCGCGGATTCGTGAAGCCTATCGTCGCCTTGTTCATCGTCTCGGCACCGGCATTGGTGGTCATGACGATGATGACATTGCGGAAATCGGCCTTGCGCCCGTTGTTATCCGTCAGCGTGCCGTGATCCATGACCTGCAGAAGCACGTTGAAGATGTCCGGATGCGCCTTCTCGATTTCGTCAAGCAGCAGCACGCAATGCGGCTTCTTGGTGACGGCTTCAGTCAGGAGGCCGCCCTGGTCAAAACCAACGTAGCCCGGAGGTGCACCGATCAGGCGGCTCACGGCATGGCGCTCCATGTACTCCGACATGTCAAAACGGATCAACTCGATGCCCATGATGTAGGCCAGCTGCTTCGCGGCTTCCGTCTTGCCGACGCCCGTGGGGCCAGAGAACAGGAACGAGCCAATAGGCTTGTCGTCCTTGCCGAGGCCGGAACGCGCCATCTTGACGGCAGAGGCCAGCACTTCGAGGGCCTTGTCCTGACCGAAGACCACACTCTTCAGATCGCGCTCAAGCGTCTGCAGTTTGCCGCGGTCGTCGTTGGACACGTTGGCAGGCGGAATGCGGGCGATCTTGGCGACGATCTCTTCGACCTCCGCCTTGGTGATGATCTTCTTGCGCTTGCTGGCGGGCAGGATGCGCTGTGCGGCGCCAGCCTCATCGATCACGTCAATCGCCTTGTCGGGCAGGTGACGGTCGTTGATGTACTTGGCGCTGAGTTCGGCCGCAGCCTGCAGGGCCGCCACGGCGTATTTGACGCTGTGGTGCTCTTCAAACCGCGATTTCAGACCCTTGAGGATATCGACGGTTTCCTGAACGGTCGGCTCGACCACATCGACTTTCTGGAAACGGCGCGACAGCGCTGCGTCTTTCTCAAAAATGCCGCGGTATTCCGTGAACGTCGTGGCGCCAATGCACTTGAGCTGGCCAGAAGACAGCGCAGGCTTGAGCAGATTGGACGCGTCCAGCGTGCCGCCCGAGGCCGCACCGGCACCGATCAGGGTGTGGATTTCGTCAATGAACAGGATGCCGTTGGGCTTGTCTTTCAAAGCCTTGAGCACGCCCTTGAGGCGCTGTTCAAAGTCACCGCGGTATTTGGTACCGGCGAGCAAGGCGCCCATGTCGAGCGAGAACACCTGCGCTTCGGCCAGGATTTCAGGCACGTCTTTCTGCGTGATGCGCCAGGCCAGGCCCTCGGCAATCGCAGTCTTGCCCACGCCCGCCTCACCGACCAGCAGCGGGTTATTCTTGCGACGGCGGCAGAGGATCTGGATCACGCGCTCGACCTCGTAGTGACGGCCGATCAGCGGGTCGATCTTGCCGTCTTTGGCGAGCTGGTTCAGGTTGACGGTGTACTGCTCGAGCGGCGAGGCCTTTTCGTTTTTCTCGCTACCGCCCTCTTCGTTTTCGGCTGCGCTCTCGCCAGCCTTGGTAGGCTCTGGCGGATCGCTCTTCTTGATGCCGTGCGCAATGAAGTTCACCACGTCAAGACGGGTAACGCCCTGCTGATGGAGGTAATAAACGGCGTGCGAGTCTTTTTCGCCAAAAATGGCGACCAGCACGTTGGCGCCAGTCACTTCCTTCTTGCCGTTGCCGGTGGACTGCACATGCATGATGGCGCGCTGGATGACGCGCTGGAAGCCCAACGTGGGCTGTGTATCGACATCGTCGGTGCCAGCAACCTGCGGGGTGTTGTCCTTGATGAAGTTGGCCAGCGACTTGCGCAGGTCATCCACATTGGCGGAGCATGCGCGCAGCACTTCTGCCGCGCTGGGGTTGTCGAGCAGGGCGAGCAGCAGGTGTTCCACGGTGATGAACTCGTGGCGCTGCTGGCGCGCTTCGACAAAGGCCATGTGCAAGCTGACTTCTAGTTCCTGGGCAATCATTGATTTTCCTTTCGGCTTGCTACGTTGATGGAGGAGAAATTATTTGAACTCATGAATGCAATATTGGCCGCATTTTTCATAATTCAATGGGCTCGCTGACGCACTGCAGCGGGTGGCCGTTCTTGCGGGCGGCTTCGGTGACCTGGTCGACCTTGGTAGCCGCGACATCCTTTGAGAAGACACCGCAAACGCCTTTGCCGTCGAGATGGATCTTCAGCATGATCCCGGTCGCGGTTTCGCGGTCCTTGTTGAAAAACTCCTGGATGACCACGACCACGAACTCCATGGGGGTGTAGTCGTCGTTGAGGAGCACCACCTGATACATCTGCGGCGGTTTGGTTTTCTGGGGCAGGCGCTCGAGTACGACTGAATCGCTGCCCCGCCCGTCTTCGGGCTTGAATGCCGGGGTTTGCGGCTTAACCGGGGTTTTGGGACTCTTTGGGGGTTGGGTAGCCATGAATTTCATTCTAGCGACTGGGAATCGCCTGTGTGACCGTTAGGGTAATGCTCAAAAATTGGTGGCGGGAGCGCGACATTCAAGCAGCAATCATTGACATTTTTAACGTTATCGGAATTTCAACCGGAAAATAAAAGGCCGCCGCAGATTTGCCCTGCGGCGGCCCGTGAATCGGGGGTGAATCCCGGATTACATGTGATCAATCATGACCTGGCCGAAGCCGGAGCAACTGACCTGGATGGCCCCCTCCATCAGGCGCGCAAAGTCATAGGTGACTTTTTTGGAAGCAATGGCCTGTTCCATGGCGCTGATGATCAGGTCGGCGGCTTCCGTCCAGCCCATGTGGCGAAGCATCATTTCTGCCGACAGGATCTCGGAGCCGGGGTTCACATAGTCCTTGCCGGCATATTTTGGTGCAGTGCCGTGGGTCGCCTCAAAGCAGGCCACGGTGTCTGACATGTTCGCGCCGGGGGCGATCCCGATACCGCCAACCTGGGCAGCCAGGGCGTCGGAGATGTAGTCGCCATTCAGGTTCAGCGTCGCAACAACCGAATATTCGGCAGGTCGCAGGAGAATTTGCTGCAGAAAGGCATCGGCAATCACATCCTTGATGACGATGTCCTTGCCGGTTCTGGGGTTCTTGAGCTTGCACCACGGGCCGCCGTCAATCAGCTCGGCGCCGAACTCCTTTTGCGCCAGCAGGTAGGCCCAGTCACGGAACGCGCCTTCGGTGAACTTCATGATGTTGCCTTTGTGAACAATGGTCACGCTCGGCTTGTCATGGTCAATCGCGTACTGGATGGCCTTGCGCATCAGGCGCTCCGTGCCTTCGCTGGATACCGGCTTGACACCGATACCCGAGGTATTCGGGAAGCGGATCTTCTTCATGCCCATCTCTTCCTGCAGGAATTTGATGAGTTTTTTGGCGTTGTCGCTGCCGGCCTCAAACTCGATGCCGGCGTAGATGTCTTCCGAGTTTTCGCGGAAGATGACCATGTGGGTCTTTTCAGGCTCTTTCAGGGGTGACGGCACGCCCTTGAAATACTGGATCGGGCGCAAACAAACATAAAGGTCAAGCTCCTGACGCAGGGTGACATTCAGGCTGCGTATGCCGCCACCGACGGGGGTGGTCAGGGGACCTTTAATGGAGACCAAACAGTCCTTGACTGCCGCAAGGGTTTCGGCAGGGAGCCAGACGTCAGGCCCGTAAAGTTTTGTCGATTTTTCGCCGGCATAGACTTCCATCCAGTGAATCTTTTTCTTGCCGCCATAGGCTTTGGCAACGGCAGCATCCACCACCTTCAACATGACCGGCGTGATGTCCTTGCCCACGCCATCACCTTCGATAAAGGGAATGATCGGCTGGTCAGGGACATTCAGAGATTTGTCAGCATTGACGGTGATTTTCTGGCCCTGTTCGGGCACCTTGATGTGCAGGTACATGTATGGCGGTCTCTGGTAAGCCTCAATCGAATCAACAGGCAAAAAGCAGTTACCTGGCTTAGGTAAAAACCCTCAAATTCTAGTCCGAAAGGCATTTCACCGAAAAAATTCAACCCTGATGTCAACCGTTTACAAACGGACCTCGTTACGGTTGAACCCCCGAAATTTTCGGGGTAATTTTCCAATAACGTTATTTCAGGAAACTCCAAATGAACAAAGTCCTCGCTACCCTGATCGCCGGTTTCTTCGCTGCTGGTGTTTACGCACAGGCTCCTGCCAAGCCAGCTTCTGCACCAATGGCTGCTCCAGCTGCTACTGCTCCAGCTGCAAAAGCCGAAGCCAAGGCAGAAGCCAAGCCTGCCAAGATGACCAAGGAAGAAAAAGCCGCTGCCAAGGCCGCCAGGAAAGAAAAGGCTGCTGCCGCCAAGAAAGCAAAAGCAGAAGCGGCTGCCGCCAAGAAGGCCGCAAAAGCTGAAAAGAAAGCTGAAGCCAAGCCAATGGCCGCTGCTTCCGCTGCCAAGTAATACTGAAATTCCGGGGAGCAATTCCCGCACTTCAGGTAAAAATGCCCGCCAGACGCGGGCATTTTTTATGTGCCTCGCTTATGCTTGCCTATCACTATCCACCCACCTGAACCATGACTCTCACATCACACACGTTACGCCGGATGCTTGCCGCAGCCATTTTGCCTGCGACTGTCTGGTTTGCCTTGCCAGCCAGTGCCCAGGAAGAGCCGCAAATGAATCTTCAGCGCGTCAGGATTTCTGCAGGCATGCACCAAATTGACACACAAGTGGCCATGACCCCGGAGCAACGTCAGATTGGCCTGATGTTCCGCAAGGACATGCCCCAGTCTGAAGGCATGATTTTTGTATTCGAGCAAGCCGCCCAGCAATGCTTCTGGATGAAAAACACTATCTTGCCCCTGACGGCGGCTTTCATTGCCGAGGATGGCACCATCGTCAACCTCGAGGACATGAAACCGCAAACGACCGACGCACATTGCTCGTTAAAGCCAGTGCGCTACGTGCTGGAAATGAACAAGGGCTGGTTTGCCAAAAAAGGGATTAAGGCAGGGACCAAACTGGGAGGCCCGCTTTTCAGCCGCAATTGAGTCGAGGTGACGCTGGGCAATACCGGCATACTCACAAAACAAAGGCGATCCGGAGACAAATCCGGATCGCCTTTTCAGCGCCTGATGAAGGTCGCCTGAAACCCTGAAAGCTTACGCGTTGAAAGATGCCAAATCGGCGTTAAACGTCTTGCTGGGACGCATCACCGCCTCCAGCTTGGCCATGTCAGGCTGGTAATAGCCACCGATGTCCACAGGCTTGCCCTGCACCTCCTGGAGCTCTGCAACGATTGCTTTCTCATCTGCAGCGAGTTTTTGGGCCAAAGGTGCGAACTTTGCCGCCAACTCAGGGATCTCGGTTTGCGCGGCCAGTTCCTGCGCCCAGTACATCGCCAGGTAAAACTGGCTGCCGCGGTTGTCGAGTTGACCTGTTTTTGGCGACGGATTCTTGTTGTTGTCCAGCAGCTTGCCTGTCGCAGCGTCCAGCGTTTTCGCGAGAAGCTTGGCCTTGGCGTTGCCAGTCTTGATGCCCAGGTCCTCGAACGACACTGCAAGCGCGAGGAACTCTCCGAGCGAATCCCAGCGAAGGTGATTCTCTTCCACCAGTTGCTGCACATGCTTGGGGGCCGAGCCACCGGCACCCGTCTCGTACATTCCGCCGCCAGCCATCAATGGCACGATGGACAGCATTTTGGCGCTGGTGCCAAGTTCCATGATGGGAAACAGGTCCGTCAGGTAATCGCGCAGGATGTTGCCAGTGGCACTGATGGTGTCCTCGCCACGGATTACGCGTTCCAGCGTGTAACGCATGGCACGCACCTGGCTCATGATCTGGATGTCCAGGCCGGTCGTATCGTGCTCATGCAGGTACATCCTGACCTTGGTGATGAGCTGCGCCTCATGCGGGCGGTAAGCATCAAGCCAGAACACAACCGGCATGCCAGAGTTGCGGGCCCGGTTGACGGCTAGTTTGACCCAGTCGCGGATCGCAGCGTCCTTGACCTGGCACATGCGCCAGATATCGCCCTGTTCCACGTTCTGGCTCAAGAGCACTTCACCTGTCGCCAGGTCGACGATGTTGGCTACACCATCTTCCTGAATTTCGAAGGTCTTGTCGTGTGAGCCGTATTCCTCAGCCTGCTGGGCCATCAGGCCAACGTTAGGTACTGTGCCCATGGTCCGGGGATCAAAGGCACCATGCCATTTGCAGAAGTTGATGATTTCCTGATAGATACGGGCAAAGGTCGACTCCGGCATCACAGCCTTCACGTCCTTGAGGCGGCCATCAGCGCCCCACATCTTGCCGCTGTTGCGGATCATGGCCGGCATGGACGCATCAACAATGATGTCGTTGGGTGAGTGAAAATTGGTGATGCCCTTGGCGGAGTCCACCATGGCCAGTTCCGGGCGGTGCTCATGGCAGGCATGCAGGTCGCGCTTGATTTCGTCCTGCTTGCTTTGAGGCAGCGTTGCGATCTTGTTGTAGAGGTCGCCCATGCCGTTGTTGACGTTGACGCCCAACTCATCAAACAGCTTGCCATGCTTTTCAAAGGCCTCGCGGTAGAAAATACGCACGCAGTGGCCGAACACAATGGGGTGCGACACCTTCATCATGGTGGCCTTGACATGGAGGGAGAACATCACACCGGTCTTGCGGGCATCCTCGATTTCCTTCTCGTAGAACTCGAGCAGGGCTTTCTTGCTCATGAACATGCTGTCAATGATTTCGCGGTCCAGCAAGGACACCTTGGGCTTGAGCACGATGGTCTTGCCGGTTTTGGTTACCAGTTCCATCTTCACGTCGCGCGCGCGATCAAGCGTCATCGACTTTTCACCGTGATAGAAGTCGCCATGGTGCATGTGCGAGACATGGCTGCGCGATGCCTGGCTCCACTCACCCATGGAATGCGGGTTCTTGCGGGCGTAATTCTTGACTGCGGCAGGCGCGCGGCGATCAGAATTGCCTTCGCGCAATACAGGATTCACGGCACTGCCGGTGCACCGGGAGTAACGCGCGCGGATCTCTTTTTCTTCATCGGTCTTCGGACTCTCCGGATAGTCCGGAATCTTGTAGCCCTTGCCCTGCAATTCCTTGATGCAGGCCATGAGTTGCGACACAGACGCGCTGATGTTGGGGAGCTTGATGATGTTGGCTTCGGGGCGAAGGGTCAGCTTGCCGAGCTCGGCCAGGTTGTCCGGTACACGCTGCGCCTCCGAGAGGTATTCAGGGAAGGAGCCCAGTACACGCGCAGCCACAGAGATGTCACCGGTGTCCACTTTGATGCCTGCAGGTGCCGCAAAAGTGCGAATGATGGGCAGGAAGGCGCTGGTGGCCAGCAATGGCGCCTCGTCGGTCAGCGTGTAGATGATGGTGGGTTGCACGGTGCTCATGACATATCTCCAGAAATTTTTATGGCAATGCCACCGATTGCGCGCAGAGCGGCGGACATGGTTGGATGGAGCCTGATTAACCTTTTGGGGAATCAGGCCGACACTGCATTTTATGCAACGCAATATCACGATACAAAATTACAGGCATTTCAAGCCAAAAATTTTCGTGGTCAGCGCAAAACCGGAATTTCCACCGCAAGGAAGGCGAAAAAAAAGCCCGGAGATTTGATCTTCGGGCTTTTTTTGAAACTCAATGGGCTCAGGCGAAATTGGCTTCTGCAAAGCTCCAGTTCACAAGGCTGGTCAGGAAGGCCTCGACAAACTTGGGGCGCAGGTTGCGGTAGTCGATGTAGTAAGCGTGCTCCCAGACGTCAACGGTCAGCAAGGCCTTGTCTGCCGTTGTCAGCGGGGTACCGGCAGCACCAGTGTTGACGATGTCGACAGAGCCGTCGGCCTTTTTCACGAGCCAGGTCCAGCCCGAACCGAAATTGCCAACTGCAGACTTGACGAAAGCTTCCTTGAATGCTGCGTAGGAGCCGAATTTTGCATTGATGGCTGCTGCCAGCGCGCCAGAAGGCTCGCCACCGCCAGCCGGCTTCATGCAATTCCAGAAAAAGGTGTGGTTCCAGATCTGCGCCGCGTTGTTGTAAACGCCACCACTGGATTTCTTGACGATTTCTTCCAGGGTCATGGACTCAAACTCAGTACCCTTTTGCAGGTTATTGAGGTTCACGACGTAAGCGTTGTGGTGCTTGCCGTAGTGGTACTCCAGCGTCTCCTGGCTGTAGTTGGGCGCCAGTGCGTCCATGGCATAAGGCAGTGGGGGAAGTTTGTGTTCCATATTTTTCCTCGTGGTAGTTGCACAATTATCGCTTCATTGTAAAAACTAAATAAGACGCCTTGCCGACACGGTCAAAT
This sequence comes from Pseudomonadota bacterium, assembly GCA_040388335.1. Classification (GTDB taxonomy): domain Bacteria; phylum Pseudomonadota; class Gammaproteobacteria; order Burkholderiales; family Burkholderiaceae_C; genus Polaromonas. Next base: position 45,365 of record JAZKCB010000033.1, on the reverse strand, counting down.
CGACCTCGCCATCAACAAGGGTAGCCCGCAGCGCCTGACCGGTCACCGGTTGCGTCGCACTGGTAATGGTGGCGCCCTCCATGTCACTCAACCACGCATAACCGCGTTTGAGCACATGCTGCGGGTTGAGCAGTTGGAGGTGTCGCCCGGCATTTTCGAGCAGCAGGCTCTGTTTTTGCAGTGCGCTCTGGACCGCTTTTGGAAACCTGTCCGTTGCTTGCAACAGGCCGCTTGCCGCAAGGCCCAGGGCGGTCGATTTGGCATGCCGCAATTGCTGTGCCCGCGCGGCAAGCAGCGACTGCTGCCGGGTAATGAAATGGGAAGGACGGCTCAAACGCGATGCTGCAAGGTCCAGACGCTGGCCAGAAGATTCAAGCTGGCGGTCCATGCCGTTTTGCAGGCGAGCCAGCTGCCCGTCCAGCATGTCAAGCCAGACCTGTCTGGGCTGGACACAGAGCTCCGCCGCCGCGGTGGGCGTGGGCGCCCTGAGGTCCGCGCAGAAATCTGAAATGCTGAAGTCGGTTTCGTGGCCAACACCGCTGACGACAGGCATGGGTGCGGCAACGATGGCGCGCGCAAGCTGCTCGTCGTTGAACGCCCAGAGGTCCTCCATGGCACCGCCACCGCGGACAAGCAGTAGCACATCCACTTCCTTGCGCGTTGACGCCCTCGCGATCGCATCGCGCAATTCAGCGGCCGCCTGTACACCCTGCACGCTGGCTGGATAGATGACAACGGGAATGTGCGGCGCCCTGCGCTGTAATGCCGTTACCACGTCGTGCAACGCAGCTGCACCCAGCGAAGTCACCACACCTATCGCCGCCGGCATCACAGGCAATGCCCGCTTTCTACCGGCATCGAACAGACCCTCGGCCTCCAGCTTGGCCTTGAGCTTGAGGAATTGCTCGAAAAGTGTTCCCTGCCCTGCCCTGCGCATGGACTCCACCACCAGTTGCAGTTCGCCCCGGGCTTCATACACACCCAGCCTGCCGCGAAGCTCTACGAGCTGGCCGTCGCCAGGGCTGAAGTCAAGCAGGCCGGCGGCGCGCCTGAACATGGCGCAGCGGATTTGACCCTGCTCATCCTTCAACGAAAAGTAGCAGTGCCCACTTGCAGCCCTGGAGAAACCGGAAATTTCGCCCTGCACAGCGACGGGGTTGAACCGGGCTTCAAGGGCATCTGCAATGGCTTTGAGCAGGGAGCCAACCTGCCAGATCCTGGCGCCCGACATACCCGTGCGGCCAAAGGCAGCCCGAGCAAAAACCGGCGATTCGAAAGGGTCAGTCATACCGAAACCCCTCAGAAATTGCGGGGTAATACTCCACAGAAAAATTTGCAGCAGGGGCAATACAACTCAAACCCCGCCGAAACGACGATACATCCATGTAACTCATTGATTTTGAATAACTTAATTCTGCTCAAAATTTCATCGCTCTGTCATATCGCAGTTCTGGTGCGGCTTGGCGGGGTAATGGGTGGCACTTGCTCACAAAGTTATCCACAACTTCTGTGGGTTAAGACCTACAGCGACAACTCCTGACCGGTTTTGCTGCGGGGCACCAAATGCGAGAGTCGACAGCCGGCCGGTAAGCCATAATCCACCTCAATTTATTCGCCGGGAGAAGCGTGTTGTTTTCGATCATACAAGCCGCAGGCTGGCCAATATGGCCACTGGTTGCCTGCTCTGTCCTGGCGCTGGCACTCGTCATTGAACGCTTCAGTAGTCTTAAAACACGCAAGGTCGCACCACCCAAGCTTGTCGACGAGGCCATTACAGTGTCACGCACCGCGATTCCCTCCATTGATGTCGTAACGCAGCTTGAACAAAATTCGCTGCTGGGCGAAATCCTTGCCAGCGGTTTCCGCGCGATCAACGCCAACCCCAAACTCAGCGAAGAAGACCTCAGGTCTTCACTCGAAGGCGCCGGCCGCCAGGCCGCCCACAAACTGGAACGTTATCTTGCAGCGCTGGCAACGATCGCATCGGCTGCGCCACTGCTCGGGCTGTTGGGTACGGTCATCGGCATGATCGAGATATTCGGCTCGCAGGCAGGCTCGGGAGGCGTGGGCGCTGCGACGGGGGGCAACCCGGCCCAGCTTGCCCAGGGCATCTCAATTGCCCTTTACAACACCGCATTCGGCCTGATCGTGGCTATTCCCTCCCTGATTTTCTGGCGCTATTTCAGGGCGCGGGTCGACGGTTATCTGCTCACCATGGAACTGGCGTCCGAGAAGTTTGTGCGTCATCTGAACACCTTGCGGAAATGACACCCATATTTTTCACTATCCCGAACATGTTTGCGGGCCACGTCAAGCCATGAACTTCCGCACAGGCTCAAGGGATGAACCCGAGATCAACCTGATCCCGTTCATTGACGTTCTGCTCGTCGTGCTGATCTTCCTGATGCTGTCCACGACATACAGCAAGTTCACCGAACTGCAGATCAAGCTTCCAGTGGCGGATGCTGAGCAGCAACGCGACTACCCCAAGGAAGTCATCGTCGCCGTCGGCAGTGACGGGCGCTACATGATCAACAAGACACCGGTCGAAGGCCGCAGCCTGGAAATACTGGGTGTGGCACTCGTGCAGGCAGCCAAAGCAGGCAGGGACAGCGTGATCATCATCAGCGCGGATGCCAGCGCAACCCACCAGGCCGTGATCACCGTCATGGAAGCCGCGCGGCGCAACGGGTTCAGCCAGATTACGTTTGCAACCCAAAGCGCAGCGCAAGCGGGCGTCCGCTAGCTGCCCGTCCCGGCGATTGCCAAGGACATGAGACGCGCCATTCAGAACGCCTGGGTCGCAAGGGAATGGCTTGCCTGCTTCCTGTGGCCGGTTTCAGTTTTGTACGGGCTGCTCGTCTTCACGCGCAGGCTGCTTTACCGCCGTGGTTTTCTCAAATCCGTGAAGCTTCCCGTGCCGGTCATCGTTGTCGGCAATGTCGTTGCGGGTGGCGGAGGCAAAACACCCCTGGTCATCTGTCTTGTGCAGCGGCTTCAGCATCAGGGATGGCAACCTGGCGTCGTCTCGCGGGGGTATGGCAGGCACGGCAGTACTTCACTTGAAGTTCTTTTGACAACGCCGATACAAGAATCGGGTGACGAACCCATGCTCATCAAACAGAAGACCGGCGCGCCGGTCTTCGTCGGAAGCAAGCGCGCAGCCACAGCAATGGCACTGCTCGAGGCACATCCAGGGACGCAAGTCATTGTTTGCGACGATGGCCTGCAACACCACGCGCTACAGCGAGATCTTGAAATCGTCGTATTCGACGATCGCGGCACCGGCAATGGCTGGCTGTTGCCCGCAGGGCCGCTCAGGGAGCCGTGGCCAGCGACCGGGAACAACATTCCACCTATCGTGTTGCACACGGGCAGCAAGCCTGCTTTTGGGGGCTTCACATCCTCCCGGCGTCTTTCGGAAAAAGCCCTGCAACGCAATGGCACGTCAGTACCGCTAAGCAGATTCAGGGGGCAGCACGTCACCGCCCTGGCAGCCATTGCAAATCCCGATGCTTTTTTTGATATGCTGAAGGCGGGCGGCATACTGCTCGATCAAGGCATCAGCCTGCCCGACCATCACGACATCTCGCTGGCTGACCTGCAGCCCGCTTTTGACTCGACGGTTCTGTGCACCGAGAAAGATGCCGTCAAGCTCTTTGCACTCGCGTCCGCATCCGCGATCAACATCCTGGCCGTGCCGCTGGAGTTCGAACCTGAACCGGCTTTCTTCAGGGCATTCGACGATCTGCTGTCACCCCTGCTTTCTCAATTACCATCCGGCCATGGAACCCAAACTGCTTGAATTGCTTGTATGCCCGGTCACTAAAGGTCCGCTGGACTACGACCGCGAAAAACATGAACTGATCTCGAAAAGCGCCCGGCTGGCCTATCCTGTGCGTGACGGCTTGCCCATCATGCTGGAGAGCGAAGCGCGCGTGCTGACCGACGAAGAGTTGGGACTTTGAGTCTTTCGTCCGCCATCGACAACCGCCACGTTTTCCCATGACTTACACCGTTGTCATTCCAGCGCGGCTCGCTTCCACGCGCCTGCCCAACAAGCCGCTTGCCGATATAGGCGGCGTGCCGATGATCGTCCGGGTTGCACAGCGTGCGGTAAAAAGCGGCGCTGGCCGCGTCGTCGTTGCCACTGACAGCCCTGAAGTCGCAGAAAAATGCGCCAGCTTCTCTATTGCTGCCATCATGACAAGAAGCGACCATCCCAGCGGAAGCGACAGGCTGGCCGAGGCTTGCAACATTCTGGGCTTGCTTGATGAAGACATCGTCGTCAACGTGCAGGGCGATGAGCCGCTCATGGACCCGAACCTGATTGACGCCGTGGCACAGCTGCTTTCAGACCGCCCTGACTGCGCCATGAGCACGGCCGCCCACACCATCGCGACACTGGAGGACCTGCTCAACCCGAATGTCGTGAAAGTCGTGCTGGATGCGCGGCAAACCGCGCTTTATTTCAGCCGCTCGCCCATACCTGCGGGGCGTGACTTCGCTGGCAAAGCGTGGTGGACGCATGACTCTGGCCTGCCGGCGCCACTGCGGCATGTCGGCATTTATGCCTATCGGGCCGGCTTTCTCAAGCAGTTTCCCGGCTTGCCGCAGGCACCCATGGAAAGGCTCGAATCGCTCGAGCAACTCCGGGCCCTGTGGCATGGCTACAAGATAGCCGTGCACATCACTGATCATGCACCCGGCCCCGGTGTGGACACACCCGAAGACCTGGAACGCGTCCGCAAGCTGTTTTAAAGCCCATTCCGCCAGCGCCCGTAAGATTGCATCAAGGGGTGCATGCTATCCTTGGAGACCTGTTTAAAGCGCGTCTCCCGCAGACCCGTTCACTGGAACGCGCCACCATCTTGCCAGCCAGCCATCCATTGCGGAAGGGCCAGGCCAGCAACCTGAATTCAAAAAAATACGAGGACATCCATGAGACTTATTTTGTTGGGCGCACCTGGTGCAGGCAAGGGAACGCAGGCGACGTTCATCTGCCAGAAGTACAACATTCCGCAAATTTCCACCGGTGACATGCTGCGTGCAGCAGTCAAGGCCGGCACGCCGCTCGGCATTGAAGCCAAAAAAATCATGGACTCCGGTGGCCTGGTCAGCGATGACCTGATCATCAACCTCGTGAAAGAACGCATTGCACAGCCCGACTGTGCCAAGGGCTTCCTGTTTGATGGCTTTCCACGCACCATCCCGCAAGCCGACGCGATGAAAAGCGCTGGCGTCAAGCTTGACTATGTACTTGAGATCGACGTTCCGTTTGAAGCCATCATCGAGCGCATGAGCGGGCGCCGCTCACACACCGCCTCAGGCCGCACGTATCACGTCAAATACAACCCGCCAAAGGTTGAAGGCAAGGACGACGTCACCGGCGAAGCGCTGATCCAGCGTGAAGATGACAAGGAAGAAACCGTACGCAAACGCCTTGAGGTTTACAGCGCCCAGACCCGTCCGCTGGTGGAATACTACTCAAGCTGGGCGAAAAGCGAACCCACAGTTGCGCCTGCTTACCGCGCCATTAGCGGTATGGGCGGCGTGGATGAAATCACGGAGCGGGCATTCAAGGCCCTTGCGGGTTAAGCCTCTGCGGCTACACATCCTGCGCGCTCAAACAAAGGCCCTCTATTGAGGGCTTTTTACCTGGCCTTATGCATTGACCACCTTCGCAAGCCGTCAGGCAAGACTTGACGGTACCGTACACATTGCCTTCGACAAACAGGTATTCAACACAGGACGGCATAGCCCTACCACTTTCGAAGTAAATCCAGGCATGAGAATTTGGTGCCCAAATTTGAGCTCTGCGACCTTCAATGGTTACATATGCATCCAGGGTGCCAAATCGACTCCCCAACCGAGTCCTTCCTGATCAGCACGGATGCCCAGGCCAGAGGAGCAGCAAAGCAGTGCTCGCGATTTGGGTTGCCTCAGCCACTGGAAAAGTCCGTACGTACGGGATCTAGACCGTGAACATGGATCAACTCATCAGGGAAAGCAACAAAGACACCCTCGCCTTCACAGGGCTTAAACCTTCCGAGTCCGGCAACAGGTCACCTGGTTTAGGCATTACGTGACCATTCAGACATCGGGTAGCACGTACCACGCGAACACCTTTGGCCTGCGCTTCAAGCAAAGCCCTTTCGAGCTTGTGGTGAAGCGTTCCGTTACCAGTTCCCGCCACCACTAGCCCGTCGATCCCGCCGGCAACCAGCGCCTCAACTACCGCCGCGTTGGCACCAGCGTAATTCATCACGATTTCCACCCGTGGCCACGAAGCACTGTCGGGTAGGTCCACACGGTTTTTCAGCCCAGAAGCCAGGGGATTGGCCACGGGGTGCGGCCAGTCTCTTAAAAGACGCACCCGTCCTTCCTCGACATACCCCAGTGGGCCTCCATCGCCAGAACTGAAAGCATCCAGCCGGTAGTTATGGGCTTTCTGGACATCCGCTGCGCCATGAATCACACCCGCGCAAACAGCCACTGTGCCACGGGCACCGGCCAGCATAGCCACAGAAATGGCATCGACCATGTTTTGAGGTCCATCGGGCGCCAAAGCGGTCGCCGGACGCATGGCACAGGTCAACACCACGGGCTTGACCGGATTGAGAAGAGTCTGCAAAAACCACGCCGTTTCTTCGAGCGTGTCGGTTCCGTGGGTGATCACAACTCCCTGAACATCGGGTTGGTCCAGCCAGTGACTGACACGGGTTGCCAAATGACGCCAGACAGAAAAATCCATATCCTTGCTGTCGAGCTGGGCAACCTGCTCAGTCACAAGGTCAAAAGCCCCATCGCCCTGACGTGGCAGCGCTTTCACCAGTTGCTCAATTCCGATCTGGGCAGCGGTGTACCCCAGGTTGTCGGTAGCGGTGACCGCCTTACCGGCAATGGTGCCGCCAGTACCCAAAATCACGATCTTTTTATGAGGCATGAAAGATTCGGCTTGCATTTTCAAAAAAGCTGGATAAAAATACAGTTACTGGTTATTAAAACAGTTGCTGAACCTGAAATACACGATTCTTCCACTCTACTTGCTGCAAGTACCCCCAGGGAGTTTTAGCCATGAGCACTTTGAACAATTTTTTCGATACGCCTTTAGAAGGCCCCAAGCTCACCGCCCGGCAACAGCAGATTCTCGAACTGATTCAAAGTGCCATCGCACGAACAGGCGCGCCACCAACGCGCGCAGAAATCGCCAGCGAACTTGGATTCCGCTCCGCCAACGCCGCTGAAGAGCATTTACAGGCCCTGGCCCGAAAAGGTGTCATTGAACTGGTCAGCGGTACATCCCGCGGGATCCGCTTGCGCGGCGATACCCTGCGCACCCTGAACGAGTCGCGCATCAAACAGTTTTCCCTGCCGTTGCAAAGCCTGGCCCAACTCGCCCTGCCCCTGGTGGGGCGGGTTGCTGCTGGCAGCCCCATTCTCGCGCAGGAACATATTGAACAGACCTACTACTTCGAGAGCAGCCTGTTCCAGCGGCAACCGGACTATCTGCTCAAGGTCAAAGGCATGAGCATGCGTGACGTCGGGATCATGGATGGAGATTTGCTGGCAGTGAAGCAGTCCAAGGAAGCAAAAAATGGCCAGATCGTCGTGGCCCGCCTGGGAGAAGAAGTCACGGTCAAGCGTTTTCGGCGTACCAAACACAACATTGAGCTGTTGCCTGAAAACCCGGACTTCAAAACCATCGTGGTTGAGCCGGGCGAGCCGTTTGAGCTTGAAGGACTGGCCGTTGGCCTGATCCGGAACACCATGCTGATGTAAAGGTTTACGGCTGCGCAGCAGGTGGCGGGCGTTTGGCCGGTGATGGTCAACACCCTGGTGCAGCAGCCCCCCGCGGTCTTCAGCCGCTGCAATCCTGCCTGTAAAAGCTCAATAAAAGCCTCTTTATCAGGAGTCCTCATGGCAATGGTTATTTCTTCATCTCATCTGACACGTAGCAATCGCGTCACAACGCTTTCAATGGTCCTGGCGCCCCTGCACGCCCTGATCGGTTTGTTCATGCCTCTGCAATCTGCGTCGGCAACGCTGCGTCACCCGCCAAAACAGGATGCAGTGCAGGAAGCCATCCGCACCCGGGCGTTTCATGTCGCGCGCAGGCGGCTGGCCACCCCCAATAAAGCGTCTGCAATACTGGCCACTCCAGCCAGACCGGCGTCATGCAGCCGACTGAAAATTGTTCGCGCCTTCGAACCGGGGGTCAGCCCCTCTTGCGCCGGTCGCATGGTCATCACAGGTCGCATGTCTGACGTTTGCGCAGAACTTGATCGCATGGCACAACGCGAAGCTGCATAGCGCACGCTTTAAGGGAATGGGCGCATAGAGATGCCCGTAGCATTCCACGCCTGCAATAAGCCGCTCAAGCGTGAGTGCTACAGCCGCCCATCGTAACGATCCCATCGACCCGGGATGTAGCAGCCCGCCATCATCGACCAGGCTGCGTGCTGACAATCGAATCCGATTGGGTGTTTAATAGCCCTTGCTGAGGGCAAGCCTGGGGCACTTGCAGGCACAATATCGCTATGAATATTGTGATCCTCGACGATTACCAGGATGCCGTGCGCAAGCTCGCCTGTGCGGCCAAACTGGACGCTTATCCCGCAAAGGTTTACACCAATACCGTCAAAGGCATAGGTCAGCTTTCCGTTCGGCTTAAAGACGCGGATGTGATTGTGCTTATCCGGGAACGCACGCAGCTCAGTCGACAGCTGATTGAAAAGCTGCCGAAACTCAAGATGATTGCCCAGACCGGCCGCGTGGGTTCGCACGTTGACGTGGGTGCATGCACTGAACGCGGCGTCGCTGTTGCCGAAGGCGTAGGTTCACCAACGGCTCCGGCAGAACTGGCATGGGCGCTCATCATGGCGGCCACACGGCGCATTCCCCACTATGTGGCCCACCTCAAGCATGGTGCCTGGCAACAGGCAGGGCTCAAATCTGCATCCATGCCGCCAAACTTCGGCTTGGGTACCGTGCTTAAAGGCAAAACCCTGGGTATCTGGAGTTACGGAAAGATCGGGCAACTGCTCGCAGGCTACGGGCGCGCATTCGGCATGCGGGTCGTGATCTGGGGGCGCCCTCCAACACTCGAGCGGGCCCAGGCGGATGGTTTTGAAGTGGCGGATAGCAAAACCGCATTTTTCGAGCAATGTGATGTGCTCAGCCTGCATTTACGGCTCAATGACGACACCCGCGCCATAGTGACCCTTGAGGATTTGTCACGCATGAAACCGACTGCATTGCTGGTCAATACCTCGCGGGCAGAACTGATAGAGCCCGAGGCGCTGATTGCCGCGCTTAATCGCGGCAGACCCGGCCTTGCTGCTGTTGACGTGTTCGAGTCCGAACCCATCCTGCAGGGCCATGCCCTGCTGCGCCTGGAGAACTGCATCTGCACACCTCATATCGGCTATGTGGAACAGGACAGCTACGAAATGTATTTCGGTGCAGCGTTTGACAACGTGGTCAATTTCATCAGGGGCACACCGACCAATATCGTGAACCCGGGAGCTCTGCAGGTCCGGCGCTGAGGCTGCCAGATATGTGGCCAGAAACATCACACGAAATTCCGTATTGCACCCCAGCCTGGTGAGCCACCCGACCAACCGGAGCCACTAGCTGTATTCAGGCCTCAAGGCTTGGGCCGTTTGGGCTTGTCTGAATATTCAAGCGACGCGTCAAACGAGTCAAAGTCAATCGAGTTATCCATGTCTACAACCGGCTCTGGCCGCGCAACGGGTACAGGCGCGGGCGGCGTCATGGCAATGTCAGCCGCAAACTGCTCGAAGAATTTGGAGTCAGACTCCTCCTGCGGTGCCTCCTCCTCGTGCTCCGGGCCCAGCGTGCTCAGGTCGAGATCGAGCCCCAGATTGGGAGAGGACGGTGGTATGACGGAATCCAGGAACGGCCGTGTATATTCCGCAGGCGATGGCTCGGCCACAGACGCAGACAGGGGCTGAATCGATGTGGAAACAAACTTTGTCGTCCTGAGCTCGTTGTCAAACTGCGAGTCCGGCAAGTCAAACTTTGGCAAAGGACTGCCCGACACCGCTTCTGGATCAATGATCTCCCGCGCCACTGAATAAAGCATCAGGAGCTCACGGTACGCTTCAAGATCAAAGGCTTCCGCGCCTGCATCGGGTTTGCGAAAGATGGACTCTTCAATGATTTCGAGTACCTTGGCCGATGGCCACAAGGCCTCAATTCGCGACATCGCAATCTGGTAGGTCTCCAGGCCTGCGCCGGCATCCTTGTCCTTGTAAAGCTGGAAAGCCGGAACCTTGGAATTAAACAGACGATTGAAGGTCTGACGCAACTCTTCGTAGTCTTCTTCGTGCCCAAGCTGGTGATAGAGATTGAAGAGGTCCAGATACACCAGGGCGCTGGTCTGAACGTTCTCGCTGATGTGGTCACGCAGCACTTCGATGGCCTGCTCCGTCTGGCCGAGCGAGACAAAAAAGTCCGCCTGCTGCTGAACGTCAAAAAGTTCTTCCGCCTTCACTGCACGGCCGGGGGTGGCCATGCTCATCGCAAAATCAGCACGCTCGCTCCGCGCAAGCGGAGGCAGCGAGTCAGGATTGCTCAGATGCGACATGTGCTTCACTTCGGTGAAGCCGGATTCATCATTGCCAAGGTCCAGATCAAGCTCGGAGGCAGATGGAGCCCCTTTCTTGACGCCCTTGACCGGTTTCTTTGGCGGATGCGCATCGGCATTGGCAGACAGGGCATCGATGTCTGGCGCGCTGCTGGCCCAGCCTTTCTCAAGCGGCTCATTCTTGCGCCACCATGGCAAATCGCTTTCGCTACCCCTGCGAAGCGCCATCCAGCCGCGTACAAAGTAGGCCAGCGCCACCAGTGCGATGAGCAGCAGCGCGGCCAGCGCATAGACAAGGAGATTGGCGTAGCGCTCCGATTCTGCCTTTTTGACCTGGCCGTTGAGCGTTTCAATCGCAAGCAGGTTCTTCTGGCTCTGTGCCTGCAAAGCACGTACGGAGCTTTCCAGGCCCTGCAGCTTCTCGGCATCGCGCAGGATGTCCTGGGGTTGCGACGTCAGTGCACGCCACAGTGCAGCAGCAGCCGAACGCTCCTGCGGGCTGGCTGAAGGCGAGCTCAACATTTCGGAAGAGGATCTCAGGGTCGGGTCGCGCTCTATGCTCAGATCCAGCGGCTCCAGCTTGAGGCGCGCATTGCCCTTTGCAGCGGCCTTCGCATCTCTGGCTTCCCGGGCACGCTGGCTACGGATGGTGGCTTGGGGCGCGCCCTCCCTGGGTGCGACGACAGCGGTGGAAGCCGGACGCCCCCCAGCAACAGCAGGCACGGCATCCGCTTGCGAAGCCTGCGTGGAAGCCGCCGGTGCGCGGTTACGGGAGCGGCGCGCAGGCGCAGGAGGCGCGGCATCCGGAGTAGCCGCCTGGCCACTGAATGCCGGAACATTGGCTGGTGAAGCCGTCTGCGGCGCAGCGCTGGACTGCCGGGGTGCTGCAGCGGGCATCTGCGCCATTGAGGGTACGGGCGCCGGCTCCGAAGCCAGATCTGCCAGCACGACGAATTTTTTCTCCGTCTTCTGCAGGCAGCCACCACGCAGGTAGAGGGTGACGACAGGCTCATCAACCGGCGAGGTCGAACGGATGCGGATGACGGCCTCCTGGCCATTGCCGGCCTTTTCGGCGTTGACCTGAAACCGTGCTTTTGAAAGCTTGGTGTCGCCAAAAAAAACATCGGCATCGATGCAGGATGCTGCCGGATCTTCCTGGGCATCAAGCGTTGCCTGGACCGAGATGTCGAGAGGACGACCTATCAGGGCTGCTCCGCGGTGCCGTCCAAACGACATGGCGATGCTGCTGGATGCAGCCAGCAACATCAGGCAGGCGATGACAATCTGGCTCTTTTTCACGGCGGCTTTAGAGTGGCGTAGATAAGTTCACTGTGACTGATTTTGGCACAGCTGTTACATCATGGTCCGTTAACAATGAAACGGATAAGTGAAAGTGTTTCGGTCGGACTCATGCAAGGCGCTGCGTAATAATGCTTTTCCATGAAACCCCAATATAAAACCGTTGGCGTCGTTGGCACTGGTGCCATGGGACGCGGAATTGCGCAGATCGCCGCCCAGGCCGGCAGCATTGTCAAACTGTTCGATCTGCAGCCCGAAGCTGGCGCCAAAGCCAAAGCTGCCCTGCACGACCAGTGGGACAAACTGGTCGCCAAGGGAAGGCTGGAGGACAGCGTCGCAGCCGACCATAAATCACGCGTGCTCACACTCGCCACTTTGGCAGAACTGGCTGACTGCGACCTGATCGTCGAGGCCGTGGTCGAGCGACTGGATGTCAAACAATCCCTGTTCGCCGATCTGGAAGCCCTGGTTTCGCCGCAGGCTGTGCTGGCCACCAACACCTCTTCGCTGTCGGTCACCGCGATTGCCGCCAAACTCAAACACCCCGAGCGTTTTGCGGGCTACCACTTCTTCAACCCGGTTCCGCTGATGAAGGTGGTCGAGGTGATCGCCGGCCTGAAGACAGACCCGGCCGTATCTGCCCGGCTGATGGACTATGCCCGCCAGATGGGCCACACCCCCGTGCTGGCACAGGACACACCGGGCTTCATCGTCAACCATGCAGGGCGTGGCTATGGCACCGAAGCGCTGCGCATCGTGAGCGAAGGCATTGCCGATTTCGCCACCATAGACCGCATCCTGCGCGATCAGGTCGGCTTCAAGCTCGGCCCCTTCGAGCTGATGGACCTGACCGCACTTGATGTGTCGCACCCCGTCATGGAATCGGTTTACCGCCAGTATTACGACGAGGCACGTTACCGCCCCAGCGTGATCACGGCACAGCGCCTGGCTGGCGGCATGCTGGGCCGCAAGACCGGCGAAGGTTTTTACAAATACATTGATGGCGTGATGCAAACCACGCCTGAGGCCCCAGTTCCCGTGGTTGCCGAAATGCCGCCCATCTGGGTCTCGCCGCGCGCGGCGCGCCGTGCCGAACTGCTGCAGCTGCTCAAGGACCTGGGCGCCAAAATCGAAACCGGCGCATCTGCTTCGCCACAGGCATTGACCCTGGTGGCGCCGCTGGGCTTTGACATCACCACCGTGGCCGTGGTCGAGCGGCTGGACCCGGCCCGTACCATCGGCATCGACATGCTGATTGATGACGCCGCCACCAAACGCCGCGTGCTGGCCACCAACCCGGCCACCCGCAGCGACATGCGCGACGCCGCACACGCCCTTTTCGCCCGCGACGGCAAGGCTGTCAGCGTGATCCGCGACAGCGGTGGTTTTGTCACGCAGCGTGTGGTGGCCACCATCGTCAACATCGCCAGCGACATTTGCCAGCAGGGCATCTGCAGCCCGAAAGACCTGGAAACCGCCGTGACGCTGGGCCTGGGCTACCCCATGGGTCCTCTGGCCATGGGTGACCGCTACGGCCCGACCAACATTCTTGAAGTGCTGTTCAACATGCAAACGGTGTACGGTGATCAGCGTTACCGCCCTTCGCCATGGCTGCGGCGCCGTGGCGCCATAGGTCTCAGCCTCATGCATGTGGAGAGCTGAATGGCAGGCGCGATCAAAAGTACCAGTGAGGGCCAGACCCTTATCCTGACAATCAGCAACCCCGAGTTCAGGAACGCGCTGGGGCCCGAGATTTACAGCGCCGGGGTTGAGGCACTTAACGCCGCTGAAAACAACCCCGACATCCGTAGCGTGGTGATTACCGGCGAAGGCAGCATGTTCTGTGCGGGCGGCAATCTGCAACGCCTGCAGGGCAACCGGCGCGAGCCGAAAGAGGTTCAGGCACAGAGCATCGACAGCCTGCACAGCTGGATCGACTCGATACGCACCTATCCAAAACCAGTCATTGCCGCCGTAGAAGGCGCTGCGGCGGGTGCGGGGTTTTCCCTGGCACTGGCCTGTGACTTTTGTGTGGCTGCCGACAACGCGGTATTTGTGATGTCATACAGCACGGTCGGCCTGTCCCCGGACGGCGGCGGCAGTTGGAGCCTGGCGCGCGCCCTGCCGCGTCCGCTGGCCAGCGAACTGCTGATGGCCGGGGAACGCATAGGCGCGCAACGGCTGTTTGACTTTGGCCTGGTCAACAGGGTGACGGGCGCTGGCTCTGCCATGACCGAAGCCCTCAAGCTCGCTGAACGCCTGAACGCCCGTGCACCTAACGCGCTGGCCAGCATCAAGGAGCTCATTAACGACGCCGCAGCCAATACCCTGGGCGAGCAGCTGAACAGCGAGCGCGATCATTTCGTCGAGAACCTGCACGACTCCAACGGCGGTGAAGGCATCAGCGCCTTCCTGGAAAAGCGTACGCCGCAATACCGCTGATTTCCGCCCACGGCGTCACGACGCCCATGCGACAGGTGGAGCGCCGTAACATGGCTTCCGGGCCCTGACCGAAGCGACAATGACAGGCTGGCAGCGCCCGGCCCTTCATTTCACAGTCACCGAAAAGACAGCCCATGGACGATCCCATTCTTACGATAGACGAACGCTCAGCGATCAATGACGGCCGCTGGTTCTCTTCACTGTCCCCATCCCTGAGGCACGACATACTCCGATGCGCCTACGTCCAGCGTTACAAGGATGGCGACCTGATCGCAGCGCGCGGCGATCCGCCCGAGCAATGGATTGCCTGCGCCAAGGGTGCAGTACGCGTCAGCTCGACGTCGATCTCCGGCAAGCAGATCACCCTGACTTATGTGGAGCCGGGTATCTGGTTCGGCGACGTGGCGATCTTCGACGGCGACAGGCGCACGCACGACGCCTATGCCCACGGCGAAACGACCATTCTTTGCGTCTCCAAGGCCGACTTCAAGAAGATCCTTGCGACTCACGTCGAGCTCTACGAAGCCATGCTGCGCCTGCAGGCCAGGCGCATACGCCAGCTCTTCGGGCTGGTGGAAGACCTCAACACCCTGCCCCTGCGCGCGCGGCTTGCCAAGCAGTTGCTGCACCTGGCGCGCAGCTACGGCGTGACCAGCCTGTCCGACAACACCGAGGTGCGCATCAGCCTGCAGCTGGCACAGGAAGAGCTGGCCCAGCTGCTGGGCGCATCACGCCAGCGCGTCAATCAGGAACTCAAGGCCATGGAGCGCGAAGAGGCCATCCGCATCGAGCCGGCGGGTCTGGTGGTGCGCAGCCGTGAAGCCCTGCTTCGTATTTCAGAGACAGACCTCGAAAAATAACCCAGAGACAAGACCCGGCCCATGAGCAACTTCGACCATTTCGCAGGCACCCGCGCAGTTTCCGGCCAGCATCTTTTTGACACGGCCGCCCTTACCCGCTACCTGGAGGCAAACCTCGACGGCTTTGCCGGCCCTTTGAGCGTCGAAATGTTCAACGGCGGCCAGTCCAATCCGACCTACAAGCTCATCACGCCCGGCAAGTCGTATGTGATGCGCGCCAAACCCGGCACCGCCGCCAAACTGCTGCCATCCGCCCATGCTGTTGACCGCGAGTTCAAGGTCATGAAGGGCCTCGCCGGCACCGACGTGCCGGTGGCACAGATGTATTGTCTGTGTGAAGACGAAGCCATCATCGGCCGTGCCTTCTACGTGATGGAGTTCGTCGCCGGCCGCGTGCTCTGGGACCAGTCCCTGCCCGGCCTGAGCAACGCGCAGCGCGGCGAGATCTACAACGAGATGAACCGCGTGATCGCAGCCCTGCACAAGGTGAAATTTGCCGAACGCGGGCTGGCCGACTACGGCAAACCGGGCAACTACTTCGAGCGCCAGATCGGCCGCTGGAGCAAGCAGTACGTCGCCTCCATCACAAAACCCATTCCCGAGATGGACCAGCTCATGGCCTGGCTGCCCGCCAACATGCCGGCCAGTGCGCGCGATGAAAGCATGGTCTCCATCGTGCATGGCGACTACCGGCTCGACAACCTGATGTTCCACCCCACTGAGCCGCGCGTGCTGGCAGTGCTGGACTGG
The DNA here is from genome assembly GCA_040388335.1 of Pseudomonadota bacterium. GTDB lineage: Bacteria > Pseudomonadota > Gammaproteobacteria > Burkholderiales > Burkholderiaceae_C > Polaromonas. Next base: position 29,402 of record JAZKCB010000033.1, on the reverse strand, counting down.
GAACTGTCAACGCTGGGCCATCCGCTGGCCGACTTCAGCTACCACTGCATGGCCTGGCACATCCCGCCAGGTTCCTTCCGCGGCATTGGCGGGCTGGACCTGCCCAGCCTGGGCATCCCGAGCGAGGCCGAGTACATACGTCTGTACTGCGAGCGCACCGGGCTGACAACGCCGGAAGCGCTCAAGCCCGACTGGGACTTTTACCTGGCCTACAACCTGTTTCGTATCGCCGCCATCCTGCAGGGCATCGCCAAGCGGGTGGAGGCAGGCACGGCATCCAGCCCGCAGGCGGTGGCCTCAGCTGCAGGTGCGCCATTGCTGGCGAAGATGGCCTGGGACTTTGCGAAAAAGCGCGGGCTTTGAGGTTTTAACGTAGACCACAAAAATTTAATGTATACGGCAAATTTTTAACGTACACGTTAAAAATCAACCCTTGCCTGCTCCGAAGCTGTCAAACCGAGTCAAAAGCACGCAAAAATGGCTCAAAACGCCGGTTTTCAGGCATCAAATCGGCTTCCAGACCAATAAAAACGGGCGTGAGCAGCTACATATTTAATAGCAAAAAAGCAGCCCAAAACCCTAAGCAGCTTTCCGCTTCGGCGCAGGGGCGGATTTCCCGGCGTTGAAAGGCGTGCCTGACGCGCGCTCAAACAGGGTCGCCAGCTTTTCGGCCATGGGCGTGAGCGGCATGGCGCTGCGGCGGATCAGCACGATGTCCGGGCCCTGGAGTTCTTCCTCCACCGGAATCTGCTGCAGGGAATCGCGAAAGAGCGCATTACTGGTCCATTGCGGCGGCAAAAATGCCAGCGTGTCGGTGGAGGTCAGCAGGGCCACGATGGGCAGGGTTGTCAGCGTCTCGGTGACAGACCGGGGGGCGGGCAAGCCATGCACGGCAAACTGCTCCGCAAACTCGACATCCACCGGCTGCCGCACGCCCGTCATGATCCACTCCGCACCGGTCAGCTCGCGCAGGCTGCGCGCATGGCCCAGCGGATGGCCCTTGCGTGCCACCACCACGCGCGGGTTGTGGAACAGCAGTTCTGCTTTGTAAGAACGGTCAATGTCGCCGACAGGCCGCGGGCCCACGTAAAAATCCAGGCTGCCATCCTTGAGCTGCGGCTCCAGCGCCGGGAAGAGCCCCTCGGTCAGGCTCAGGCGGGCATCCGGGTATTCCTTGCGAAAACTGTCGTACACCTGCGGCACCAGCGCCAGGAACACCGCGCCCGAAAGACCCGCGCTGACCCGCCCTTCGCCCTTGCCCTTGAGCTGTTCGATCTCCTGCCGGCCGCGTTCGACGTCCTGCAATATCGACCGGGCGCGTACGACAAAGGATTGCCCATAGGCATTGAGCGACACACCCTTGCCATGCCGCTCAAGCAGGGGCACACCGAGCTCTTTCTCAAGATCGCGCAGCCCGCGCGTGATGGCCGGTTGCGCCAGCCCCTGGGCGCGCGCCGCGCCGCGAATGCTGTTGGCGTCAGCCACAGCGACCAGATTGCGCAAATGATGAAGTTTCATGGTGATGCCTGAGGGCGGTTCAAGCGATGCCTGTTGGGTATCGAAGCAACGATTTTGCACTCTTTTGGTTTTTCGTGGTTCAACCTACAGTCCGCCCGTCGGTATCACAATAATCTGGAGACAAGCATGAAAAAGACATTCGCCATCCTGACGGCAGCCGCAAGCATGAGCCTGGCCCTGATTGCCAGCCCGGTTCTGGCGCAGACCTTCCCCGCGCAGCCCATCCGCATCATCTCGCCCTTCCCCGCAGGCAGCGGCCCTGACGCCGTGGCCCGCATCGTGGGTGAAAAAATGGCCGGCAACCTGAAGCAACCCATCGTGATCGATCCGCGTCCCGGCGCCAACGGCTTTCTGGCGGCCAACGCCGTCAAGGCCGCCGCACCCACGGGCTACGACCTGTTTCTGGCCGACATCGGCCACCTCACCATCAACCCGTCGCTGTTCAGGAAGCTGCCGTATGACGCCAAGGCCGACTTCGTACCGGTCAGCGGCCTTTACCGGGCCTCCTTCTTTATTGCCGTGGGCGCCAACAGCCCGTTCAAGAACGTCAAGGACCTGATGGCGGCTGCGGCCGTTCCGGGCAGGGTCACCTACGGCTCCAACTCCATCGGCAGCCCGCTGCACCTGGGCGCAGCGCAGATCGAGACCGCCACCAACACAAAGATGGTGCATGTGCCCTACAAGGAGATCTCGCAGCTCTACGCCGCCGTGTCGACCGGTGAAGTCGACTGGGCACTTGGCAGCATCGCTAGCGCCGGCCCGCTGCTGCGCGCAGGCAAGCTGCGGTTTATTGCGATTGCAGACACCGCCCGTTCCGCCACCCTGCCGGATGTGCCCACCTTTGAGCAGGCAGGTGGCCCCCGGCCTGTGTCTGCCACCAGTTGGGTTTCTCTCCTGGCGCCCAAGGGGACACCGGCAACTGTGGTCACCACGCTCAACCGCGCCATCAATGACGCACTCAAACAGCCGGACGTGGTTGAAAAACTGGCCGGATTTGGTTTCACGCCGTTTTTGTCCACACCTGCTGACCTTGCCAAAGTCATGGATACCGACACCATCGCAAACGCCGCGCTGGTCAAACGCACCGGCGCCACTGTGGACTGAATATTTGGCAGGACAGCGAAAATAAGGAAACGATTCATGAAAACAACCGACGTTGCCATCATCGGCGGCGGCCCTGCCGGGCTGATGCTGGCCATCGAACTGGGCTGCCGCGGCATTGACTGCGTGGTGCTTGAAGAAGACGTTGCGGCACCGGACTTTCCCAAGGCCAATGCCACCTCGTCGCGCACCATGGAGCACTACCGGCGCCGGGGCTTCTCCCAAAAAATCCGCGCGCTGGGCCTGGCGCCCGACCATCCGCAGGACGTCGTTTATTGCACCACCCTCGCAGGCCGTGAGCTGACGCGGTTTGCCATCCCCTCGCGCACCGAAGCCCTGAACCGCACCTCGTTTGGCGACTACGGTGAAGAATCCTGGCCGACGCCGGAACTGCCGCACCGCAGCCAGCAGATGTTCATCGAGCCCGTGCTTCGCGAACAGGCGCTGCAGCACAAGTCCGTCAAGCTCATGCTGGGCTGGCAGGCGGGCGCCATCGACATGGATAGCACCGGTGTGACGATTGAGGCGCACCACACCGTCAACAACGAAGAGATGACCTTGCGCGCACGCTACATCGTCGGCTGCGACGGCCCGCGCAGCATGGTGCGCAAGACCTGCGGCATCCGCTACAGCGGCCAGAGCGAAGAGGTACGCGAGTTTTTCGGCGGCCAGATGCTGTCGGTCTTTTTCACCTCCAACACCCTCTATGACGTGCTCGGTAAAAAACGCGCCTGGCAGTACTGGGCCGTCAACGCCGTACAGCGCGGCCTGCTGATCGCCATCGACGGCGTCGACAAATTCCTGTTTTGCCTGCAGATGCAACCGGGCCAGACACGTGAGTCGGTGGACCATGAAAGCGCCATGTTCAAGGCCATAGGCGCAAGCTTTGACTATGCGCTGATTGCCGTCGAACCCTGGAATGCCGGCTTCACCCTGGTCGCCGACAGGTTCTCGAAAGACCGCGCTTTCATCGCCGGCGATGCGGCACACCTCTTCACGCCCACGGGCGGTATGGGCTACAACACCAGCGTCGACGATGCGGTTAACCTGGGCTGGAAGCTCGCCGCCGTCATACAAGGCTGGGCCGGCGAAAGCCTGCTCGACTCGTATGAAGCCGAGCGCAAGCCCATAGGCCACCGCAACACGACCTTTGCGCGCGGCATGGCCGACAGCATAGGCAGCATCAAGGTGCCCGCCCATGTGGACGACAACACGCCAGAGGCCGCGCAGGTACGCGAAAAAATGGGCGCCGCGCTGCACCAGCATGTACGCAACGAGTTCAACATTCCCGGTCTGCAACTGGGCCTGCGTTACGAAGGCAGCCCCATCGTGGCGGCAGAAGCCGATGCCCCCACGCCGGACCAGCCCAACACCTATATCCCGACAGCCAGGCCAGGGTCGCGCGCGCCCCACATCTGGCTGGGTGACCAATCCATCTTCGACCTGTTCGGGCGCGACTACACCCTGCTGTGCTTTACCAACAATGACAACGCCGCGGCAACGCTTGACGCCGCACGCTGGGAAAAAGAAGCCGCCGCACTCGGCATGCCAATGAAAACCCTCTACTGCGATAGCGCCGATGCACGCAAACTCTACGGTGCCGACTGTGTGCTGGTCAGGCCTGACCATCACGTGGCCTGGCGCGGTGCCAGGGGTGCAGATGCCCAGACCGCGCTCGCCATGGCTTGCGCCAGACCGGCCAGAGAGCAGCAGCGCCAGGCAGCCTGAATTAAGCAAATTAAAAATTGACGGAGACAAGCACATGAGCCATATCACAAGACGCCAGGCACTGGCCGCCGGCCTGGCCCTCGGCGCCCCGGGATTCACGGTGACAGCTTTTGCCCAGACCCCGGCCAGCAGCTTTCCGTCACGTCCCGTGACGCTGGTCGTGCCCTTCACCCCCGGCAGCGGCAGCGACACGATTTCGCGCATCATCAGCCCGCGCCTGGCCGAACGCTGGAAGCAGGCGGTGGTCGTTGAAAACCGCGCCGGCGCCAGCGGCAACCTGGGCGCCGACCGCGTGGCCAAGGCCGCGCCCGATGGCCTGACCCTGCTCATGGCGATCAACACCTTCACCATGACGCCAGCGATGTACAAATCGCTGCCCTACAACCCCGTAGCGGACTTCACGCCTGTCTCCAGGCTGGCAACGGCGAACTTTGCGCTTGTCGTCAACAGCGATGTACCGGCAAAAGACGTGAAGTCACTGGTGGCCTGGGTCAAGAGCCAGCCTGCGGGCAAGCTGAACTACGGCTCACCGGGCAACGGCACGCCGCATCACCTGGGCATGGAACTCATGAAGTCCAGCGTCGGCATGGAAGTGGTGCATGTGCCGTACAAGGGCATTTCGGGTGCGCTGACCGATTTGCTCGGTGGCCAGGTACAGATGATGTTTGCGTCTTTCCATTCGGTGTTGCCGAATGTGCGGGCTGGCAAGCTGCGCATGCTGGGCCTCACGGGCCCCACCCGGTCGCCACTTCTTCCTGATGTCCCCACCTTCCGCGAGCAGGGCCTGACCGTGCTGGAAGCCGTTGACAACTGGTACGCCGTGATGGGGCCGGCGGGAATGACACCCACGCTGATTGATCGGGTACACAAGGACTTTGTCGAGGTCATGCAGGAGCCCGAGGTGCGCAGCAAGCTCGCCGAGCAGGGCCTCACCATCCAGACCAGCAGCCCGGGCGAATTGCGCGACGTGATTGCCAGCGACCTGGCGCGCTGGAAAAAGGTGGTGGCTGACGCCCGAATACAGGCTGAATGAAACAGACAGAATAAAAAAAGGCGCGTTGCGCCTTTTTTCAATGCGCGGGGCCCTGCCCCAGCTCGCGCTCCCACAAGGCCCAGGCACGGCCTATCTGCGAGTCATTGGAAGCCGCTGCCAGCGCGCCTTCTTTCTCGGTGAGGTAGGTCACCTCGCCAAGCTTCATGCCTTCTGCCTGCAGTTTGGCATTGAGCTCGGCATAGACCGCGCGGTAAACCGCCTGCTCGATGGAGCCGCCCACGACCGTGCTGCCATGACCGCGCATCAGCACGCACGCGCAGTTGCCCATCGCGGCAGCCAGCGCCTTGCCCAGTTCCGGATTGCGGATCAGCAAATCGCTTTCACCGGCGGTATCGCGAATCTCGAAGTGCGCGGAACCGCTGCCCAGGAAACCCGACATGTGAAACACCGGGCGCAAGCGCTGGCCGGTGATACCGAAAGGAATCACGCTGGGCGAATGGCTGTGCACGACAGCAACAACCTCGGGCCGGGCGCGGTAAATCTCGCTGTGGATGAAGCGCTCCAGATACGGGTTGCCATCGACCGGCGTGAGCGGGTCACCGTCAAGGTTGTAGCAACCGATGTCGCTGGCTTCGACCAGCGCCGGTGCGCGGCTGCGTGACAGCAAAAACACACCGGGTTCGCTGTTGTGGCGCACGCTGATGTGGCCAAAGCCATCGACCACACCGCGTGCATAAAGAATGCGGTTGGCCAGCGCGAGTTTGCGGACGAGCTCTGCGTCTGGAACTGCGACGGCGCTCATGCGGGCGTTGCAGGCAGGGCGGTGCCCTGCACCATCAGCAACTTCCAGCCCGACGTGCCGTGTTCCCACACACCGAGATAGGTGTTGGCGACTTGACGCTGCGTACCGTCCTTGCCGATGACCGACGCCCGCATGCTGGCCCTGAGCAATCCCACTGTCCCAATGACGCGGACAGACACATCATTGAACTCAACGGCCTTGTATTGCAGGCTGCCGCCGCGTAGTTTGTCGAGATAGGACGGTTTGGTGTCCGCACCGCCTATGGAGTGGCCATAAAACAGTGAGTCGTCCAGCAGGCTGTCCAGCCTGTCGATGTCATTCGCCACCATTGCCAGGCGACGGGCTTCTTCAGCGGCCCGCAGGCCCTGCTCGTTGTTATCTGCCATTTTTTAAAACCTTGTGGAATCAGGAGCTATGGAATTTACCAGCACGCCGACCTTGCCGACTTCAATCTCCACGGTGTCGCCAGGTTTCATCCAGACCGGTGGCACGCGTTTGGCGCCCACGCCGCCGGGCGTGCCAGTGACGATGACATCACCCGGCTGCAGGGAGGTGAAGGCCGAGATGTATTCAATCAGCACCGGGATACTGAAGATCATCGAAGCCGTTGTGGTCTTTTGCATCACCTGGCCATCGAGGCGGGTTTCGAGCGTGAGTTCTTCCCCGTCGGCAATCTCGTCGCGCGTCACCATCCACGGCCCAAAGGCACCAGTGCCGGAGAAGTTTTTGCCTGCCGTGAATTGCAGCGTGTGTTTCTGCCAGTCGCGTACCGAGCCGTCGTTGTAGGCGCTGTAGCCGGCCACATGGTTCCAGGCGTCGGCTTCGGCAATGCGGCGCCCTGCCTTGCCAATGACGACAGCAATCTCGCCTTCGTAATCAAGCTGGGTGGATTCAGCAGGCAGCAAAATGGGTTGCTTGTGGCCGGCCTGTGATTCACTCACGCGCAGGAACAGCAGCGGGAACTTGGTGGGGTCGCGGCCGGTTTCAACACGATGCTCTTCGTAGTTGTGACCCACGCAGAAGATTTTTCCGGGCTCAGGGATCACTGGCAAAAACGTGATGGCCGACAGCGCAATGGCCGCAGCACTTGAACCAGAAGCCGCCTCCTTGAGTTTGCCAGCCTGCAGGGCACTGAGCAGCGTCGGGTAGGTGCTGCTGGTCGCAGGCGTGACGGTATCGCCGTTAACGATACCCCAGCCGGGTTGGCCTTGATACAGGAAGCTGATGACTTTCATGTTTGGTCTTTCGTTTTTTGGGAATCAGGAAAAAAGGGTAGGTGTGCTGCTGGCGTACTGCGCCAGCAAACGCTGCACGCCCGCGTAGCTCTCGGTGCCGTGATTGTCGATGTAGGCCAGCACGTATCGGTCGGGGCGCAAAATCACGGCAGTGGCACCGGCACTGCGCAGGATGTTTTCAAGCGTACCAGAGCAGTCCTGAACGACCAGGTCAGGGATGACCAGATCGCCGGGCTGACGCAGGAAGTCATCGCTCTTTGCAACCACCGCAAGGTGCTTGCAGTGGAGGCCCGCAGCGCCAAAGTTGCCCAGCAGGCTGGCAGCCTTGCTGCCCGCAAGTGTCAGCAAGGCGAAACTATCGCCCAGCACATCGTCGAGCAGCACGTGCGCGCCGCCCTGCAGTTCCACCATCGGTTGGGGCAACAACTGGCCAGCCGGTACCAGCGCATCAGCCACCTCGCCGGGGATGAAAAACCCTTCAAAAAAGCGTGGTTTGGGTTTGAACTTGAGCTGCAGCACATAGTCGCGTACGGGTCGGTAAATGCTGGCGACCTTGAGGGCGCCCTGCGTCAGCATCGCTGCCAGTCTTGACTTGGGCTGCATGAATTGGCCGATGCGCACCGCCATCTGTATCAGCGACCAGGCATGCGGTTTGCGCTCGGGCTCGTAGGAGTCAAGCAGGGAGGCCGGCATCTGGCCCTTGACGACTGCAGCCAGCTTCCAGGCGAGGTTGGCCGCATCACGCACGCCGCTGTTCATGCCCTGCCCTGCAAAGGGCGGCGTCAGATGGGCGGCATCGCCAGCCAGAAAAACGCGCCCAATGCGCCAGCGCTCTGCAACCCGCGCATGGAAGGCATAAACCACCTTGCGCGCAATCGCGAGCTGCGCGTCGGCCGGTTCACGTGCATGGATGAGGCTGCGCACCACGTCTTCTTCAATAATCTTCTCAGGGTCTTCGCCCTCATGCAGCATGAACTCGTAGCGCAGGGTGCCTTCAGGCCCGGGCAGGCGAATCGCGGGGCGCACCGGATCGCAGTAAGTGCGGGTGTGGCGAAAGGCGGAAGTTCGATTCAGCAAATCGACGATCAGCCATTTCTCGTCATAGGTGCTGCCAGTCAGCTTGATGCCAAGCTGCTCGCGCACGGGGCTGCGGCCGCCGTCACAGGCGATCAGCCACTGGCAGCTGATGTGTTTTGTCTGGTCACCGTGGCGCACTTCAAGGTGTACCGCTTCGCCAGCCAGGCCCTCATCGCGAAAGCCCACCAGCTCGTGGCCAAACCAGATGGTGGCGTCGTTAAAGCGCTGCAAACCATCACGCAGTTGCCCGACCAGTACCTGCTGGCGAAAGGCATTGCGTTTGGGAAAACCGTTTTCCATGGAACTGGGCTCGATGCGCGCAAATTCCCTGTTCCGCCAGGAGTAATAATGCACACCGTAACCCTGCACGACGCTGGGCAGCACGGTGTTGATCAGCCCTGTCGCCTGCACGGTGCGCAGGCTCTCATCATCAATCGTCACGGCGCGAGGTTCACCCACCGTGTTGGTGCTGCGTTCAATGACCAGCGTCCTGATGCCCTGCACGCCGAGCAGGTTGGCGAGCATCAGGCCGGTCGGTCCGGCCCCAACGATGACCACCGGGAAATGGTTTTCGCCAGCGACTGTTCGCAAGGACTCAGCGGACAGCGATGCGTTCATGTTGTCTCCGTTCTTTTGAGCGCGCGGGCTTTCTCGCGCTGGTCCTGCAGCCGGCCTTCAATGCGGCCAGCAGCGCTTTGCAGGCGGCTCAGTGTGCTTTTGCGCAAGGTCTCCGTCATCAATGCCACCGGCATGACCACACTGAGGCTGCCGAGCAGGTGCTCGCCGTCGCGCAGCGGCACGGCAAAGCCCATCGCATCGGGGTCGACCTCACCCCCTGTGATGTAGTAGCCGACATCGCGGATGCTGCGAAGCACCTTGACCAGCTGCGCAAAATCGTCGGGCAGGCCCGCGCCCACCAATGTATTTCTCTCGGCCATCCACAACTGCTTGAGTTGCGCCTGCGGCAAACACGCCAGGATGATTTTGGACGTCGCGCCGCGGTAAAGCGGCATGGCGCGGCCGCGCTCATAACTCACAGACAGCGCCGGGTTGCGGCCATTGACCTGCTGCACGCACATTACCTTGTTGCCGTGGAATCGGCAGAGCAAAATCGCGCCGCCTGTATCGGCTGCCAGGCGGTCCAGCAATTCACCGGCGGCTTCTATCAGGGGGTCGGCCAGCCGGATCTGGCGGTCCAGCTCCACCACCTTGGGGCCGAGCACATAACCCCTGTCGGCGACGCGCTCGATCAGGCCGGCAGCGGCGAGCTCCCCCAGATCGCGATAAATGCTGGCGCGTGACACAGCCAGCTCCGTCATCAGCCACTCGGGCGTGATGACGGGCCTGTCCTGCGAGAACAAGCCCAGGATGCTGAGGGCGCGGTTGGTGCCGGGCATTTTGTGCGGTCAGCTGCGCAGGAAGGCCATGCCCCAGAGGTTGAGCGTGCGCTCTTCGTGGGCCCACTGTCCTGCAGGCCGGTCCGGTTCGCAGTGTTCGATTTCTGCGGAGATTTCAGCCAGGTTACCGTCCGGGTCCCGTACCATGAAGAACACATCATTGCCCGGGCCGTGGCGGCCAATACCCCAGACAATGGGCACCTTGATGGCGGCCATGTGGTCACCCCAAACCCGCATGCTGTGCCAGTCAGGTGCCTCGAAGGACTGGTGATCGAAGCAGCTCACAGGCGCGAAAAAAAGCGCCAGCGAGTGATGCAGCTTGTCGGTGCGCAGGAAGCAGGCGCGCAGCACACCTTCCGGGTCCTTCACCGCATCGGACAACACAAAGCCCAGCTTGTCCGTGTAGAACGCCAGCATGGCCGGCAGGTTGGTGGTTCGCATGCCGAAATGCTGCAGCGTGGCTGGCGGCAGCGCTGCTGAAGCGCCCTCCCCTTTAACCGTCACAGGTGGCGTAAAAACAATGACGTTGCCGTCGGGATCTTTCAGCGCGATAGTTTCCTTGTGGGCCGACATGGCTTCAGGCAACGGCTCATGCTCAAGGCCCTTGACCTTTTCGACAAACGCCTGCCACGCGGCATCCGTCTGCAGGCCGTAATGGGCGTACTTGAGCCGGCTGGCCTCGCCCCTTGAAAGCTGCAGGGTACGGCCCGGCGCATGGCAGATGAAACCATCACCAGCCGGGGTTTGCACCATGTCATAAGTGCTGCTGTAAAAGCGAGCCGACTCTGCCGGATCAGGCGAGGTGATGTGAAGGCTTTGGAGGGAGGCTTGCAGTTCCATTGGAAGGCTCTGTGATGAATCAAGGCCATCACTGTCGCAGCAGCGCCCGCCCCCGTCAACGATAAATCTCAAAGGGTGAGAATTTAAAGAAATTCGCCGAAGCCTGTATCTCCAGGGCAAGCAGCGCTGCAATGATTCAAATCGTGATGTCTGCAGTCAAGCCGGCAACTGCAGCTTTGCTGGCTGTAGTGAAAATCAGCGTAGCGTGCTGCAAGGTCGGCAGATCAGCCGGCGTGTACTGCATCCGCAGATAGGATTTGCCGCGCAGGACCATCAGAATGAACGGTACCTGGTCATCCGGGGCAGGAGTGGGCCAGGACACCAGCAGTTCCGCCACTTCCGCCGTCACCAGTTGCTGGGCCTGCTCTTTCTGGTCGGCCAGAACGGCGTAACGATCCCAAAACCCTTGTGGCACGCCGTCCCAGCCGACTTCAGGGTACATCGCCAGCCATCGCATTTCCTCAGGAAGACTGGGGTCTGCTGTCGTCTGCAGTGTGTCGGTGTACATCTGGTAGGCCTTCTTCTCAAGCGCCTCCTTGAGCGGCCGGTTCATGATGAGCACCGAGGCATCGTCGTTGACCTTCAGCTCGCCCCGAGCCCTGAGTTCTTCACCGCGAATGTAATCCCGGGACGAGCGGCCACGTTCCAGCTTGAACGGCTTGCCAGCCACTTGGCCACTGATCGTAAAACCCTTGTCCTCACCAAAACCTTCATGGGCAAAACCCAGGTGGTTGGCCCACTCAGCGACCGAATCAAGAGGCCCGGCCTGCTGCGCCGCCGGAGGCGTTTCAGACTTGCTGGAACTGTTGAGGACTTTCCTGAGCCGGTCAAACATGGTTTGGGGTTTTCTCTTAAAGTTCAGCAGGCATCATAGTGTCGAAGGTTCAAGGCGTGTCAACAATTCGGTACGGTCCGGCAACACCGCCCGGAAACAGGCAGCACGCCAAACGCCAGCCTCCGTCACGCCCTGAGACCGCTGGCGCGGGATTTGCTTGTAGTGGTAAATACTGCTTTTCCTGCGGTCCGAGTTGTGAATTATTGAACTATTCTTGCGTGGTAACAGCCCAGGCTACCGCACTGTTTTCGCCGCGTTTGCCCCCATCAATGAGTGTGAACAGGCCCTAAAAGGTTTTCATCATGGAGAGAAGTGCTCCCATCCGATCCATTTGCCGCAGCATTGCCGTGCTGCAGGCGATCAACCGCGCAGGTTCCCTGACCCTGCAGGAAATTTCGCGCAACGCCGATATCCCCTACCCCACAGCCTTCCGCATCATCCAGACTCTCGTGCATGAAGGTCTGATCGAATGTGAACCGCACCGCAAGCGCTATCGCGCCACAGCATTGACGCAGTCGCTATCCCTGGGCTTTCGCGACAGCGGCAAGTTGGTGGAGCATTCGCATTCACCCATCGTCGCCATGACCAAAAAGATCGGCTGGCCGATGTCCCTGACGACGCGGGCCGGCCAGACCATGATGGTCAGGGACTCGACCCACCTGCTGACCTCGCTCACCTTCAACAATTACTACCCGGGTTACACCCTGCCCATCCTGGGTTGCTCTTCCGGACATGTCTACCTTGCCTATTGCGATGACGAAGAACGCACCAGCATCCTGAACGGCATCAGGACCGTGGGCGATGAGTCGCCCATGCTCAAGCTTTTTGAGTCGGGCAAGCTGCGCGCCGAGATCCGTCAAAACGGCTATGCCACGACTGATAGAAACCGGAACAATGCCAACCCGGGCAAGACCTCGTCCATTGCCGTGCCGGTGTTTGAGAACGGCCATATTGCCGGCGCCCTGACGCTGATTTTCTTTTCGTCGGCCATGACGCCCGCTGAAGCCGTGGAACGTTATATGGATGAACTCAAGGAAACCGCCCGCAAGATTGGCGTGGCGGTCAGCGATACGGACTTCGACCCGGATGCCTGGCGCGCCGAGGAAGGCGCTGACCTGGAAATGCAACCGGAGCTGCAACCCGAAGCCATGGTCTAGATGCCTGGCAACAGGCTGCGGCTTGAGGTGGCACAAGCCACCCCGCCTGCTGCTATTTCAGCTGATCCGGCATGTGGTTTTCATGGTTTTCAAGATACCAGGCCGCCAGCTCTTCCCGCTTGGGCCACCAGACGCCTTTGGTGCCTTTCACATGCTCGATGAACTCACGCAGCGCGCGAATGCGGTGTGCACGTCCTGACACATGGGGATGCAGGCCCACATTCATCAGGCGGCCGCTTTTGGCGCCTTCGGCATGCAGAACGTCAAACTCCTCAATCAGCGCATCACGGAACTCGTCCGTCGTGTAGTTCTTGCGCGTGATGAAGGTGAAGTCGTTGATTTCGTTCGAATAGGGCGTCGAAACGATGGGGCCGTGCGGCGTTTTCAGCAGATAAGGCTGGTCATCGTTCATGATGTCGCAGTAAAACGTGCAACCGTATTCAGCCAGGATGTCCGCCGTCTGGGTGGTACCGCGCAAGCTCGACGACAGCCAGCCCTTTGACTTGCGGCCGGTGAACTTTTCAAACTGCTCCAGCGAGCGCAGCACGATGTCGCGCTCTTTCGCGGGGTCCTTGGCAAAATCTGACAGCAGTTCACCCTGCTCCCAGTTATGGCACAGCAGTTCCCAGCCGCGCTCCAGCACGGCATCGGTCATGGCCTTGCGGCGCTCGAAGGTCACGGCATTGGTGGTGCACGATGCCGCCACGCCCAGCTCGTCAAACAGCTCGATCAGACGCCAGATACCGACACGCTGACCATATTCACGCCAGCTGAAGTTGGGAAAGTCAGCCGTGTCGCCAGGCAGGATGTCCGGCAGGATGGCCGGGCCACCCGCGTAATAAGGCTTGGTGGTCGGCTTGGTCAGGTCCCAGGTTTCAAGGTTGAAAGTGAGGATCAGCGCGAGCTGCGCGCCGCCGGGGAATTTAAGCGGCTGGCGTTTCGAAATGGGGATGTAGTTGTATTCCATGGTGTCAGTGTTCCAGAAGTAGTGATCCAAAGTTTTCAAATTTGTCGTGGATGCCCATGCTTCGCAGGGCGTGCCAGTAGGTCGCGGTGTTGATGGCAATGACGGGCTTTTCAAGCCAGAACTCCGCCATGCCTGCAATGCGTGCAAAAGCCAGGTTAGTACCGCACTGGACAATGGCGTCTGCGCCTTCGCTAAGCTCCTCGACGGCACGCTTCAGCGTGCGCGGCGTTTCATGGGCGATCAGCATCGGAGAAGGCGATTTCAGACCCTTGATCTGTGTGACCTCGTAACCCAGGTCTTCAAAGAACTTGCGCACCTGGGTGTCGCCGACCGGCATGTAGGGGGTGAGGATGCCTATTTTTTTGATGCCGCCATAGGCCTTGAGTGCGGCATCGACAGCCGTGGAGCCCATCACAACGGGCACACCACCCGTACGCTCCAGCATTTTTTTGTGCAGGCGGTCAGCGCCGTCAGCGCCGTCCCAGAATGTTTCAGCCGACATCCCCATGATGAGGCAGCCTGGCGACATGGTCATGGAGACGTCCACAGCGTCCAGCGTGGCATTGCGTATGTTGTGGAGCATGACCATGAAGGACTCATCGTCCGCCACTTTCGTATCCGGAATGGCGATGCGGCAGAAATGGTTGGTCACGCCCATGGGCCGCAGGCTGTCATATTCAGGCTGCACGCTGGTGTTGGTGGATGGCGCAATCACCGCATATTTCATGCGCCAGCCCAAAGTATCGGTCATAGGTTTCTCCTTTATTGCCCATGATGAGACTTTCACAGCACCGCTGGCAAGCCCAATTCTGAAAATATTCGAGGGATGAACAGTTTCAGCCCGACCGGCTCCGCCGGGGCTAAAACTCTCGCAGGGCGAACAAGGCCGCGCTTGCCTGTAGCCATGCGCCGGGCAAGTGTTTAACGTTGGGGCCGCGACCATCATCACAGACAAAACAGACAGAAAGACACACGACGCATGGAACACTATCAGGTCATCATTGCCGGAGCCGGCCCTGTCGGCACCGTGGCGGCTTACCGGCTGGCAGAGCGCGGCATCAAGGTGCTGCTGCTTGAAAGCGAAGCAACCGTCAAGGAAGACATGCGTGCCTCCACATTCCACGCCAGCACACTGGACATGATGGAAGAGCTTGGCGTGCTCGACGATTTGCTGGCACAGGGCCTGAAGTCGCCCGTCTATCAATACCTCAACCGCCAGACCGGCAAGGCCTTGAGCTTTGACCTGACGGAAGTGGCAGACATTCTCAAACACCCTTACCGCCTGCAGTGCGAGCAGTTCAAGCTGGCGCGCATGCTGTACAAAAGGCTGGCGGATCACCCGAACGCGACCGTGCTGTACTCGCACCGCGTGGTGCATTTCACACAGGATGACAAAGGCGTCACCGTGCACGCGGAAAACCCGTTTGAGATAGCCCATTTCACGGGGGACTACCTGATCGCCGCTGATGGCGCCAGCTCGCTGGTGCGCAAATGGCTGGGGGTGAAGTTTGAGGGCTTTACCTACCCCGAGAAATTCCTGACGCTTTCTACCGATTGGCCGCTTGAAAACCATTTCGACAAGCTTCCCTACGTCAGTTACGTGGCCGACCCGACCGAGTGGTGTGTCCTGCTGCGCGTTCCGACCCTTTGGCGTGTGCTGGTCCCGGCCTCGGAAAGCCAGACTGACGAGTACCTGCTCTCGGACGAAAAGAAGAACGCCATTTTCCAGGGACTCATCGGGCATGGCGAGGAAGTGCAGACCAAACACCGTACGATTTACCGGGTGCACCAGCGCGTGGCAACTACTTTCAGGGTCAAGCGGGTGCTGCTGGTCGGCGATGCGGCCCACCTCAACAATCCGCTGGGTGGCCTGGGCATGAATTCGGGTATTCACGACGTCTGGAACCTGACGGGCAAGCTGCTGCAGATCTTCCAGCGAGGCGGTCATGCCGATGCACTGCTGGACCTGTATGACCGCCAGCGGCGGACCATCATGAACGAGTTTGTCCAGACCCAGACCATCAAGAACAAGAAGGCACTCGAAACCAGCGCGGAAAACCGGCAATCGCAGGCTGAAAGCGAGATGGAGCGCATACTCGCCGACACCCAGTTGCGACGCAACTACATGCTGGAGCAATCGATGTACAACAGCCTCAAGCGCGCAGAAGCGATTATCTGAAGCCGAAGCCTGGCAAAACCAAAATTCGCAGTGCGAATACTTCCAATTGAATGCCCTTGAAAAGCCTGTTTTCACAAGGGGGGCAGTTAGCATTTACAAGGCTCACGCCTGCGTACGATTGATGTACTTCGCGTATTTTTTGCAATAGCGCTTTAACCGATGAACCTTCATTAACCGGACTAACTGGAGATCGCCATGAAACTGAAATTTCTCAAGACCCTGCTGGCCTCGTCGGCCTTGCTGATTGCGGGTGTGACAAGCTCCGCTTTCGCCCAACAAGGCGTGACCGCACAGGAGATCACGATTGGTGCGCTCGGCCCCCTGACCGGCAGCACAGCCTTTATCGGCGCCCCATCACGCGACGGCATGCAGATGGCCGTAGATACCATCAACAAACGCGGCGGTATCAACGGCCGCAAGCTCAAGCTGGTGTTTGAACACGCGTTCTCCCCCGCTGAAAGTGTTGCCGCAGCCAAGAAGCTGGTCGAGCAGGACAAGGTTTTTGCGCTGGTGCTGGCATCCGGCTCTACAGGCGCAGCCGCAGCCGCAGACTATGTGCGCAGCGTGGGCGTGCCGACCTACAACCTTTTCGGCTCCACCCCCGTAATTCGCGAGCCGTTTGCGGCCAACGTCTATCATGGCGCCGTGGCCAGCACTGAAGTCACCGCCGGATCGCTCGTCGCACAACTGGCCCGCGCCGGCGAGAAAAAACCGCAACGCGTCGGCGTCCTCGCCGGCAGCTATGCCTACCCGCAGGCCAACCTGGCCGTGCTGAAACCGCTGCTCGACAAACAGGGCGTGGCACTGACAGTGGAAACCTTTGACCAGAACGCCAAGGACTTCACCGCACAACTGGTGAATTTCTCGCGTAACAAGGTCGATGCCATCGTGGTGCTGGGCAGCTTCACCGAGGCGGGTTTTGCCATCAAGCAGGCACCGCAGGTCGGACTGATGAATGTTCGCTGGGTGCTGGACGGCTCCGCAGTCAACAACGCCATCATCCCCATCATCGGCAATGCCGATGGCATTCGCGGTTATTACAACGCGCCTTACTATCCCGGCCAGGCCGCCAAGCCCATGGAAGATTTTGAAGCGCTGTGGAAAACCACCTACAGCACCCCGCCGCAAGGCCGCCCCAACCTGTTTGACATCGTCGGCTACGGCTCGACCTTCGTCCTGGCACAAGCCATCCAGGCCGCCGGCAACGACCTGACCTGGAAAGGCCTGATCGGCAAGTGGGACACCCTCAAGGGCGCGACGCCTTCAAAAATGGGCGGTCTTGACGTGATCTATCCTGAAACCTTCACTCCCAAAGACCACCAGGGCAACAAACTCCTGGGCTCCACCGAGGTTGTCAAGAACAAGTGGGTCGTGGTGAAGTAATGTGCGAAGACCCGATACCGAAAGCCATCACAGAGATAAAAGCCATGGGAGCCATCCGTCATGACTGAATTTGCCCTCATCATCCTCGGCGGCTTGAAGTTCGGGTCCATCTACGCCCTTGCCGCACTCGGCCTGGTCGTCATCCACAAGGCCACGCGCACCGTCAATTTTGCGCATGGCGCCTTTGTATTGCTCGGCGCGTTCGGCGCCTTCTACATCCAGGTCGACAAAAGCTGGCCTGCGTGGGTCGCTTATCTGCTGGTACCCATAGCAGTAGGCATTTTCTCCTCAGCCATCGAGGTGGTCATACTGCGACCCCTGCGCCGTGCTGACCTGTTCACCGTGGTGATCGCCACCGTATTCCTCGGCGTGGTTATTTCCGAAGGTTTCCGCCTGACCTACAAGGCTGAAATTCTCGCCGTGCCTTCTACCTTCACCGGCGCGCCCTTCTTTATCGGGCCCGTCATCCTGACGCAGGACGCCCTGTGGACCATCTGCGGCGCCATTGTGGTGAGCGCAGCCTGCATTGCGATATTCCGTTACGCCAAGGCGGCACGCGGCATGCGCGCCATGGCTGCCAACTACCGCGGCGCCCAGCTGTGCGGCTTCTCCGTGGATAAAACGTATGCGCTGGCCTGGTTCTTTGGTGGCGCCATTGCAGGCATTGCCGGTGTGTTTGCCGCGCCTGCCAAAGGCGTGTCGCCCGAACTGTCGATTATCGTTATTGCATCTGCATTCGTGGCGGCTGTGATTGGCGGATTCGACAGCCTCAAGGGCGCGATATACGGCGGCCTGCTGCTGGGTCTGATCGAAACACTGGCGGCCGCTTACGGCTCCAGCGCACTCAAGAGCGCCATCAGCTTCCTCGTGCTGTTTGCCGTCATGCTGTTCCGGCCTGAAGGCCTTTTCCCTGAAGCGAAGAAACGACATGTCTGAGGACAGCATCACCCTAGCCAACAAGACACCGGCCATGCCTACCTCGCCCGTCGCAAAGTCACTGCAAAACCAGTGGCTGAAGTGGTTTGCACCATCGCTGTGTGTGCTCGCCGTCTTCCTGATCGCTACTCAGGTGGGCACGTATCCGCAATATGTGGCGACGCTGCTGGTGGTGTCCATGCTCATCGGCACGGCGCTGACAGTGCTGGTCGGTTTTGCGCGCTGTATCACGCTGGCCAGCGGTGCCATGCTGGCACTCGGCGCTTACGGCTCGACCATCCTGGTTGCCAAATTTGGCCTGCCTTTTATTCCTGCGCTGTTGCTGGGTGCAGTGATAGGCGGCATAGGCGGCTTCATCCTCGGTTTGCCGGCAGTGCGTTTTCGCGGCCACAACCTGGCGATGGTGACGCTGGTGTTCCAGTCGGTGATCATCATCGGGATTCGCGAATGGAAATCCATGACCGAAGGCGCGGCCGGCTTGCAGGTGCCCATGGTGACGATTGCGGGCATGCAGCTCAAAAGCGATATCTCTTACCTGGCGTTTGCTGCCATCGTGGCGGCCATCGTCCTGTTGATCCCCATCGGCCTGCTGATTGGCCGCTTCGGCAGAAATCTCAAGGCCATCGCAGGCAATGAGGTCGCTGCAGAGGCGTTCGGTATTTCGATTGCCCAGCACCTGATTGCCGCGTTTGTCGTCAGCTCTGCCGTGCTGGCCATCGCCGGCGGCCTGCAGGCGCCGCGCTCACGCATCATTGACCCTGAAAGCTACGGTATTCTCGCGTCCATTGCCACCCTTGCCTACCCCATTGTCGGCGGAATGAGCAGCATCTGGGGCGGCCTGCTCGGCGGCGGCACCTTGCGCCTGCTGCCCGAGTTGCTCAGGCCGGTCGCAGACTACCAGGAATTGCTCTTTGCGGGCCTCGTCCTGCTGACCGTGCTGTTTTTCCCAGGCGGAATCGCTGGGCAGCTTGCCAAATTGCGCAGGACCAAAGCGACAAAGGCCGCTGCAGCAAAAACTGAAAGTATTCAACTTCAGACGACACTTGCATCACCTGCCCGTGCGACAACGTTGCACGACAAATCCGCCCTGCTGCATGTCGACAACGTCAGCAAGTCGTTTGATGCCCTGCGAGCTGTAGATAACCTCACGCTGACCGTACGCCCAGGCGAAATACTCGGCCTGATGGGTCCCAACGGCGCAGGCAAGACCACGCTGTTCAACATGTTGTCGGGTTTTACCAAACCCGATACCGGCAGCATCAGCGCCTTTGGCCTGTCGCTTGAAAAACAGGGCGCCACCAGCCGCATGTCGCACGGCATCACACGCACCTTCCAGCACGTGGCCATCTTCAGGGACCTCAGCTGTTATGACAATGTCGCCATCGGCCTGGGCGGCAACAGCATTCTTCGCGTACTGGGCGGCAGTTTTACCGACCTGGCTGCGGGCGCTACGGGTGAATCCGCACGTCAAAAAATTATGGCGGCCCTTGAAGGCGTTGGCCTGGCCGCGCAAGGCAGCGTGGTGGCCGGCCAGCTTTCACTCGGTGACCAGCGCAGGCTGGAGATTGCCCGCGCCATCGTCTCAGGCCCCAAGCTGCTGCTGCTGGACGAACCCGTCTCCGGCGTGAGTGAAGAAGAAATCCACCGCATCGGCGACCTGCTCAAAAAGATCAACCGCGAAACCGGCATGGCCATGCTGCTGATCGAACACAACATCGGCTTTCTTGCGCAAATGAGCAGCCGCATATTTGTCATGGCTGCAGGCGCTGCCATCACCGAAGGCACGCCCGAGCAGGTGATGGCCAATGAGTCGGTGCAGCAGCTTTATTTCGGAAAGACTGTCGATGCTTGACGTTAACAATTTAAGCGCCGGTTACGGCTCAGTCATGGCGGCGCAGAACCTGTCGCTCAAGGTCGGTGCCGGTGAAGCCGTTGCCATCCTCGGTGCCAACGGCGCGGGCAAGACGACGGCGGTCGAGGCAATTGCAGGCCTGATCGGAAAAACCGGCGGTACGGTGATGTTTGACGGCAAGGACATCAGCAAACACAAGGCTGGTGCGATTGCCAAAGCTGGCCTGTCCCTGGTGCCGCAGTGGCGTGAACTGTTCCCAACCTTCAGCGTGCAGGAAACGCTGGAAATCGGCGCCAATGCCGCCGGCGACCGCAAGCCGCCCGAGCTTGAAGAGATTTTCAAATTGTTTCCCAAGCTGAAGGAGCGCCGCGCGCAGCTGGCGTCGTCGCTGTCCGGCGGTGAGCAGCAGATGCTGACCATTGGCCGCTCGCTGATGGCATCGCCCAGAATGATCATTTTTGACGAACCCTCTGCCGGCCTGGCGCTCGGCATCGTCAAGACCATGGTGGCCTCCATCAAGGCCATCCAGGAGCGCGGCGTCTCGATTTTGCTGGTAGAGCAGAACCTGGACATCGCACATGCCATCGCCTCCAGGGCCATCGTGATGTCTGCCGGCCGCGTGGCGTGGACAGGACTCATGGAAGAAGCCAAGGACTCGGAAGCCGTGAAGGAAGCGTTCTTTTCCTGAGCGCTGGGCGAATACGTCAGCTGGTCACAAAGACAGTCCGGACGCGGGATGTCGTCAGGCGCCCCGCTCTATAGCCTCACCGGTGCTTTTCAGGGCGTCGAAGAAGGCTTTTTTGTCCTCTGTGGGCTGCGCGTTACGCAACCTGAGTACGCCTATTCCGGATCGCCTCTGGTAGTCCAAAGGCAACACCGTCACCTGCCTTGCCGCAACAAAATAGTCCGCCATGCGGGCTGACATGGCGGCGACAAACGTCCCTTCCTGCAGAAGGCTGGCCACCATGAGCATTGACGAGGTTTCTACCGCGTAACGCGGTGCTGGCTCTCCAGCCAGCGCGAACTCATGCTCCAGTTCACGCCGCAGCGGGCTGCCCCCCGCGGGGCCCAGCCATTTGACACTGCCAAGGTCTCGCCAGCCAAGCTGACGCTTGCGTGCCAGCGGATGTTTTGGCCCCACCACCACACGCATCTCCTCCTGGTAAAGGACGTCATAACGAATGTTTTGTTCAAACACCGGCTGTTCAATGCGAATCACGCAAAAATCCAGACGGCCTGCACGCAGCTGCGGCAGTAGCGACTCCATGGCACCCTCGATGATCTCCAGATGCACGTCAGGATGCGATGCCCGGAACCGGTGAATGGCCCTCGGCAGCAAAAGCGGCATGGCAGGGGGAGATGTACCGATGACCAGTGACGAGGAAGCGCCGTTGGCGATCAGCTTTACAGTGTTCTTCGAACGCTCCATTTCGCCAACCACAGCCCGGGCATGGACGATGAGCTGCTCACAGAGCGGAGTCGGTTTGAAGCCGCGGGTTGTGCGATCAAAAAGCCTGCCGCCGAGTTCGGCTTCCAGTTCGGACAACCACTTGGAAAGTGCCGGCTGGCTCATGCCCACCTGGCTCGCGGCCGATGTCATGTTGTGTGACTCGTACAGCGTGACAAGTACCGACAACTGGCGGATACGGATGCGTTGGGTCCAGTCCATTGATAACTTTTTATATATGAATTATCAAATAATATCATTGGACGGTTAACTGGCGCCTGTCTACCATGGACTCCATAAACCACGGCAAAACCTGCAGGCATCCTTCAGGCTGAGCGATCAAGAGTTCACTGGAGACAAAAATGCAGACCACCCGCCGCACGTTCGGCCAGGCCACACTCAAGGCCACCCTGCTCGCGCCCGCGCTTGCACTGCTTGGGGCTTCGCGCGTATTTGGCCAGACACCGCTGCCGCCCGGCCCCATTCGCTTCATCGTTCCCTACAGCCCGGGCTCCGGGTCGGACACCATAGGCCGTACTGCCGGCCTCAAACTTGGCGAGCGTCTGGACCGCCCCACGGTCGTCGACAACAGGCCCGGCGCATCCGGCATGCTAGGCACCGAAGCCGTGGTGCGCGCACAGGCCAACGGCGCTACCCTGCTGATCACCGCGAGCACCATCGTTATTAATCGTGCGCTTTATCCCAGGGCCAGTTTTGATCCTTTGAAAGACCTGACGCCCATCGTCAGCGCCGGCTCAACCCAGTTCCTGCTGGTCGCGAGTTCGCAATCGGGTTTCAAAAATGTGGACGGCATGCTGCAGGCAGTGCGCAAGTCGCCTGGCAAGGTCAATTACGGGTCGCCTGGCGTCGGCACCGTGCATCACCTGGCCATGGAGCTGTTCAAGATCAGGACCCGAACCAGCATTTATCACATCCCCTACAGCGGCGCAGGTCCCGCCGTGACGGGCATTCTGGGTGGCCAGGTTGACGTGATGTTCCTGCCGCTGACGTTTGCCATGCCGCATGTCAAAAGCGGCAAGCTGATTGCCCTGGCGATCGGCAGTGAGAAACGCCACCCCAGCGCGCCGGAGGTTCCTACACTGACAGAAGCCGGTGTCAAGAACACCAATGTGTCATCCTGGTATGGCATCTACGGCCCACCGGGAATGGCACCGGATCTCGTCACAAAACTGAACGCGGATTTCAGGGAAATTCTTGCCGCCGATGACATGCGCCAGAAGTTTTTTGCGCAGGGCATAGACATCGACAGCAGCTCACCCGGCGACTTGAAAACGCTGGCTGAAAAAGACGCCGCGCGCTGGGCCGACGTGATCAAACAGCAGCACATTACCGCTCAATAACAGTAACCGCAAACAACTCACAGGACTCAAAAAAAATGACAAGCCCTTCCATAATGATCGACATATTCAACCATGTCATGCCGCCTCCCTATCTGGAAGAGATGAAAAAGCGCAGCAAGGAAGCGGGGATGATCAAACGGATGAGCAGCCTGCCCATGCTGTGGGATTTCGAGGCCAGGGCGCGCATGCTGGACCAGTTTCCCGGCGTGAAGCAGGTGTTGACCCTGTCTGCACCCTCGCCTGAAATGCTGGCAGGGCCGGACGAGTCACCCCAACTTGCACGCATCGCCAACGATGGCATGGCAGAAGCCTGCGCCAGATGGCCAGACAAATACATTGCCTTCGTGGCCAGCCTGCCGATGAACAACCCGGACGCCGCCCTGGTTGAAATGGACAGGACCATCGGCGAACTCGGTGCGCGGGGCGTACAGATACTGACCAACGTCAACGGCCGCTCGCTCGACAACCCGGAATTCTTCCCCGTGTTCGAGCGTATGGCCAACCATTACAAGCTGCCGATCTGGATGCACCCGCATCGCCCTGCAACGCACGCCGACTACAGCGACGAAGAAAAATCGAGGTATGAGATCTGGCAGGTGCTGGGCTGGCCGTTTGAAAGCAGCGTGGCGATGTCGCGCATGGTGTTTTCAGGCCTGTTCGACAAACTGCCGGAACTCAAGGTCATCACCCACCACTGCGGCGGCATGCTGCCTTATTTCAGCGGCCGCGCAGAGACGCTGTGGGCGCAACTGGGCTCGCGCAGCGCCGATGGCAGCGAAGCCGACGTCCTGAAGAACCTCAAGAAAACACCCATAGAGTACTTCAAGATGTTTTATGGCGATACGGTGTTGGGCGGCTCAACGGCAGCGCTCAAATGCGGCCTCGATTTTTTCGGCGCCGACCATGTCGTGTTTGCCAGCGACTGTCCTTTCGACCCAGAAGGCGGCCCGATGTTCATACGTGAGGGTTTGCGGTCCATCAGGGAAGCAGGATTGTCCGACGCCGACTACCAGAAGGTCTGCTGCGGCAACGCGTTTTCACTGATGCGCCTGTTGGACAAGAAGCCGGCGCGGGCCCCTGCGCAAACATCATGACCACCGATTTGCAAAAGGCCGTCTCCGAGGCGCGCAGCAGCCTCAAAAGACCCGGCGAGAACATAGGCGCAGCGGCGTCCGCATCGCCCCGCTTTGAACTGTTCAACGCGCCGAACTCCATCTGCTCGCAAAAAGTCCGGACTGTGCTGGCCCATAGCCAGATCCCCTACCGCTCGCAGCACGTGGATATTTTTGAGGGCGAAACCTACCTGCCAGCCTACGTTCGGCTGCGCATGGCCGGCTGTAAAGCCCTTGGGAGCGAACTGGTGAACGCACACACGGGAAGCACCTCCGTGACGGCCGGAGGATGTGATCCTGCGGTGGTGCCTTTGCTTGTCGACTGGGAAACCGGGGTGGTGCTGGTCGACTCCAAACGCATCTGTTTTTACCTGGACAAGATCGCCGCTGAAGGCGCGCCATTGCGGCCTGCGGCACTGCAAAAGCAGATCGACGCCCATCTCGACGTCATTGATAACCTGCCCAACTACCAGATGCTCGCGGGCAAACCGCCAGGTGTTGACCACAGGCCCGAATCACGCCGCAAAAGCAATGGCGTCGGCTTCGCCATGGGCAAGGTCGAGCGTTGTGACCGCTACCTGGCTGAATTCAGCGGTGATGCAGATTTGGTCAGGGCCTATTCGGCCAAGCGCGCCAAGGAGCTGAACGCGGCGCAGCAGCTGTTCACACCCGAAGCCATGCAAGCGGCCTACGACAAGGCAGAGGCAAGCTGTGCGAGCCTGGAGCGCGAACTCGGTTCGCGTGAGACAACTTGGATTCTGGGAGACGCGATCACCATGGCCGACCTGTACTGGGGCATCGAATTGCTTCGCATGAAAAACATGGCTGTCGAGTCGTTCTGGGCCGATGGTGCCAAACCCTCGGTAGCGGCTTTTGTCGAAAAGGCGCAATCCATCCCAGCCATCCAGAGCGCTATCACCAAATGGCCCGGCGCCTTGTACTGATCAGGCTGGAAGGCAAATCGCCAGATGTGGCGTGGCAAAAGCCCGAGCAGATGGAGAAACCGGAATCAACTGCCTTGAAGCGCGACTTTCAGCATCATTTTGCCGGGGGAACTCCAGACGGTCGCTCGGGCGGACTTAAACTTCGGAGCTTTACATTTACACACACAAACCATGTGCATTGTCTGCAACCCGGGCCTCTTCAGCTTTCTAAAGCAGGGAGCGAGCTCCCGCAGGGAGTTTTTCAAGCTGGGGGGAGCACTGGGCTCTGCCGCGTTGCTGCCCCAAAGTGCTTTTGCAGTAGACCAGGCCGCAGACACCATTTTCACCAATGGCACGGTCATCACCATGAACCCGGCACGGCCCGATGCGCAGGCCGTCGCGGTTCGGTCCGGTCGCATCATCGCCGCGGGCTCAATGGACGAAGTTGCCAAACTCAAGGGTGACGCGACCGTCGTGGTTGACCTGGCCGGAAAGACCCTGTTGCCTGGTTTTGTAGACCCGCACATCCACTACACCTTCGCATTCCTTGACAACTGGCTGGACCTCGGGCCTTTTGCCAACCGCTCGATGACCGAGGTCAAGGCCAAACTGGTGACTGCGATTGCGGCCGCGACACCTGGCGACTGGGTGATGGGCCAACTGTTTGACCCCACTATCACGGCCGGCCAGCTGGACTACTCCATCGAGGCGCTCGATGCACTGTCGCCCGTCTACCCGGTGTTCATGCTGGAGGCCAACGGCCACATCGCACACGTCAATTCGGCCGCGTTCAAGGCCGCTGGCATTTCCAGCGCGACACCCAATCCGGCCCATGGCCGGTTTGTACGCGACAGCCAGGGCAAGCTCACCGGACAGGTGGAGGAAACCCAGGCGATCAGCGCCTTTGCCAGCCACGCACCCCATATCAACGGCGAGCAGTACCTGGCCAATGTCGGGCGCTTTTTTGCCATGGCCTCTTCCAAAGGCTGCACGACCCTGCACGACTGCGGTGTAGGCGCCATCGACCCTCAGGGCGACTTCGGCGTGCTGAAGGCGGCCATGGCCCAAAATCCGCCAGTGCGCATGTCCGCCTACCTGGTATCCACCGCCATGGAGACCTGGAAAAAGCTGGGCCTCAAACCCGACAACAGCAGCGAGCATCTGCGCATCAACGGCGTCAAAGCATGGGTGGACGGCACCAACCAGGGCGGCTCGGGCTACCAGCGCGAACCCTATCTGGTGGCCGAATGGAAAAACGGTGCGCCTAACTACACCCAGGCCGACCTTAACGCCGTGGTGCTGGCGGCGCACAACGACGGCTGGCAGGTGGGCATCCATGCCAACGGCGACGCCGGCATAGACATGGCCCTGAACGCCTTTGGCGCGGCCCAGGCCAGCAACCCCAGGCGTGACATGCGCCACCGCGTTGAACACTCCACAGTGTGCCACCCCGAGCAGCTTGAAAAAATGAAGCAGCTTGGCGTGTCGCCCAGTTTTTTGATTGGGCACGTCTATTACTACGGCGCCATCTTCCGCGACAAAATCTTCGGTCCCCGCCGCGCAGGCATGATTGACCCGTGCAGGACTGCGCTTGAAAAGGGTCTCAGGATATCTCTGCACTCCGACTACAACTGTCAACCCATCGAACCCATTCGCTACATCCACAACGCGGTGACCCGCAATATCCGCAACACGAACCAGCAACTCAATACCGCAGAAACCATCACGGTCATGCAGGCCATCCGCGCAGTCACGCTGGATGCGGCCTGGCAATGCCAGATGGACGACATTGTGGGCTCCATCGAAACCGGCAAGTGCGCCGACTTTGTCGTGCTGACACGGGATCCGAGAAAGGTTGCGCCCATGGATATCCTGAATATCTCCGTCAGCGAAACCTGGATGGGTGGTGTACGGCGTTATGCGGCCCAGGCCGCGGTGGCACGGAATAAATGGCCTGTCCGGAGGGGATCGAACCCCCGACCCTCAGCTTAGAAGGCATTTGGTTGGAGGCAGCAGATTCAAGGTATTCTAGAGGAGAACATAGGTTGCGGCTTTCCTGATGCAACCGAAAAAACCACAAAAAAACCACCAAGAGGATTTTGGCGATGGCGCAGATTCGAAAACTAGTCCGGAAGGGTGGCCGCGAAGTGTTCGAGGCCCGGATTCACAGAGCATCCCAAGGCAAGGGCATCAGCAAGTGCTTTCCCACAGAGCGGGAGGCCCGAGAGTGGTCCAACCTGGTTGAGCACCAGATAGACCGGCATAAGACGGTTTCACGCAATTCAGAGACCATCAAGTTCGGCGAGGCTTGTGCCGACTTCATCCAGCACTACCGGCCCGCGAACAATAAGAGCGGTTCGCTCACCAACACGGAGCGTCAACTTGTCTCTTATGTCAATCAACAGCTTGGCCGCCGTCGCGTGCGAGCCATCACCCGCGACACGCTTCAAGAATTCATTGATCAGATGCTGCGTGCCAAGATTTCTGAGCCGGAAAAGAAACGGAAAACACATCCGCTTTACGACGGCGATAAGAGCCGCACGTATTCACAATCCACTGTGCGAAAACACTACTACCAGATCAAAAAAATTCTGATCTGGCACAGCATTAGAGAAAAATACTCATTGGAAGACAATCTCTTCCTGAATCAAGCGATCCCGAAAAGCTGGGCAGGCAAACGAAGCCGACGCTTGGAGAATAAAGAGCTTGAGATGCTCGAGGCAGCTGCCGACTTGGGATACGAGCACAAAAACGAATGGAAACTGCTCATAAGATTCGCACTCGCGACGGCCGCAAGGTCGCAGGAAATTCTTAAGGCTCGCTGGTCAGATGTGAACGTTCCAGGGCGTGCTTGGAACATTCCACCCGAGCACGTGAAAACTTCAACATTCCGGCAAGTTCCTTTGTCCAAAGTGGCCCTGGCTGTCCTTGCAAAGATGGCGAAACTTCGCAAAGAAAACGAAACTCGCGTTTTCTGGATGTGGCGAGATAGTGCGACGATCTCCAAAGGATTTCGACGGTTAACGACGCGGGCTAAAATTCAGAACCTGAGGTTCCATGATTTGAGACACGAAGCCGTTAGCCGAATATTCGAAACTACCGACCTGACAGACAGCGAAATTATGTCTATCACTGGGCATACCAATATTCAAACCCTGGTCGGCTATGCACACCTGCGAGCCAGTTTCTTGGCCGCGAAGCTGGACGGAGTGGTATCCGCACGCCGTATCGCAGCGTTGGCGACCCCTTAGATTGCCGCCTTAACCCGCTTCACAGTCGCGGGCTTGGCGTCAGCCTGGGAATGATTCGAATACGTCGGCCAATCCGGCGTGTAATCGTCGGCTTGGTTCCCCCAAGTGGTCCAATTGCGCCGGGAACCGCGAGCGAAAAGCTCTAAGAACGGCCCGGGGCTGCAAGCCTCAACGATGTCGTAAAACTCATCAGGTTTGCGAGAATGCTCCCGCTTCTGCGTGGCTAAGAAGTTCACCTGAGTTCGACCAGGCTGCAGCGTTCTAGCATTCTTGCCTTTGACGCCGAATAAAACCAACTCCGTGACGTTCCGAAAGTAGAAACCAACGCCTCTGCCGTCCGGGCCACCATCCTTGCGAATCTTGTGCCAAACGAGATTCGATTTATAGGAGAATCCCCACGCTTCCAGCACCGCCAAACCATCGGGTAGGAGAGCATTGGGAACCCACAAATACAGATGTGCAGCATCCTTTGTTGCTTGGGAAACGGGCAATGCCTTGATGTCATCAAGCGTCATTGTCGAGTAGCGATTCAGTCTCTTGTGTTCCGGGGCCATTTTGCCCGTTCGATTCTGAAACTGCCAAGGTGGATCAGCCAAAATTGTGCTGAATTTTTTCGAACCAATCCGGCTCAAAAAATCGGCCGAAGCCTCTGGAAAGTTTTTGACCATTAATCTTCGACGTATAGGTTTTTTGAGATGCCAAATACCAACAAGGGGCACCCGCCGCCGCCGCCGCCCGCGACACGTGGAAGAAGCTTACTCATGTGAGTTGTGGAATTGCCGTAGCTGTCGCCCCGTCCCAAGCCATCAAAGATGTCTTGCAAGTCGTCGCAGCGTGTGATGATGATACCCACAGAGATCGTTCTAAGCTCAAAAAGCAGCCGAAAATTATTCAAATCTCGGTCGTAAAACGGGTCTTTGTTATTCCACTCGATTTCTAGCGCAACCCGGTTTTTGAAGCAATCGACTTTGTGCGTGGGGGACTCGTGAACGGTCCCATCAACGTGAATCTCCGTGTCGAACTTCTTTTCCTTCCACCCACGTGCCACTAGGGCGTCGTCGATTGACCCAGCAACTTTGCTCTTTCGCCCGCCGCCAACATTGATCCAGGAGCGGTTAAATCGGAAGGCGGTCAAGACGTCCATGACGTCCTGCCATTCCGCCGGAAAGTCGCCCTTCAAGATTGCCGTCGCATGCTTCCACTCGCGGCACTCGTAGTTGTTCCGGACAAATGCCGGCAAAAGCTCAATCCCTGGGATTCCCCTGAAATAACGGACACTTTCTTAAACGCTGGAAGAGCGAGGAGAG
>JAZKCB010000032.1:0-10186 GCA_040388335.1 Pseudomonadota bacterium | reverse complement strand
TGTTCGTCGGTGTGGGTGCATCCCGTGTGCGCGACATGTTCGACAACGCCAAGAAAAACGCACCCTGCATCATCTTTATCGATGAAATCGATGCCGTTGGCCGCCAGCGTGGCGCTGGCCTGGGCGGCGGTAACGACGAGCGTGAGCAAACCCTCAACCAGATGCTGGTCGAGATGGACGGTTTTGAAACCAACGTCGGCGTGATCGTCGTCGCAGCGACCAATCGTCCCGACATCCTGGATGCTGCCTTGCTGCGCCCTGGCCGTTTTGACCGCCAGGTCTATGTGACGCTGCCCGACATTCGTGGTCGTGAGCAGATCCTCAATGTGCACATGCGCAAGGTCCCGCTCGGCCAGGATGTCAGCCCCAGCGTTATCGCGCGCGGCACGCCCGGCATGTCTGGCGCCGACCTGGCCAATCTCTGCAACGAAGCTGCGCTGATGGCAGCCCGCCGAAGTGCGCGCACGGTTGAAATGCAGGACTTCGAAAAAGCCAAGGACAAGATCCTCATGGGCCCCGAGCGCAAGAGCATGGTCATGCCGGAAGAAGAACGCCGCAATACCGCGTACCACGAGTCCGGCCATGCCCTGATCGGCAAGATGCTGCCCAAGTGTGACCCCGTGCACAAGGTCACGATCATTCCGCGTGGCCGCGCCCTTGGCGTGACCATGAGCCTGCCTGCACAGGACCGCTACAGCTATGACCGTGAATACATGCTGAGCCAGATCAGCATGCTCTTTGGTGGCCGTATCGCGGAAGAAGTTTTCATGAACCAGATGACGACCGGCGCCAGCAACGACTTCGAGCGTGCCACCTCGCTCGCCCGTGACATGGTGACCCGCTATGGCATGACCGAAGCCCTGGGCCCCATGGTCTATGCCGAGAACGAAGGCGAAGTATTTTTGGGCCGTTCGGTCACCAAGACCAACAACATGAGCGAGTCGACCCTGCAGAAGGTCGATGGTGAAGTACGCCGCATCATTGACCAGCAGTACGCCATTGCACGCACGTTGATCGAAGACAACAAGGACAAGATGCACGCCATGGCCAAGGCCCTGCTTGAATGGGAAACCATCGACGTGGAACAAATGGACGACATCATGGCTGGCCGTGAGCCGCGCCCACCCAAAGACTGGACACCACGTAACCCGTCCGTCGGTGGCGGTGGTGGTCCTACCGGTGGCACCCCCGCCGTCAGCACGGACCCCGCGCCAACAGTGGCCTGAGCCATTTGAATCACGACAAAACCCGGGCTGGTCCCGGGTTTTGTTTTATCTGATGCCATTGATTTTTTAGAGGCTCTTTGTGTTCTGGCAAACCTCACGTTTTCAGATTGACCTGACCCGGCCCCGGGTGATGGGCATTGTCAATACGACGCCGGATTCGTTTTCGGATGGTGGCAAGTTTTACCGCCCCGACGGCAGTGTGCTGGGCATCTTCGAGCGCTGCGCGCAGCTGGTGGAGGACGGCGCCGACATTCTGGACATTGGCGGCGAATCAACCCGCCCGGGCGCGACGCCGTTGCCGCTTGAAGACGAACTCGCCCGGGTACTTCCCGTCGTGCGTCATGCGGTCCGGCTGGGTGTGCCCGTGTCTGTGGACACCTACAAGCCCGAGGTCATGCAGGCCGTGCTGGACCTTGGCGCTGACATCATCAATGACATCTGGGCCCTGCGCCAGGAGGGCGCGCGCGAAGTGGTGTCGCTGCACCCCACCTGCGGCGTCTGCCTCATGCACATGCATCGAGAGCCCGTCACCATGCAGGTCTCGCCGATGGAGGGTAACGTTCCCGAGCAGGTGCTCGCATTCCTGAAAAAAAGCGCAGCACAGCTCAGGGCGCTGGGCGTAGATGCATCCCGTATCGTGCTGGACCCCGGCATAGGCTTTGGCAAGACCGTGGCGCAAAACTTCGCCTTGCTGGCGCATCAGCGAGATTTTCTGGACGCGGGTTACCCGGTGCTGGCTGGCTGGTCGCGCAAGTCTTCACTGGCTGCAATCGTCAATGACTCGCTCGCGTCGGCGGCATCGCTTGAGATTGCAGACCGCATGGTGCCCAGCGTTGCAGCGGCTCTGCTGGCTGTGGACCGTGGTGCTCGTGTGGTGCGTGTGCATGATGTGCGCGAAACCGTGCAGGCGCTAAAGGTCTGGACTGCAGCGTGCTGATGCTGCGTGCGGTAGCGTACTGTCGAGCGCAGGGTCGGCATCCTAGAATATTCCTTTTCCAAAATAACAACGTGCCGAGGGGCAACCACACATGACCAGAAAATACTTCGGCACAGATGGCATTCGCGGCACCGTGGGCCAGGCACCGATTACGCCGGACTTTTTGCTGCGCCTGGCGCACGCAGTCGGGCGCGTGCTCAAACGTAGCGAATCACGCCCCACGGTTCTGATCGGCAAGGACACGCGTATTTCCGGCTATATGCTTGAAAGCGCACTTGAGTCCGGTTTCAACTCTGCCGGCGTTGACGTGGTGCTGCTGGGGCCTTTGCCGACCCCCGGGGTGGCCTATTTGACCCGCACACAGCGGGCCAGCCTTGGGGTAGTCATCAGCGCCAGCCACAACCCTTTTGCCGACAACGGCATCAAGTTCTTCAGTGCGCAGGGCGCCAAGCTCGATGATGACTGGGAGCTCAAGGTGGAGGCCGCGCTGGAAGAAGACCCCGTCTGGATTGATTCGGCAAACCTCGGTAAAACCCGGCGGCTGGACGACGCGGCCGGACGGTACATTGAATTTTGCAAAAGCACGTTCGCCAACGATCTCACGCTCAAAGGCATGAAAATCGTGGTGGACGCTGCCCACGGCGCGGCCTATCACATTGCTCCCCAGGTGTTTCATGAGCTCGGTGCTGATGTGACCTGTATTGGCTGTTCGCCTGACGGCATTAACATCAACCACGAGGTCGGCGCCACGCATCCCGAGTCACTGATCAAGGCGGTGAAAGTCTACGGCGCAGATTACGGCGTCGCGCTGGACGGCGATGCCGACCGGTTACAGCTTGTTGATGCCAATGGGCGACTGTTTAACGGAGACGAAGTGCTTTACCTGATGGTCGACGAACGGCTGTTGCGTGGTGAGCCGGTCCCGGGAGCCGTCGGTACCTTGATGACCAATATGGCGGTTGAAGTGGCGCTCAGGAAAAAGGGCGTCGAGTTCGTCAGGGCCAAAGTCGGCGACCGTTATGTGCTTGAAGAGCTTGAAAAGCGCGGCTGGCTGTTGGGTGGGGAGGGCTCGGGTCATCTGCTGGCTCTCGATAAACACACCACCGGCGATGGCCTCATCAGTGCCTTGCAGGTCTTGCAGGCCTGCGTACGCAGCGGCAAGACGATTACGCAACTGTTGGGTGACGTGGTGCTGTTTCCGCAAACCCTTTTGAATGTGCGCATCACTGCCGGCCTTGACTGGCAGTCGAATGCAAAACTGAAAGCCGAGACGCTGGCGGTAGAGTCCGAACTGGGCGAGACGGGCCGTGTCCTGATACGCGCCAGCGGTACCGAGCCACTGCTGCGTGTCATGGTCGAGGCGCGTGATGCCGCGCAGGCACTGAGCTGCGCCGAGCGCATTGCCGCCACCATCAAGGCCTGAGCCGGGGAAAAAGCACCATGGCACCTCACACGCTGCAGGTTTGCCAGGCTGATTACGGCAATGCAGCACATGCCAGAGCGCTGGTACGCCTGCTGGACGCCTATGCGCAAGACATTGCTGGCGGTGGCCAGCCATTGAACAGCTTTGCCAGAACCAACCTGCCCGCGGCACTGGCTGCGCGCCCGCAGGCCTTCAGCGTGCTGGCCTTTGATGGCGCTGATGCCGTCGGCCTCGTCAACTGTTTTGAAGGCTTCTCCACCTTTGCCTGCCAGCCGCTCGTCAACGTGCATGACGTTGTGGTCCTCGCCAGTCACCGGGGCCAACGCGTTGGCGAACAAATGTTGTCACTGGTCGAGCAGATCGCCCGCACGCGCGGTGCCTGCAAGCTGACGCTTGAAGTCCTTCAGGGCAATATCAGCGCCATGAAGCTGTATGAACGCATCGGCTTTGCCGGTTACCGGCTGGACCCGGCCATGGGCAGTGCGCAGTTTTTACAAAAATGGCTCACGCCCGAGGTGACCTGATGCACACAACGTTTTCTGCCGGTACACGCCTTGCTGTTCTGGCGCTTGCAGTGCTGGCCCATACAAGCACTTTTGCTGCGGATGATGCAGTCGGGGCGGACTCCAAAGTCGCCTTCAAATTCACCGGCGGCCTTTACCAGCTGCGCGGTGGTGGTTTGCCCAATGCGTCAGCGCTGGACCTGAACCTGCGCGCCAGCGGCAGCTTCGGCAATGCATGGGTGGGGCAGTTCCGTTCGCCCTCACAGGCCATCACACAAACCCGGCTTGGGTGGGATCGCATGTTTGACCTGGGCGCCGTGCGCTTGAGCCCTTCACTGGAGATTGCCTCCGGCGGTTACGTGGGCGGTAGCGCCTATCTTGAAACCGGCAGCACCTGGGTTGCAGGTGTTGGCCTCAGCCGCACCAACCTGCAGAATTTCGTCAATCTCAATTTTGATCCGGGTGATTCCTACACGCTTGCTGGCGGCTACAGATGGGCAGACAACAGGTCGCTCATGCTGTCATTGATACGCGACAACCGCCTCAACCCCGACCAGCAGAACGTGCACTTGATCTACCGGGCCCCTGTCCATGGCGACCAGAGGCTCACCCTGGACGGGCTTTATAAAACAGGGCTGATGTCAGGCGTGACTGTGCGCGAGCTCGGGTTTTCTGCCACCTATGACTGGCCGCGATTTTTTGTACGCACTGCCTGGGACCCCAAGGTCAACTTCACCACGCAGGACATGTTCAGGCTGTCTGTCGGCACCCGGTTCTAAATATCAGTCGTTTAGCCGCCAACGCCCAGCCGCAAAGCCAGCGCAGCCAGCGTCACCGCCAGCACCGGCACCGTCAGCACAATGCCCACCTTGAAGTAGTAGCCCCAGGTGATGGTCATACCCTTGCGTGCCAGCACATGCAGCCAGAGCAGGGTGGCCAGTGAGCCAATCGGTGTGATTTTCGGACCGAGATCGGTGCCAATCACGTTGGCGTAAATCATGGCTTCGCGCACAACGCCCGTAGCCTGCGTCGCATCAATCGACAGCGCACCGACCAGTACCGACGGCAGGTTGTTCATCACCGACGACAGCAGCGCCGTCAAGAACCCGGTGCCAAAGGCCGCGCCCCAGATGCCGCCGCGCGCAAAAAAGTCCAGCCAGCCAGCAAGATAAGCCGTCAGACCCTGGTTGCGCAGCCCGTAGACCACCAGGTACATGCCGAGCGAGAACACGACGATTTGCCAGGGCGCCTCGCGCATCACCTTGCGCACGCTGATCACGTGGCCGCGTGCCGCCACGATCAGCAGCAGGGCCGAACCCGCAGCTGCGATCGCGCTGATGGGCACACCTTTGGGTTCCAGCCAGAAGAAGCCGACCAGCAGCAGCGTCATGACGGCCCAGCCCATGCGAAAGGTGCCCAAGTCACGAATGGCGTCTTTGGGTTGTCTCAGCTGCGACACGTCGTAGCCTGGTGGAATGCTGCGGCCAAAGTAGAGCAGCAACACGGCCAGCGCTGACAGCACCGCTGCGATGTTCACCGGCACCATGACAGAGGCGTAGCGCCCAAAGCCTATCTTGAAGAAATCTGCCGAGACGATGTTGACCAGGTTGGACACCACCAGCGGCAGGCTGCCAACGTCGGCAATAAAACCCGCTGCCATCACAAAAGCCAGCGTGGCACCGGCGCTAAAGCCCAGTGCCAGCAGCATGGCCATGACGATGGGCGTGAGGATCAGCGCAGCACCGTCATTGGCAAACAGGGCCGATACCGCAGCGCCCAGCAAAACAATCAGCACAAACAGCCAGCGCCCGTGGCCATTGCCCCAGCGCGCCACGTGCAGCGCAGACCACTCAAAAACCCCGGCTTCATCCAGCAGCAGGCTGGTGATGATGATGGCAATAAAGGTGGCTGTCGCATTCCAAACGATGTGCCACACCACAGCAATATCGGCCAGTTGCACCACGCCAAAAACCAGCGCCAGCAGGGCGCCTGCGGTGGCGCTCCAGCCAATGCCCAGCCCGCGCGGCTGCCAGATCACCAGCGTGATGGTGAACAAAAAAATCAAAGATGCAGTGAGCACGGGCGCTTCCTCAAAGAGCTAAAAGAAAAGTTCAGGATTTGGCCAGGCCGCGCGCGTGCGTCTCAAGCATCAGGCGGTCAATGCCCGCTACTGGCAGGTTGACCAGCAACTCCAGCCGTCTTTTGATGGCGTGCAGGGTCTGGCGAAAGGCTTCGGCTTTTTGCTCGTCATTTCCCTTGGCGTCCGACGGGTCGGGGTAGCCCCAATGTGCTGTTGCCGGGTGGCCTGGCCAGAAAGGGCAGGCCTCGCCTGCTGCGTTGTCGCATACGGTGATGACCAGATCCATTTGCGGCGCTTCGGGCTTGCCGAACTCGTCCCAGCTTTTGCTATGGAGCCCTTCGACGGACACACCTGCCGCCTTCAGCGTGGCGAGTGCCAGTAGGTTAGGCTGCTGGTTGTCGCGTGGGCTGCTGCCGGCTGAAAACGCCTTGAAACGGCCTTTGCCGATATGGTTCAGCATGGCTTCCGCCAGGATGCTTCGCGCCGAGTTGTGGGTGCAGAGAAACAGGACGTTGATGGGTTTGTCAGACATGGTTTGGGTAAGTGGGTGAAACGGGAAATACGATTCGGCGGAAAATTTGGCCTGGCTTCAGCTCTGCCGCTTGAGCCAGGCGGTGCTCAGCACTCGCTGCAGGCCGTGTTGTGGGTGACTTCGCAGGCATCGCCTTCGCAGCAATGCTCGGTCAGGTAGCCCAGCAGGGCGTTCATCTGCGTGAAATCGGCGCGGTAAATCAGGTTGCGGCCGCGTGCCTCGCTGCTCACCAGCCCTGCGTGCGCCAGCTCCTTCAGGTGAAACGACAACGCACTTGGCGCCACGCCCAGTTGTCCAGCCATCACGCCCGGCGTCAGGCCATCCGAGCCGGCCACCACCAGTGCGCGAAAAGCCCGTAGCCTTTGCGCCTGCGCCAGGGCTGCCAGCGCCTTGACGGCCATGGTTTCGTCCAGATGACTGCGGGTGATGTTTATCGCTTCCATCATTCAAATATAATTGAATTATTGAAATGCGGCAACTGGAGCCCCCCTATGAACGCCATCACGATTTATCACAACCCTGCCTGCGGCACCTCCAGCAATGTGCTCGCGCTGATACGCAACACCGGCGTTGAACCCGAAGTCATTGAATACCTTAAAACCCCGCCCAGCCGCGAGAAGCTCGTTGAATTGCTTGCCCAAATGGCGATTCCCGTTCGTGAGCTGTTGCGCCGCAAGGGCACGCCGTATGACGCGCTTGGCCTGGACGATGTCACCCTGAGCGATGACGCATTGCTTGATGCCATCGTGGCAAACCCCATCCTGATGAACCGCCCGGTTGTTGTGACGCCGCTGGCCACGCGACTGTGCCGCCCGTCGGAATCCGTACTCGACATACTGCCCTTGCCGCAGCTCGCCGCTTTTGCCAAGGAAGACGGCGAGCAGCTCATCAACGAGCGGGGAGAACGTGTTGCCGGGCAGTAATTCACCGGGTGCATTGGCAAGTGCATCGGCAGAGACACTTCCCAACATCGCCGCCGATCTTTTCATGCAGCCCGCCGCCGGCCTTCATGCGCTGCCGCAGCGATCAACCCACCCGCTGCGCATCCTGTTGCTCTACGGCTCGGTGCGCGAGCGCTCCTACAGCCGTCTGGCCAGTGAAGAGGCCGCCCGCCTGCTTCAGGCCATGGGCGCAGAAACCAGAACCTTCAACCCCAGCGGTTTGCCGCTGCCCGACGATGCGCCCGAGTCCCACCCCAAGGTGCAGGAATTGCGGGATCTTGCCGCTTGGTCTGAAGGTATGGTCTGGTGTTCGCCCGAGCGCCACGGCGCCATGACCGGCATCATGAAGTCGCAGATCGACTGGATACCGCTTAACAGCGGTGCCGTGCGGCCCACGCAGGGCAAGACGCTGGCGGTGATGCAGGTGTCAGGCGGCTCACAGTCTTTCAATGCCGTCAACCAGATGCGCGTGCTCGGCCGCTGGATGCGCATGCTGACCATTCCCAACCAGTCGTCTGTTGCCAAGGCCTTTCTGGAGTTTGACGACGCAGGCCGCATGAAGCCCTCGGCCTATTACGACCGCATCGTTGACGTGATGGAAGAGCTGGTCAAATTCACGTTGCTCACGCGCGATGCGTCGCCCTGGCTGACCGACCGCTACAGCGAAAGGGTTGAAAGTGCCGAGGCGTTGTCGAAACGGGTGAACCAGAAGTCCATCTGATCTCTTCGCGGTGCTTCCCGGTGCTGGCGGCCGGGGAGACGCCGCTGGACATGCTTTGCGCCTTATCAAAAGCGCGGTTCAGGCTGTTTTCCGCCGTAACGTCCCGGTGAGGTTGGTGCCAGGCGCAACCGTGTTGAACACTGTGCCGTACTTTTTGATGTTCTGGTGCAGCAAATCCAGCCGCCTGTCGACCTCGTCGGTATCGACCACGATCTCATAGCTGATGGACTCCATGCGGGGCGGCACATCCTGGCGCACCCCATGCACATGCACCTCTGCGCCTCGCATCTGGAAATCCAGAATCGGCACAACGCGCTC
This sequence comes from Pseudomonadota bacterium, assembly GCA_040388335.1. Classification (GTDB taxonomy): domain Bacteria; phylum Pseudomonadota; class Gammaproteobacteria; order Burkholderiales; family Burkholderiaceae_C; genus Polaromonas. The sequence continues at coordinate 1,505 of JAZKCB010000032.1, read as the reverse complement.
CATGCCTTTGATCATGCAGGCTGACAATGCCGCCAGCAGCAACTCTGCCGGGTTAAACGCTGCAGCGTTGCCCTTCAGGTCGGTGTCCATCGTGATACTGGCCTGTTTGCAGACGGCCTGACTGGCATGCGCACTCAGGCGCGTGGCTGAAACGTCAAATTCCATTTTGGGGGAGTTGGGAGCGGTCATGCAGGATCCTTGCCTTGAATGTGCCAGCTTAGGCTTGCAGCGCAGGCAAAGACCTGATGTGGGTCAATGGCTTGCGGGATAGGACCAGCCGAGCGGCGATGTAAGGTGATGTCTTGCTGATCAGCGCCTTCCCAAGCCGTCCAGGCAACGCCCTTCATGCCGCTTCCTTCCTGTGCCGGTATGCATAAGCGGTTTCGCGACTGCCCGGACTGTGCTGGGGGACTATCTCCCGCTGCAGCTTTTTCACTGCTTGAAATTAATAATTCACAAATAAAGCACTAAGTACTTAATGCTTTTTTTGAGATGCATATTGCCTTTTCAATTCCAAATTTAGCGCTGGCGCCTTCAAAAACCCTGAAAAACGGCTGAAAAATGCCAATTTCAGATGCTAAAAGTGCCTTTAAGCCAATGGATATGGGCGTGAGAAGCTATCTATTTGATAGCGATTGAAAGGCTGTTGATTCGCGGAGTTTCAGCGTTGTGTTTTGCTGACACATGTCACGCAATTGCCATTGAACTGACATGGCTGCGTCACGGGGGGCTTTCAGAATTCCCTGCATGGCAAATACAAGCATTCATGCGGCTGGCGCACCCGAAGACGACCTTCAGGCCCCCAGCCCTTTCGCCACTCCTCACCCGGTTTACCAGCAGTGCCTGCGCATCCTGCGCTGCACCGCGATGGCGATGGCTAGCAGCCCGGGCGGCCTGCGGTTCAAGGCTGGCACCCGGCCCTGGCTGGAAGGCCTTGAAAACATCACCCGGGGGCGGGGCACGCAGGCCCTCCCGACCATCGGTGACGCCGCATGACGACCTATCGCCCCGATCCCCGGGGCTTTTTTTCGGCAAGCAATTTTGACGACACAACCATAGACATGACAACCAGGAGCGCGCGATGAAAGAACTGCCCAACCCCACCTTTGCACTCTCGCCAGTAGCCTCACCCCAGTTTTCACGGGGGTCACTTTGTCAAAGCGGTCATGCTCCAGTTCCAGCCGCTGTTCAAAGGCCTGCCGTGGGAAAAATCTCCGTCAGCTGGGCCCGCCACCAGGATGAAGTCCGGCAGGCGCAGCGCCTGAGGTACGAGGTCTTTGCGCTGGAGATGGGCGCCAACCTCCCCAACACCTTGCCCGGCCACGACATTGACCTGTTCGACGACTACTGCGAGCACCTGCTGGTACGCGATGAAGACAGCCAGGCCGTCATCGGCACCTACCGCGTGTTGACGCCGACCCAGGCCAAACGCGCCGGCAGCACCTACAGTGACACCGAGTTCGACCTGACCCGCCTGCGCAGCCTGCGTGAGCGCATGGTCGAGC
>JAZKCB010000031.1:0-71228 GCA_040388335.1 Pseudomonadota bacterium | reverse complement strand
CGCGACCTCGGCCTGGACCCGGCCAAGGTCAACCCCAACGGCTCGGGCATCTCCCTCGGCCACCCGATTGGCGCCACCGGCGCGCTGATCACGGTCAAGGCCATCCACGAGCTTCAGCGCATCCAGGGCCGTTATGCGCTGGTCACCATGTGTATCGGTGGCGGCCAGGGCATTGCGGCGATTTTCGAGCGGATGTGAGGATGCTGGCGCGCTGCGTGCGGCGCGCCACATCTCACACAGCGCATGCGGCGAACATCTGCATTTGCTACATTTTTAATAGTTGCTTACGTCGGTGTTTATTGGTTTACGGGCCGATTTGACACCTAAAATTGGCCTCGTGGAGGCTGTTTCGCCCAGTTTGGTGGCGACTGCGGCAGGCTTAAATAAATAATGCATCACAAATAACTCTTTATATGCTCAATGGGTTATTTGTGATGCATTTTTGCTGGTAAGCCGACCAGGATGGCAAATCGATGGCCAGAAGCAGCAAAAAGCTGCCCTGAAAGCCGATTTTCAGGGGTGTTTTTGAGCTCCAGCCCTATAAATACGGGCGTGAGCAGCTACTGAATCAATAGCGGTTACAAGGTCTGGGCGCGGCTCCGATATATTGGCGACAGCTTTCACGCATTGACCTGATCAAACCAGAATAAAGCCATGACCAGCAAACCCCCGGTTTCCGAATACCTCGTCATCTCGCGCGGCCAGTGGGATGCCGATAAATCCAAAGAAGAGATCCAGACGGCCATCGACGACTTCTACGTCTGGTACGAAGACCATCTGGCGCAGGGCCGCATCAAACCCGGCCAGCGCCTGGCGGTGGAGGGCAAGCGCGTGGCCACAAGCGGCATCACCGACGGCCCGTTTGCCGAAGCCAAGGAGGTCATCGGCGGGTACTGGTTCGTCATGGCCGCCAGCCTGGACGAAGCTGCAGCGCTGTCGGCCGGCAATCCCTGCATGGCCTGCGGGCTGTCTTACGATGTTCGCCCCATCGAAGCTGAGCGTTGCAGCGCCTATGCGGTGAGCAACGAGACGCCGCATGGTGCGGGCTGAAGCCAGGCGCATGCGTCAAGCGCCATGAAACCTTTGTCATCACCCATGGTCGCCGCGCTTCGCCTCGCCTTCGGCCTGCTGGTGCTGGCCGCCGTGGGCACGCAGCTGGTGCAGCATGTGCGCAGCGGCTACAACATCGTCAATTTTTTCAGCTACTTCACCAACCTCTCCAACCTGTTTGCGGCGGTGGTGTTGCTGATGGGCGCGGCCGCCAGCTGGACCGGCAGCAGGCCGCCCGGCGACCTGGCGCGCGCCATTGCCGTGGTGAACATGGCCGTCGTCGGCGTGGTGTTCGCCATCCTGCTACGCAATGTCGACCTCGGCGACCTGCGGCCCTGGGTCAACACCGTGCTGCATTACGTCATGCCCTGCGTGGTGGTGATCGACTGGCTGCTGTCGCCGCCCAAAGCGAAGCTGGGACTCAAGCCTTTCCTGCGGGTGCTGGTCATTCCCGTGCTCTACATCGGCTACGTGCTGGTTCGCGGCAGCCTTGTTCAGTGGTATCCCTATCCCTTCCTGAACCCGATGAATGTGGGTGGTTACTCTGGCGTAACAGCTTACGTCGTGGGTATTGCAGCTGCTTTTATCATCGCCGCTGGTGCGCTGCTGGCTATCGGCAACCGCCCCGGTCGGAAGGCCTGAACTTCAGGTTTTGAGGCTGTGCTGCAGAAAAAACGCCAGCATCGCGGCTGAAGCCGATGGTCCGTCCGGGTCTGTGTACGAACCCGCTGCGTCTCCGCCAGACCACGCATGCGGGCCGGCATCGATGCGCCAGTGTTCAACATACGACGGCCCGTCGGCCACACGATAGACGGTTTTTTCGGTGCTGGTTTCCTGGGTCGCTGCGCCGACCTTGCTGCGGCTTTTGAGCAGCGGCAGGCCCGACGCCTTGAGTGCGGCGAGTGCGCCGTCGCTGATGTGGTCGCCGTTGTCGGGGTGCACCGTGGTGTCGCCGCTGCCGTGAAAGACGATGGTCGGCATGGCCGGCGTGGCCAGCCCCTTGGCGCCGCGCCGCATCGCGCCGAAGGCAGACATCAGGTCTTGCGCTGCGCCCGAGGGCAGGCCCGAATGCACGCCGACGGCGGCAAAGATGTGCGGGTACAGGCCGGCCACGACGGCTGCCATGGCGCCGCCTGCGGACAGGCCGGCGATGTAGGTCCGTTGCGGGTCGGGGCGCTGGCCGTTGTAGTCGTGGGCCAGCACCTGCTGGGTCAGCGCGGCAATCATGCCGGGTTCGCCTTCGTCGAGTTGCTGGTGGTCGGGCTCAAACCAGTTCCAGCAGCGCTGGGCGTTTGATTTCGAGATCTGCTCGGGGTAGAGCACCATGCAGCCGTGTTCGTCGGCCAGCGCGTTCATGGCGGTGCCGCGTGCGAAATCCTGCGCATCCTGTTTGCAGCCGTGCAGCAGCACGATAAGCGGCATCGCGGCCTGGCTGGTGGCCCGACCGGCCGTGTCTTCGCCTGCAGGCGCCGCGGGGATGTAGAGGCGGTAAGGGTAACGCTCGCCGCCGAAGTTGAAGATGCGCTCGCTGAAAGACGCCTTGCGCGCTTTGGCGACGGGCGGGGCCTCGGTGGCGGCGGGGTTGGCGATGGGCGCCTCGACGACTTTGGCCGCTGGCGCGTGGACGGGTTCGGCCGTTGCCGGGCGTGCGGGCTTGGAGCTGGGCCTGCGGGCCTTGGGCGAGCGAAATGGCTTGAATGGCCTCAGAAGAGGGCTGAAGTCCGGGCCTGCCGAAGGATTGAGAAGGACGCGCTGAATCAGTCTGGTCGCGTCCACGAGGCTGCCCAGGCCGGCGGCGCGGCTGGCCTTGAGAAATATCTGGTTGAATGTTTTTGGTCTGCGCATGCGCTACCCCCTTTTGACTGCACAACCCAAGAAAATGTTGCACTGCAGCAAAGAATACGCTTTTTCGGGAGTTTGTGTGTAGGCAGAAGACGCAGACCGTGACGCCGTCAGGTTTTGGACAAATTCGGCAGGCTGACGTCAGCACGCCGCCTGAGAGGTGCCGGGCTGCACCGCTAGGACAGCTACGCAAATGGCGAGCGGCGAATCGTGAAAAATACGCAGAAAGGCTTATAAATCCTGTGACTTCAGCGTTTCCCGCAGGATTTCGGCCTTGTTCACATCAAACTCGCCTTCCACCCGCGCCAGCACCTCTCCCTCGCGATTGACGATGACGGCATAAAACTGGTCGGTGCTTTTCAGCCCGGCGGAACGCACAAAATCGGCACGGTCTGCAAAAACAGGCACCAGCCTGGCGCGTTCCCCGGGGCTGGAATAGCGCTGCAAAAGCCTGGTTTCAGCGGCATTCCGGCCGGTCTGTGTGCCCGGGTCTTTCAGAACCGGCATGCGCATCCACGCAATGCTGGTGTCCTTGTCCAGGTTCAGGCCCTGGATCCAGCTGTCGGCCAGCACGCGATGGCTGCGTTCGAAAGTGATGAGCGCCAGTGTCCTGTCAGAGGGGAGATCGGTGGAAAGCGACACCGGCTTGTGCGCCAGCGCATGCGACATGAGTTCGGGAAGGCGCCCCATAACGCTGGACTCGCTCGGCGACGCCACAGCAAGACCAAAAGCCATGGCAGTCGCTCCCAGCCAGGCTGTGACGTAGGTCAAAGGGCTTTTCATGTCGATCTTCATGGTGCACTCCCGTGTGTCAAACCAGACTCAAAACCGGCGCCGGATGCTTTTCCCGCATGTATGGAGGCATGTCATGCAAGATATATGCAAGATACTCCTGCACCTTCAGAAATCGCGACTAAAAATTGAAACAATTGGTTGGCTACTGTGTGGTATTTTTATGGATGGACAGAGCAGAATATGGGTTGGTCGCCTGTTTTCAGACTTTCAAGACCTTTTGCCCGCCGGATGGCTAAAATCTTCACATGCCCCTCAAGCCCCGTCTGTCAGCCAGGTCCCCGATTTCCACCTTGTCATCAAAGACGGAGTCAGCCGCCCCGGTGAAAGTTTCATTCAAGGCGCAAATGCTGCTGGCGCGTGAAGACGCCATTGTTCTTGCGGTCAACCGCCTATTGGCGGAAAAGGGCTTTGACCTGATGACGGTGGATGAGGTTGCCGCTGAAGTTGGCATAGCCAAAGCCAGCCTGTACAAACATTTCGCCAGCAAGGAAGACCTGGCCGCCGCCGCCATGGTGCGCATACTGCGCCTCGCGCAGGAGTTCCTCGGTACCTTGCCGAAAGACGCCAAACCGCTGGCCCAGCTGGAAGCGGTTGCGCGCTGGATGCTGGAGGCGCAGATTGCCGGGCAAATGCCCATTTTGCCGAGCCAGAACTCCAGCCTGCGCGCCAACCTCATGGCCAACAAGGGCTACCTCGACGGATTGATGTCGGTGAGCGACCACATCGGCGCCTGGATAGAAGCGGCGCAGGCAGATGGTTCACTGAACCCGAAAATCCCGCCGCTGGTGGTGCTCTACACGCTGTATGCCCGTGCCTGCGACCCGGTGCCGGGTTTCCTCAAGGCGGGCGGCACGCACAGCGATAAAGAGATCGTTGATCTGGTGATGGCCACCTGCTTCAATGGGCTGAAGGCCAATTAGCGACCCGCTCAGACCTTCACGCAAAACCCGGGCTTGAAGGCCTCCTGCTCGCCCTTGCCGAAATAACCCAGCGGGTTGGCCACCACGCGGCAACCTTGCGACACGTAATCGATCGCGCAGTGCAGGTGGCCGTGCATCCACACGTCGGCCTGCGGCAGCAATTCGTCCAGCGCATTGCAAAAACCGGCGGTGCCGGGCACCAGCCCATAGCGTGGATCTGCACTTGACAGGCTGGGCGCAAAGTGGGTGATGACAACCGTTTTGCCTTCGAACGGTTCGGCCAGAGCTTGCCTGAGCCAAGCCTGGCTTGACAGGCTTTCCTCACGCATGGCTTCGGCCAGCATCGGCTCGCCGTCGCGCAGTGCGTGGTACTTTCTCAAATAGAAGTTGGCGGCGCGGAAGGCTTTTTGCCGCTCCTGGAGTTGCTGCCCGAGGGTGAGCTTGCCGGTCGTGGCTTGCTGCGTCGAGAGAGCGTCAAAGTCGGTCCACAGCGCGCAGCCCATGAAACGGATGCCGTTAAAAACAAGGCTTTCCCGCTCCAGCCAGGTGATGCCCAGCCGCGCGCAGGTCTCGCGCAGGCGCACGTGCGCCTCGTCAAAGTCCAGCCCGTCATATTCATGGTTGCCAGGGATGTAAAAGACAGGCACCGGCCAGCCGGCACCGCCTTGCGCAACGGGCAGCGGCGAGAAACGCGCCAGCCCGAAGTCGGCAATGTTCAGCTCTGCCAGCAGCGAGCCTTCCTGGTAGGAGCCAATGTCGCCGGCCAGGACCAGCAGGTCGGCGCCGGGAGCGGGCGGCACGGTGAAATGCGGATGCGATTCGAGATGCAGGTCAGAGATAAGCTGGATATTCACCGTGCAGATTGTCAGGGATTGCGGCTTGGGTCAACAGGCCCTTAGACGAGTGGCGCGAAGAGTTTCACCAAAAAAGTCGAGCCTTCGCCCGGCTGGCTGTGGACTTCAATCGTGCCGTGATGCAGGTCCACGCACTCCTTGACGATGTGCAGGCCTATGCCCGTACCGGCGATGTTGCCGACATTGGTGCCGCGATGAAAGCTGCCGAACAGGTGCGGCAGGTCGGCTTCCGGAATGCCTATGCCCCTGTCGCTGATGCGCAGGTGAAGATGGTCGCCGACGCCGGACACCTCGAAGTCAACGGGCGTATCGGGATCTGAATATTTCAGGGCGTTACCGAGCAGGTTAGCCACGATGTGGCGCAGCAGCATCTGGTCTGCAGCGCGCGGTGCGTCCAGGCCGTTGCAGGTGAGGGACACGCGCTCGGCCTGGCGGTTGCCCAGCTCGAACTCGGCCATCATCTGCACCAGCCAGTCTGGAACGAGCAGCGGTTTCGCGTCAAATTTGAAGGTGCCAAGCTCCAGCCGGCTTGTCAGCAGCACCTGCTCGACCATGCCGGTCATGCGCGCCACGGCCATCTTGATCTGGCCCAGCAGTTCACGGCGCTCTTCTGCCGGGAATGTCGCGCCATAGGTGTCCAGCAGTTCGACCGAGGACAAAATGGCGGCCAGCGGTGTGCGGAACTCATGTGAGGCGACGGCCACAAACCGAGACTTGAGTCCCGACAACTCGCGCTCATGCGCCAGGGCCTTGAGCATGTCCTGATCGGCCTGGCGTTTGGCGGTCACATCGGTCAGAAAATTCAGTGTGGCAGCCTGCCCTTCCCACTCAAAGGAAACGCCGCTGATCTCCAGCCAGCGTATTGACCCATCCCGATGCTGGGCGCGGAACTGGTAGTGGTTCTCGACATCCTCACCGCGCAGGCGCCGCTGGTGTTTGTCCAGGACCTGAGCGCGGTCCTCGGGGTGGATGAACTCAATGAAGGGCCGCGACTGCGCGGTCGCCTGATCGACGCCGGTGAAAGTGAGCGACTTCGGGTTCGCATACAGAATCCGGCCGCCCGCAGTGACCAGAATGCCCTCGCTCACGTTTTCAACCACTGCCTTGTACTTGGCTTCGGAGTCCTGGCGCTTGTCGATCTCTACCCTGAGTTGCCTGGAGGTGTCGACCTGCCAGGTGATGTTGCTGGCCAGGTGAATGATGCGCAGCAATTCGCCCGACGGTCCGTGCATGGGCAGCGCACGCTGGCTGAGCCGCGCCACTTCGCCACTGGGCCGCCGGACGCGGTATTCCTCGGTGCGTGCGGTGGCGCTGGTCTGCAGCTTGAGCACGCGCTCGCGGTCGGCCATGTCCACGTATTCAAGCCACATCCAGGGGGTTTCTGCGAGCGCTTCGGCCGACAGGCCCCAGAATCTTTCGAACACCGGGTTGGTATAGGTGATGCGCCCGGCGCGCGGGTCCCATGACCAGAGCATCACGTCGATGTTGGATGCAATCTGCCGCAGCAGGACCTCCCCGGGCAATGAGCTGCTGCCAGATGTCATGCTCGAAGTGGAAGGCGGCGTGGGCATATCGTGAGCATAGCGGCTCAGCTGGGTCGGCAACCGACGGCATAAGTGCTTGAAAAGGCCGTTTATGCCCCAGCCCGGGCTGGCTCATGCCGGTTTTGCATGGCTACGGCGCGAATGAGGGTTTGCAAACCTAGGGAAAACCCTTAATCTTGTCATATCGCAACTTTGCACCGCCAGTCCGGTGTCTCTTGATATGAACAGCCTTATTGCCCAACTCGCCCGTTTGATGCCTTTTGCCCCCGCAGCCGGCACCGGCGCTGTTGACGGCGTCGCCAAAAACCTGCTTGAGCGCGCTGAAGCCCGCGCTGGCCGAAACCCGCAACAGGCGCGCGAACTGCGCCGTGCGGCGTATGCCTACCTCAGCGTTGTCCGCTGAGGTTTCTGAGCTTTTCAGCGTTGTCCGCTGAGGTTTGCAGATTCTTCGGCGCTACGCGCTGAAAGCCCCTTAAACCTTGACGCCGGCGCCCTTGACCGTGGGCGCCAGTGTCGCCACCTGCTCCTTGACGAATCCGGTGAATGCCGATGGGCTCATGGGGCTGGTGGTGATGCCCAAGTCCAGCATCTTCTTTTTGATCTCGGCCATGGCCAGGATCTCGTTGCAGGCGGCATTGATTTTTGCCACCATGTCGGCAGGCATGTGCGGCGGGCCGCTGATGCCGAAAAAATTCTCCAGCACCAGCTTGCGGTAGCCAAACTCCACGACGCTCGGCACGTCCGGCACCAGGGGCGAACGTGTGGCCGAGGTCACGGCCAGCGGCACCAGCTGCCCGCTCTTGAAGTAGGGCACATAAGCCGTCAGCACGTCTATGCCAATCGGCACGACCCCGGCAATCAGGTCGGTCGTCATGGGTGCGCCGCCCCGATAGGGAATGTGCTGCAGGTTCACGCCCATGTTTTTCTTCATCAACTCGCCGTAGATATGGCCAATCGATGCCGGGCCGCCCGAGCCGAAGTCAAGCCGTCCGGTCTTGCGCGCCTGCGCCTCGACATCGGTAATCGTCTTCATGGGCACATGCGGATTGGCCATCACCACACATGGCGCGTTGCCTATCAGGGCAATATGCGTAAATCCTTCCACCGGGTCATAGGGCTGCTTGTCCAGCGCAAACGGGCCAATGGAGATCGGCGTCGAGTTGCTCAGCATCAGGGTGTAGCCATCCGCAGGCGCCTGTGTCACCACCAGGCCGCCCACACTGCCGCCCGCACCCGGCCGGTTGTCGACGACGACGGCCTGGCCCAGTTTTCTGGCCAGTTGTTCAGCCATGACCCGGGCCACGATGTCGCTGGCGCCTCCTGCCGGGAAGGTCACGATCAGCTTGATGGGCTTTTCAGGCCAGGCGGCAAAGGCGGGCAACGCGAGGCTTGCTGCGCCTGCTGCCAGCGCCTTGAGCGCAGTACGCCTTGGCAGGGTGGTCGAAACGGGGTGGTCGGGCTGGTGGCGCATGGCGGGCTTTCAGTGGATTGTGTGCAAAACTGTATGCAATATCCATGCCTTCAGGCGAACTCCCCGCGCGATCTCAGACGGCAAAAGCCTTCTCTGCTGCCCGGCTCACGGCCTGCCTGAGCCACATGTGCGCGCTTTGCTGTTCCGAGCGCCGGTGCCAGACCGCGTCAACGTGGACCGGTGCCACATCAAAAGGCAGCGGTCTGAGCACCAGTTGTTCAGCAATGCCCGTCACCCTGACAAAGTGCCTCGGCAGAACCGTCAGCAGGTTGGAGTTGGCCACGACGCGTCCGGCGGTAAAGAACTGGTTGACGGTTAAAACCACTTGGCGCTTGCGGCCCAGTGAGGCGAGTGATTCGTCAATAAATCCGAAAGGGCGGCCTGAAAAGCTGACAAGCATGTGGCGCGCTGCGCAGAAGCGGTTCAGCGTCAAGGGACCGCTTGCCAGCGGATGACCCGTGCGCATCACGCAGACATACTCGCCGTCGTAGAGGCGTGAATGTGAAAAAGCCACTGGCTCACCGGCCTGGGCGCGGGCTGTCAGGTCGGCCAGAACGGGCGGGAAATAACCCACGGCAAGGTCGGCTGACTCCTCATCCAGCAGGCGGCGCGGGTCGCGTGTGGTCAGCGGCACAACCCGGATCGAGACGCCAGGTGCCTCGTTTTCCAGAATGTCCACCAGACCGGGAATCAGTTCGGCGGCAGTTGCGTCGGCCATCGCGAGCACGAAAGTCGAGGTGGCATTGGCCGGAACAAACGCATTGGGCACCAGCGACTCCTGCAGGCGCTGCAGGGCCTCACGCACTGCGGGCCAGATGGCGACGGCACGGGGCGTGGGTGCGACGCCCTGGCCACTGCGCTGCACCAGTTCGTCGCCGAGCGTTTCGCGCAGGCGGCGCAAGGCATTACTGACGGCGGGCTGGGTTAGAGATAGATTGCGCGCCGCGCGGGTCAGGCTGCGCTCTGCCATGACCTCATCAAAAACACGGAGAAGATTCAGGTCAAGGGTGCGAAAGTTGGGAGGATTCATGGCTGTTCCAGTCGGGAACGGAGGTTTGGGGAGAGCGATTGCAAGGCAAACAAGGCAATTCATCACTATTGTGAATGAAACACATCATAAAGATAAAGTTGAACAACATTAGGGCTAACCCTAAGATACGTCTACCAGCTGATCTTGTTTCAACTGGTAACGCTAACCAAGGGGAACTTCATGACCAGCTTCGTCCATCTCGATTATTCAAACCAGCACCCAGGCGTTGCACGTGTTGAATCGGCTGTGGAAGCCGCACAACAGCTGCGTCATGGGTTTTCCGGCACTCGTGCCTTGGCCACCCTGCTTCTTTCGGCTGTCGCCGCTGCCGTCATGGTTGTGGCTTCGCAACTCATGGACAGTGTTGCTGAAGGCCACCTGATGGTGATGTGGATTGCCATGTGGGCTGTTGCATTCGCTGTGTTGGCTTCATTTGCCGGTGCAGCCCGTAATCTCGCTGTCCGGCTGAAATCTGGCCTGGACAGCTGGTCACGCAGCCTGGCTGAGTCGCGGGCCGACGAACGCATGTGGGCCGTCGCCCAGTCTGATCCGCGCGTCATGGCTGACCTGCGCATTGCTGTTACTCGCGAAGAGGGCGAACCTTCTGCGTTGCCGGTTGCAAAGTCGGCCCGTACTTTCAAGGCTGGCAGCGCAGTGCTTCGTGCCTACCAGCGCAACTACATCTGATGCGTTTTATGCCATGATTTGAATATTGCGGCATAAAAAAAGCCACCTCGCGAGGTGGCTTTTTCACGTCTGAATCCGGCAAATACCGGAAAGTTGAAGACAGCTGAAGCTGCCCTCATACAGCGCAAACAGCTCAGGCTGCCAGGCGCTTTTCGATCGCTGCCTTGGTGTCGGTCAGTTCCTGGGGCAGGTGGTGCGCCAGCTGCTGGAACAGTTCTGTGTGCAGTTCCATTTCCTTGATCCAGGCGGCCTTGTCGATGCTGGTGACGGTCTTGAACTGCTCTGCGCTGAAGTCCAGTCCCGTCCAGTTGAGTTCTTCATACGAAGGGCTGACGCCGAAGACGTTTTCCGAGCCTTTGGCAGTGCCTTCAAGGCGGTCAATCATCCACTTCAGCACGCGCATGTTCTCACCGTAGCCGGGCCAGACAAACTTGCCATCTTCGCCCTTGCGGAACCAGTTGGTCGTGTAGATCTTTGGCAGTTTGGCGCCGGAGGCGGCGAGCTTTTCGCCCATGGTCAGCCAGTGCTGGAAGTAGTCGCTCATGTTGTAGCCGGTGAAAGGCAGCATCGCGAACGGGTCTCGGCGCACCACACCAGCCTGGCCGGTGGCAGCTGCTGTGGTTTCGCTGCCCATGGTCGCGGCCATATAGACGCCTTCGACCCAGTTGCGTGCTTCAGTGACCAGCGGCACGGTGGTCGAGCGGCGGCCGCCGAAGATGAAGGCATCAATGACCACGCCCTTCGGGTCGTCCCATGCATCGTCGAGCGCCGGGTTGTTGACAGCGGCCACGGTGAAACGTGCGTTCGGGTGTGCAGCCTTCGCGCCGGTTTCTTTCGCGATCTGCGGGGTCCAGTCCTTACCCTGCCAGTCGATCAGGTGCGATGGCACGGGGCCGTCTTTTTCCATGCCTTCCCACCAGACATCGCCGTCATCAGTCAGGCCGACGTTCGTGAAGATCACGTTCTTGTCGAGGCTGGCCATGCAGTTCGGGTTGGTGTGGAAGTTGGTGCCGGGTGCGACGCCAAAATAACCGGCTTCCGGGTTGATGGCGCGCAGTGAGCCATCGGCTTGCGGTTTGATCCAGGCGATGTCGTCACCGATGGTCGTGACTTTCCAGCCATCAAAACCGGCTGGCGGCACCAGCATCGAGAAGTTGGTCTTGCCGCAGGCCGATGGGAAGGCGGCCGCCACGTGATACTTCTGGCCCTTGGGGTTGGTCACGCCCAGGATCAGCATGTGTTCTGCCAGCCAGCCTTCGTCGCGGCCCATGTTGGAAGCGATACGCAGCGCAAAGCATTTCTTGCCGAGCAATGCGTTGCCGCCGTAGCCGGAGCCATAAGACCAGATTTCGCGGGTCTCGGGGTAATGCACGATGTATTTGGTCTTGTTGCAAGGCCATTTGACGTCTTTTTCGCCAGCGGCCAGGGGCGCGCCAACAGTGTGCACGCAAGGCACAAATTCACCTTCCACGCCCAGCACGTCAAACACGGCCTTGCCCATGCGGGTCATGATCTTCATGTTGACGGCCACGTAGGGGCTGTCAGACAGTTCGATGCCAATGTGTGCAATCGGTGAGCCCAGTGGGCCCATGCTGAACGGCACGACATACATGGTGCGGCCCTGCATGCAGCCGTCAAACAGGGGCTGCAGTGTGGCGCGCATTTCTGCGGGCGCCATCCAGTTATTGGTCGGGCCGGCGTCTTCCTTTTTGGCCGAGCAGATATAGGTACGGTCTTCAACGCGCGCGACATCGGTCGGGTCGCTGCAGGCCAGGAAGCTGTTGGGGCGTTTGGTTTCGTTGAGCTTCTTGAAGGTCCCGGCATCGACCAGTTGCTGGCACAGGCGCTGGTATTCGGCATCGCTGCCGTCGCACCAGTAAACGGTTTCCGGCTTGCACAAGGCAACCATATCGGCAACCCAGGCGACCAGTTTTGCGTTTTTGACGTAGCTGGGCGTGTTGAGGTTCAGGCCTTGCATCGCGGGGTGGTTCATCGAAATCTCCAAAGTTATAAAAGGCGTCATTTCGGCAAAAGTCGCCAGCGACCGGATTCAGTCGCTGCGACGTCTGTCGAAATGGCGCTCTGCGTCGCACCATCTGAAAATGAAAGTCGCTGCCCAGCGCGTCCGGGCCTGAAAATGGCCGCCGTGGGCTGTTTTCAGAGGTTGGAGATGCCGCTCAGGAAGGTCATTTTAAGAACTTCGCGTGCACACGTATGACGATTTGGGGTAAAAGTTATGCAAAACATGCATGACTTTATGCATAATTTCAGGCCATCCGCTTTACTTTTACGGACGTAAAAAAGCCCGCAGTTTGCGGGCTTTAGGGAGGGCAGTCGCCGAATCAGGCCATGTAGACGGCAATAAAAGCCAGCAGAAACATCAGCACGCCGCCAGCCAGGGGCAGGATGTAGGGCGCAGAGTGCGCAATGCTTTCAACAATATCCTGCTCTTGCGCGGGTGTCGGGCTGCTGTGGGCTGCGTTGGTGGTGTGCTCTGGCGCGTTGGATGTCATGGGGATTCCTGAACTGAAACTTGTCGAACTGAAGCTGATTTTACATTCCCCAACACGGCGGGGCAATGCCGGCCTTTCGCTGCCATTCAGACGTGATTAGACTGGCGGCATGAATCTCCTTTCAACATACCGCCTTGCTGCTGCCTCCGCGGCTGTGTTTTTACTGGCGCTGGCGGGCCTGGCCGGTTGCGCTGCCACTGGCCCCAACAGCCCGTCCGCAAGGCCGGTGCTCTATCCCAACGCCACGCTCAACCGCGTCGGCGCGGCCCAGGGTCAGGTTGAGGTCGATGGCTGCATCTCGCGTGCCATCGGAGCAGGTTTGACGCCCGACGAGAAAACCAATGTCGTGGCCCGGCGCGCGGGTGAAGGCGCTGCGACCGCCGGCGTTGCATCTGCCGTGGGTGCGTTGTTGACGGGCCGCAGCAGCGATGTGTTGCGCTCCGGGGCCATTGGTGCGGCAGTCGGCGGTTCGGCAGGCGCGGTGTCAGGTGCTTTTCACAACGACAAGCCCAATGGCACCTATCGCCAGTTTGTTCAGCGCTGCCTCAGTGAACGCGGCTTTGATGTGATTGGCTGGAATTAGGGCCTGAAAACAGGGTTAACAGGCCCTAGAGTTGCTCTGAGCACTCAAATCCGGCGGTCGTCAGTGCGGCCAGCACCTGCGCGATGTGCTCGCGCCCTCGCGTCTGGATCACCATTTCAATCTCCACGTTCTGCGCCGCCAGCATGGTGAAGGCGCGCTGGTGATGTACTTCATCAATGTTGGCGCCGGCATCAGCAACCGTGGCGGTAATTTTTGCGAGTGAGCCCGGTACGTCGCGAACGCTGACCTTGATGCGTGCCAGCCGTCCCGCGCGTACCATGCCGCGTTCAATGATGGCCGCCAGCAGCAGCGGGTCGATGTTGCCGCCGCATAAAACCAGTCCAACACGTTTACCTGCAAAACGGTCTGGGTACTTCAGCAATGCCGCCAGTCCGGCGGCGCCCGCACCCTCAGCAAGCGTCTTCTCGATTTCAAGCAGCATCACCATGGCTTGCTCGATATCGCCTTCATCCACCAGCACCATGTCGTCAACCAGTCGCGCAACGATGGCACGTGTGATGTTGCCGGGTGTGCCCACCGCAATTCCTTCGGCGATGGAGCTGTTGCCTTGTGGGTGCTGTGTGCCCTTGATGGCATTGACCATGGCCGGGAAGCGTGACGTCTGCACACCGATGATTTCGATCCCGGGCTGAATCGCTTTGGCCGCAGTCGCCATGCCTGCAATCAGCCCGCCGCCGCCCACGGCGATGACCAGAGTGTCCAGGTCGGGCCATACCCTCAGCATCTCCAGCGCCACGGTGCCCTGGCCCGCCACCACAGCCTCGTCGTCATAAGGGTGAACAAACACCAGCGCCTGCTTTTCAGCGAGCTCAAGCGCATGGGTGCGGGATTCTTCAAGCGTATCGCCGTACAGCACCACCTCGGCGCCAAAGCCGCGCGTCCGTTCTATCTTGACGCCCGGCGTGAAGCGCGGCATCACGATCACGGCGCGTATGCCCAGGCGCTGCGCATGGTAGGCCACGCCTTGAGCGTGGTTGCCTGCGCTCATGGCGATCACGCCCCTGCGGCGCTCTTCTGCGGACAGTTGCGCCAGCTTGTTGCAGGCGCCGCGCTCCTTGAACGAGGCTGTGTATTGCAGGTTCTCGAATTTGAGGAAAACCTGCGCACCCGTCAGCTGCGACAGCGTGCGCGACTCGACACAGGGCGTGTCCAGCAAATGGCCCTCCAGCCGTTTTGCGGCCGCCTGAATATCTTCGAGAGCGAGCATGAATGTCCTTGCTGTACAACCGGGCTCTGCGTGGCCACGCCATGGAGCCGCGGTTTTGCCGGATTATGTGGCCAGACAGCCCTGCCTGTGGCGTATTCCACACGGGCTTTTGAAACAAGTGTCTTCCAACATGTACCAAGCTGCGTTATGGTGAGGCCTGTCTGGAGGGAGTTCGGCAAGCGTTCTTTGCAAACTTGGAGGTTTGTTCATGAGCAAGCGTTCCGTGAGCGACCAGTCGCAATGGCTTTTGTCACCGGGTCTGAAACAGGCACCGGTGCTGGACCTGATGTGCTCGCATTTCGTGCTGACACTGGCTGCGCGCCAGGGCGCCAAGTTCAATGTGCGCCGCGATCTCAACAGCCTGCTGTCGCTGTCAGGCCGGCATCTGGTGTGGCCGCTGCCCGCCATGCAGCGCCTACGCGAATTTCTGGGCCGCCGCTGCAAGGACAACGAATTCTGGCGCGGCCATGAAGCCCTGAGCGACGCGGAGTTCCTCACCCGTCACGGCACCTGGCGCGGCCCTTATGAAGAAGGCACGCTGTTCTTCTATCTTGACGAACACGCCAAGGACCAGCCCAAGGATTTGCTGTCGGTGTTGAGCGCCACCGGCGAATGGCTGACACACGCGCTGAAAAAGCAGTCGACCCTGGTCGAAAAAAACATCGACGCACTGGCCAACCTGCTGCAGCTCAACCGCGCCGAGCGTGCGCTGCTGCTCTACGGCACCCTGGCCCGCTATCAGCGTGATTTGCGTTCGCTGCTGGTGGAGTTCAAGGTCAACAACGCCCCCGAGGCCTATGCCGCTATAGCCGATGTCGCCGGCGTCAAGGCGCCCGAGGTGGCCGAGGCCCTGCGCGCTGGCTCGCGGCTGGAGCGCATCGGCATGGTCGAAAACCTGATCTCCGAACACAACATCACCGACCTGGCCGACCTCATGAAGGTCAGTGAAAAGCTGCCGCCCGTGCTGATGCGCGAATACCGCGATCAGAACGAACTCATGGCTGTCTTTACCCGCCCTGCCGCGCGCAGTGAGCTGGGGCTCAACGACTTTGCCTTTGTGCAGGAAGACGCCGACGTGCTGGTGTCTTTGCTGCGCAATGCCGTCGCGGGCAAGGAGCAGGGCGTGAATGTGCTGCTCTATGGCCCACCCGGCACCGGCAAGACCGAGCTCGCCAAAGTGGTGGTTCAGGCGGCGGGCCTTGACCTTTTTGAAGTTGAATACGCCGACCGCGATGGCAATTCGCTGAGCGGGCGTGATCGCTACCGCTCGCTGCAGATTGCGCAGGTTTTTCTCAAGGGCAGCACGCATTCGGCCTTGTTGTTTGATGAAGTGGAAGATGTCTTCCCGCCGATTTCCAGCGAAGCGGCGCAGCTGCTGGCGCGTTCTGAACAAATGCCCGCGCCCGTCAATGGCTCGGTCAACGGCAAAGCCTGGGTCAACCAGATCCTTGAGTCCAACACCGTGCCGACGTTGTGGGTGACCAACCGCATCGAGCAGATAGACCCGGCATTTCGCCGCCGTTTTGCCTATCACCTCGAATTGCGCTCACCGCCGCCCGGCGCACGTGAAGGCGTGGTGCGCAAGACGCTGGAAGGCGTGCAGGTCAGTGAAGCGTTTATCGCCAAGCTCACAGCACGCAAGGGTCTGACGCCAGCGCAGATACGAACGGCAGTGCGCTTTGCCCGGCTTGCCAGCGCCCCTGAAGAAAAAATGGATGCGCAGGTTGATGCGGCCGATATGCAGGCCATTTTCGAAGGCGGCCGGCCCGCGCTTCTGGAGTCATTGATTGAGCGCCAGCTCAAGAATGCCGACGTTGCACTTGGCAACAAGGAGCAGACCAGAGGCCGCCGCAGCGTCACGACCTATGACCTGGGCATGCTGAATGTTGAATCGCGCTTTGAAGTACCGCGCATTGTCGAGGCGCTGAAAAGCCGCGGCCACGGCAGCCTGTGTTTTTATGGCGCGCCCGGCACCGGCAAGACTGCGCTGGCCGAACATATTGCGAAGGCGCTGGACCAGCCGCTCATCATCAAGCAGGCCAGTGACCTGATGAGCAAGTATGTGGGCGAGACCGAGCAGAACATGGCCGCCATGTTCAAGGAAGCCGAGCTTGAAAAAGCCGTGCTGCTTCTCGACGAGGCCGACAGCTTTCTGCAGGACAGGCGCGGTGCGCAGCGCACCTATGAAGTGACCGAGGTCAATGAAATGCTGCAGGGCATGGAGCGCTACGCTGGCATCTTTATCTGCACCACCAACCTGCTTGAAAGCCTGGACCAGGCGGCGCTGCGGCGCTTTACCTTCAAGATCAAGTTCAAGCCCCTGACAGCGGAGCAGCGCGAAACCATGTTTGTGACAGAAGCGCTCGCCGGTGACGCTGCGTTGTTGACACCCGAGTTGCGAACACGGCTCGCGCAACTCGCGCAAATCTGTCCCGGCGACTTTGCGGCCGTCAAACGCCAGACTGACATCCTTGCCGCGACATTCACGGCCGATGAGTTCATGAGCCAGCTGGAGGCCGAGCACCGCATCAAGCCCGAAGTGCGTGAGTCACGCAGCATGGGTTTCATGCACTGAAGGCGCATCATGCCGTCGTGCCTCTGCATCACGTCACTAGCTTATGACGCTTCTGTCTGTAGGCTTCACCATCCACAGCGACCCTACAAATAAGCATTAAGGATATAGAAATCCATTCGTTCCCTTTTGGGTGAGCGCTTCCTAAACTGGCCCTCCGCTGCGCGCTTCGACCTCTCGACGCAGCATGCGGCTGAATCAAGGAGTGCGAACGATGGGAACACGGGATTTTGTGACACAGGCGCTGTCTGGCGCGGCAGGCTCGGCGCGCCACGACGTGGATGTGCTGGTGATCGGCGGCGGCCCGGCAGGTGCATGGGCGGCGATCAGTGCGGCAGCGACCGGCGCCAATGTTCTTCTGGCTGACAAGGGCTACTGCGGTACCTCGGGTGCGACTGCGCCATCGGGCACAGGCCTCTGGCATGTGTCACCCGACGGCGATGCGCGCGCCAAAGCCAAGGACAGCCGCTATGTGATGGGCGGGCAGCTTGCCGAGCATGCCTGGATGGACCGCGTGCTGGCGCAGACCTGGGCCAATGTCGACAAGCTCACCGAATGGGGCTACCCCTTCCCGGTGGATGAAGAGGGCCAGTTGCGCCGCACCTCATTGCAGGGCCCTGAATATATGCGGCTGATGCGCAAGCAGGTCAAGTCTGCCGGGGCGCGCATCATTGACCACAGCCCGGCGCTCGAATTGCTGGTCGATGAACACGGCACGGTGTGCGGTGCGGCCGGCGTCAACCGCCAGACCGGCGACACCTGGGTGGCCCATGCGGGGGCGGTGGTGATTGCTACCGGCGGCTGTGCATTTTTAAGTCGCGCGCTGGGTTGCAATGTGCTGACAGGCGACGGGCATTTGATGGCGGCAGAGGTCGGTGCAGAACTCTCCGGCATGGAGTTCTCCAACGCCTACGGCCTGGGCCCGGCTTTTTCATCGGTCACCAAATCGCTGTTCTACAACTGGGCGACCTTCTACTACAAGGACGGCACGCCGATAGAAGGCGCGGGCTCCTCGCGCGGCCGTAGTGTCATTGCCAAAACCTTGCAGACCCAGCCGGTGTTTGCCTGCCTGGACCGGGCAGACGACAGCATCAAGGGCTGGATGCGTACGGCACAGCCCAACTTCTTTGTGTCGTTTGACCGCCAGGGCATCAACCCGTTCACGCAGCATTTCCCCGTCACCCTGCGGCTGGAAGGCACGGTGCGCGGCACCGGCGGCCTGCATGTGGTGAGCGAGGATTGCGCGACCAGCGTGCCGGGCCTTTACGCGGCGGGCGATGCGGCCACACGTGAGCTGATTTGCGGCGGCTTTACCGGCGGCGGCAGCCACAACGCGGCCTGGGCCCTGTCATCCGGCTTCTGGGCGGGTGCGGGTGCAGCAACTTTTGGCTGCAATGCGCGCAGCAGTGCCACACGCATTGCCTTGCGTGCCGGCGGTGTCGCGTTGCAGGGCAAAGGCAGCCATGCACCCGACAGCGCTGAAATCATTCGCGTAGTGCAGGCGGAAGTCTTTCCTTATGAGCGCAACTGGTACCGGCGCGGTGACGTCCTTGAAGATTCCCTGCAACGCCTGGACGCACTGTGGGACCGCCTGCGCAGTGGCGCGCCTGCCGCCAATCCGCAAGAGGCCGTGCGCGCACGCGAGGCCGCCGCCATGCTGGCCACTTCGCGCTGGATGTACCGCAGCGCATTGCAGCGCACCGAAACGCGCGGCATGCACCGCCGCAAGGAATACACGGCGGTAGACCCGCTGCAACAGCACCGGCTGGTCAGTGGCGGGCTGGATGAGGTGTGGGTGCGCAAACAGGCGGTGAACACCACGGCCCCGGCTGGAGTCGCAGCATGATTGAAATTGTGAGCGCCGAACGCTGCACCGCCTGCAATATCTGCGTGACGGCCTGCCCGACCAATGTGTTCGACATGGTGCCCGGCAAGCCGCCGGTGATTGCGCGCCAGCACGATTGCCAGACCTGCTTCATGTGCGAGCTTTATTGCCCCGAAGACGCGCTTTACGTCGCGCCGATGGCCGATCACGCTTTCCAGGTGGCGGAACACGAGGGTGACACCCGCGCGCTGATGGGCAGCTACCGCAACGCCATCGGCTGGGGCAAGGGCCGCACACCGACCGCGCGCATGGACTCGAGTTTTGAACTGCTCAAACGCGCGCATTGATCCCTGACTAAAACTTTCCGAACTGAACTGAATCGACTATGACGACTTTGAAAACAGACCTGACCTCCCGACAACAAAAACAGCGCCGCCGCCTGCTCGGCTCGGCCCTGGCTGGCGTCGCAACGCTGGCCCTGCCCGGCATCACCCGTGCGCAAACTGCGCCCGCCGGCAATGTGCTGCGCCTGGGCTTTATCGGGCCCGGCAAAAAACCTTCATCGGCCACGGGCTGGGCCTTGCAGCAAGGTCAATTGCAGCGGGAACTGGCACCTCTGGGCTTTACCGGCGTCGTGACGCGCGTCTTTCCGAACGGGCCCGACCTGAACGAAGCCTTTGTGGCTGGCCACCTCGACGTGGGCATCTATGGCGACACGCCTGCGGTCGTGGCGCGCGCACAGGGCTTTGAGGGCGGCCTGCTGGGTTTTGACAATGTCGGCATGAATGTCTGGCTGCTCACGCCGCGTGATGGCGTCAAGTCGGTCAGGGAGCTGGAAGGCAAAACCGTCGGCGTGGCACTGGGCTCCTATATGCACCGCTACCTGCTGGGCCTTTTGAAAGAAAACGGCCTGCAGAAGAAGGTCAGGGTCGTGCACATGCTGCCGCGCGATGGTGAACCGGCGCTGGAGAAAGGTGCTGTCGCCGCCTTTGCCGCGCCCATCAACACGGGCCCCACGCTCGCATCGCGGGGTTACCCGGTGATTGACGAAGCCGAAAAGCACCCGAGCCTGCGCGGGACCCAGGTGATCATCACCTCGCCAAAGCTGGTCGCAACCTCGCCCGGCCTGCCCGCTGCCTGGGCCCGCGCCCGCACGCGTGCGCTGCAGGACATCCGCAAGGACAACGAGGCCTATTACGCCTTCCACTCCGAGGCGGCAGGCTTTCCGGTTGCGGCCGTGAAGGCGTCGTTCCCGGTTTCGCACTTCCCCGACACCGCTTATCCGGCAGAAGGTCTGGCGCTGATTGAAGAGGTCAAACGCTTTCTGCTGGCTGAAAACCTGATCCGCAAGGACTTCAAGGTGGCGGACTGGACGGTGGCGGGCGCTGTCTGAAGAAGCGGAGAGCCGCTGAGTGCTACATATTTAGTAGCTGCTCACGCCCGTATTCATTGGGCTTAAGGCCATTTTGATGCCTGAAAAAGGGCTTTTTGAGGCATGTTGAAGGATTGAAGGCACCCCAAATGCCCGAAAAAAGCTCGTCGAAGGCCAAATGTTAACCTGCAAGTTAACATTTGGCCTCTCAGAACCTGACTTGCCGTATGGCCTTGCCGGAGCCGTCGTCCATGGACTTGACCGTCAGCAGCATGTGCGCCAGCCGGGCTTCGGCCTGGGTGACGGGGCTGCCGGGGTCGTTGCCCATATGGCCGACGGCGATATGAAACTTCAGCGGTTCGGCGTCCGGCAGCTGGTTGGACGGCCTGAGCCCGCTGGCCAGGATTTTTGTTGCCACGTCGTTGGCGGCATCCATGGTCAGCGGCCCTTCCAGCAACAGGGCGAACTGGCTGTCTCCCACGCGCGCCAGGGTGTCTGTGGCGTGCGCAATGCCGCTGATACGTGAGGCACCCATCACCATGGCGCGGTCTGCCGTCTCGCGCCCGTGATGTTTCTGCAGGCCGGCCAGGTTGGCCAGATTGATCACCAGCAGCGCAAACGGCAGCTGGTAGCGCTCACCGGTCGCCAGCGATTTGCGCAGTTTGCTGAGCAGCACCTTGGTGGAGTAAAGGCCTGTCAGCGGATCGGTGTTGCGCAGCGCTGTGGCGCGCGAGCTGAGGTTACGGCTTTGGGTTATGCGGCGCCAGAGGACGTAAAACAGGATGGGCGACCCCAGCATCGTCGCCAGTATGCGACTGCCGTCGGCCCAGAAGCCCGAAGGCACCAGCCCCAGGTTCCTGGCCAGAAGGATAAATGCCGTCAACAGCAGGGGCGAGAACCCGAGGGCGACCCAGCGCGTGTCGCGGTCACGCTCGTACATGCCTATGCCTATGCCCACCAGCAGGGCGGCCAATGCGGCGGTCACCGTGATGTTGAGCGCGATAAAACTCGCGTGGGTTGAAAAAATGAGATCCGTGACGCCCGCCAGCGGCAGGAGGAATATGAGGGCCAGCATCACGCTGTCAAAGTACCTGGAGTACCGCATGGGTGTGCACACGGCCCTTGCGAAACACAGGGCTGCGGATGCCGAGCAAAGATTGAACATGACCGCCGCCGCGTCGTTCAACTGGGGCGATTGTGGCCAGACATAGAGCCCCGCCAATCCGCTGGACACCGCCTGGGCGCAGGCAAACAGCAGCATTTGCAAACCCAGCAGGCCAAAGCCCAGATCCCGGCTGTTGACCGCGTTGAACGCGGCCAGCGCCACCATCACGATGACGAAGCCGAAATAAATGCCGAGCAGTGTCTGCTCGTTCTGGCGGCTTTCGATGTATTCCGCATCGCTCAGGATCTGCGGTGGAATGGAGTAAGGCATGCGCAGCTGCCTGAGCTGGATGTAGTAACGCACCGTCTGGCCCGTCGCGGCGGAGAGCTCAAACACGGGGTAGCGCCCGCGTTGCGACCAGACGCTTCTCGGCAGGTGATCACCGGCACGCTGCACCACCCACTGGCCGGCGGCGTTGCGGTAATACAGGGTCGCCTCATCCAGCGTGGGCATGGGAATGGCCAGCCGCCAGCGTGCCGCCGCACTGGTGACGCTGGCGTCGAAGCGCATCCACATCGCTGCACCGCCGAGAACAAGGGGCTGCCGCAAGTCCAGCGGCCTGAACACGCCGTCCTCCTGCTGCTCGACCTGCTCAATGCTGAATTTCCCGCTGCGGTCGATCAGGAATTCAAGCGGGGGATCAATCCGGACGGCCTGGCTTTCGGTCTCCAGCACCACCGGCTGCAACTGGGCTGCCGCGGGCTGAGCCCAAAGCAGCATCACCAGCGCGATCAGGCACCACAGGCTTTGCCCGGCGGCTGCGAGTCGGTATGAGCGTCTGTTTGAGCACTGCTGTTGCGGGTTGTGCATGGCCTGATTTTGCAGCAAGCCAGTCATTCCGGGTCAACCCCCGCCCGGAACTCAACACGGTTTACAGCGACAGGGCACAGGCCTGCCGGCATCAAACGGGCGCGCAGACGCGCAGCACATCGGCGCCGTAGGCCTCCAGCTTTTTGATGCCCATGCCGGCAATGCCCTCCAGCTCGTCCATGCTGGTGGGCGCCCGCTCGGCCAGCGCACGCAGCGTGGAGTCGTGAAATATCACAAATGCAGGCAGGTTGTGCTCTCGCGCCACCTCGGCCCGCCAGGCCTTCAGTCTGGCCAGCCGCTCCAGCGCGCCGGCGTTGAGTGCGGCTTCGGCCATGCCCTTGACGGATGTCTTGGTGGCCTTCTTGCTGCGGCTGGTTTTGTCGGCGGCCAGTTGCTCACGCAGCATGACGGCGGTCTCGCCCTTGAGCACCTGGCGTGCGTCGGGCAGCAACTGCAGGGTGTTGAAGGCGTCCACATCCACGCGCACCATGTTTTTGGCAATCAGCTGGCGCAGCACGGCACGCCACTGCGCTTCGCCCAGGTCGGCGCCTATGCCGAAGGTGCTGAGTTTGTCATGCTGGTACTGCACCACCTTTTCAGTCGGCTTGCCGCGCAGGATGTCCATCAGATGGCCTGCGCCAAAGTTGATGCCGCTGGCCTGTTGCACGCGGTAGATGCAGCTGAGCATCTTGCGGGCGGGTTCGGTGGCGTCCCACACTTTGGGCGGGTTCAAGCAGTTGTCGCAATTACCACAGGGCTGGCTGTCTTCGCCGAAGTAATGCAGCAAACTGACCCGGCGGCAACGCGTGTCTTCGGCCAGGCTGAGCAGTGCATCGAGCTTGCCGCGCATCACCACCTTGAACTCTTCGCTGGCGGCCTCGCTGGTGTCAATCATGCGACGCTGGTTCACGACGTCCTGCAGGCCGTAGGTCATCCAGGCGTTTGAGGGCAGCCCGTCGCGGCCGGCGCGGCCGGTTTCCTGGTAGTAGCCTTCGATGTTTTTCGGCATGTCCAGGTGCGCTACAAAACGCACGTCAGGTTTGTCGATGCCCATGCCAAAGGCAATCGTGGCCACCATCACCATGCCGTCTTCGCGCAGAAAGCGGTCCTGCCGCTGCTGGCGCAGGCTGCTGTCCAGACCGGCGTGATACGCCATCGCCTTGATGCCGGCGTCCTGCAGCGTGTCGGCGATTTCCTCGACACGCTTGCGCGACTGGCAATACACAATGCCGGCCTCGCCCGCATGTTCGCTTTCAATAAAGCGCAGAAGCTGTTTGGTACCTTCGGTTTTCTCGACGATGGTGTAGCGGATATTGGGACGGTCAAAACTGCTGACAAAGTGCCGGGCATCTTCGAGCTTGAGCCGCTCCACCATGTCCTGGCGTGTCAGCGCATCGGCAGTCGCCGTAAGCGCCATGCGCGGCACATCGGGAAAGATCTCGTGCAGCAGGCTGAGCGAGCGGTACTCGGGCCGGAAGTCGTGACCCCACTGGCTGACGCAATGCGCCTCGTCAATCGCAAACAGGCTGAGCTTGCCGCGCTCATGCAGCGAGCGCAGCAGGTCCTTCATGCGCGGCGTGTTCAGGCGTTCGGGTGCGGCGTAGACCAGAGTCAACTCGCCGCGCAGCATCTGCTTTTCAAGTGCGCTGCTTTCTTCAAAACCCTGGGTGGAGTTGAGGAAAGCGGCGGACACGCCGGCCTCATGCAGCGCGCCCACCTGGTCGTGCATGAGCGCGATCAGCGGGGAGATCACGATGGTCACGCCGTGGCCCGCGTTTTGCCGCGCAATCGCGGGGATCTGGTAACACAGCGACTTGCCGCCGCCCGTGGGCATCAGCACCAGCGCGTCGCCGCCGGCAATCACATGGTCGACGATGGCCCGCTGCGGCCCGCGGAATTCGCTGTAGCCGAAGACTTCGCCGAGGATGTCCAGTGGCGTGGGAATGAGGGTGATCGCAGAAAGTTCAGACAAGGGCATCGGGAGCAGTGAAGTGCTCAGGATTACATCTGTTCCCAGGGCAGGCCTTCGAAGCGCCAGCCAGAGATGGTTGAGCGGCGAAATGCGTCGTCCAGCTCACCCTCAAAACCGTGCACCACATGCTGTACATCTGTAAAACCGGCGGCCTCCAGCGCCTTGCCGGCATCGCGCGTGCGCTGGCCGGAGCGGCAGATCAGCAGCAGCGGTTGATCCTTGCCTGTGGCCTCGCGCAACACCGCGTCCGCAAACTTCTGCGCATCAGGCTGCAGGTCGGGGTATTCATACCAGGGTACGTTGACCACATTGGGCGGCCGGCCGACGTAGAGCGACTCGATCTCCATGCGGACATCGACAAACAGGCTGTCGGTATGGGACTGGAGCCAGTCCCAGGCTTCTTTGGGTTGCAGGTTTTTCATGACTTGGGGGCTTAAGCCCATATTGTCATTGAAACCATTGCGTAAATAAGGGACAGCCTAAAATGAGGTCCATGAAGCCCATCATCTACACCCGCGGCCAGCAGCTGCCTGCCATTCTTGAGAAACGCATTGCCATTCTTGATGGCGCGATGGGCACCATGATCCAGCGCTTCAAGCTCAGTGAAGCCCAGTACCGGGGTGAGCGCTTCAAGGACTTCCACAAGGACGTCAAGGGCAACAACGAACTGCTGAGCCTGACGCGGCCCGATGTCATCCAGGACATTCATGAAGGTTATCTTGCGGCTGGCGCGGACATGGTTGAAACCAACACCTTTGGTGCGACCACGGTGGCCCAGGCCGACTACGACATGGCGGACCTGGCCATTGAAATGAATTACGAATCAGCACGCATCGCGCGCGCAGCCTGCGACAAGTTCTCGACGCCCGACAAACCCCGTTTTGTGGTGGGCGCGCTCGGCCCCACGCCCAAGACGGCCAGCATCAGCCCCGACGTGAACGACCCCGGTGCCCGCAACACCAGCTTTGAAGAGTTGCGCAAGGCCTATTACGAACAGACCGAAGCCCTGGTCAAGGGCGGCAGCGACGTGCTGCTGGTCGAGACGATTTTTGACACGCTCAATGCCAAGGCCGCACTGTTTGCGATTGACGAGTATTTCGACAACACCGGCGAGCGCCTGCCGCTCATCATCAGCGGCACGGTGACCGATGCGTCCGGCCGTATCCTGAGTGGCCAGACCGTCACCGCCTTCTGGCACAGCGTGCGTCATGCGCAGCCCCTGGCCGTCGGCCTGAACTGCGCACTGGGTGCGGCCTTGATGCGACCCTACATCCAGGAGCTGTCCCGTGTTGCCGGCGATACGTTTATCAGCTGCTATCCCAACGCCGGTCTGCCCAACCCCATGAGCGATACCGGCTTTGACGAAACGCCGGATGTGACCTCACGCCTGCTGCACGAATTTGCAGCTGAAGGTCTGGTCAACATCGTCGGTGGTTGCTGCGGCACGACACCCGACCATATCCAGGCGATTGCCAGTGCGGTGGCGCCAGTCGCCAGGCGGGAATTGTCTTCAGGCGTCTTCTATCGCGAAGCTGCCTGAAAAAACGCCTGACATTCGTCGAAGCGGGGTCTGTGCAAGTCAAGCCATGGAACCGGCTTCGCCGGGCCATAGGCGGGCGGCCCCCTCGGGGGGCAGGAAGCTACACGAAGTGAGCGACCGTGGGGGCCTCAAGTAGGCATGAGATGGTCGATCTCCTGCTGCATGGCTTGTACAAGCTGGCTGTACATCTTTAGTTTGTCTGCCGTATCGCGCAGCCTTTCCGCCACCCGCAAGGAAACCGCGAACATCAGTTTTGCGGCGGTTTTCGGGTCGTTCTCACCCATCTTTTCAAGCGCCTCGCGCGACAAAATGGCGCAGCGAACGTCTGTGCTGGCGGTGCACGACGCCAGGCGCGGCTGGCCGTCCACCAGGCCCATTTCCCCGATCAGGCTGCCGGGTCCGAGCACGTTGACCGTGACAGGTGCGTGCCGGCTGACCACGATGCTTTCCACAGTGACTTCGCCTTCCAGCAGCAGCACCATATAGCCGGTGTCGGTTTTGTCGCCTTCGGTGATGAACGTGGTGCCGGTGGCGATCCTGCGCGGGATCATGTAGCTCACCACGGTCAGTGCTTCTTCGGGCGAGAGTTGCATCAGCGCCGTCGGCGCTATCAACAGACTGGCCGCGAGCTCAGCCGTGCTGGAGCCTTCGACCGCACGCATCCGTTCTTTCGGTCGCATGCGTTCTGGGGCATCAATGGGACCGGGCCGGTTTTTGCCAAACAGCTTGTCGAACATGATCTTCCGGGAATTTTTGGCTTGTAGCGGCGTGCCGGTTGGCGCAATCGCACGCAGGTGTTTAAAATAATGGTAACCCAAGGAGCGTTGCAGCGAAACCGTGATTTCGTCAGGCTTGGGTTACGGGCCGCACCTGCTGGCGCTTCCCGCAGCAACGACGCTCACCTTAAGCCCCAAGGTGAGTCGTGTCTGAAATTGCAAATTCCAAAATTGTTCCACCCATGAAACTGTCCGGCCTTGAGCCGGTGCAGATTGGCGAAGGCACCTTGTTCGTCAACATTGGCGAGCGGACCAATGTCACGGGCTCCAAGGCGTTTGCCCGCATGATCCTGAACGGCGACTTTGAAGCCGCACTGGCCGTGGCCCGCCAGCAGGTTGAAAACGGCGCGCAGATCATCGACATCAACATGGATGAGGCCATGCTGGACAGTCAGGCCGCGATGGTTCGCTTCCTGAACCTCATCGCCAGCGAGCCCGATATTTCACGCGTGCCCATCATGATCGACAGCTCCAAGTGGAGTGTGATTGAAGCTGGCTTGCGCTGCATCCAGGGCAAGGGGATTGTCAATTCCATCTCGATGAAGGAAGGCCTTGAGCCCTTCAAGCATCAGGCAAAACTGCTCAAGCGTTATGGTGCGGCTGCTGTCGTCATGGCCTTTGATGAAAAAGGCCAGGCCGATACCTACGAACGCAAGGTGGAGATCTGCGAACGCGCCTACCGCGTGCTGGTCGATGAGCTGGACTTTCCGCCCGAAGACATCATCTTTGACCCCAACATCTTTGCGATTGCCACCGGCATCGAAGAACACAACAACTACGCGGTCGATTTCATCAACGCCACGCGCTGGATCAAGGAGAACCTGCCGGGCGCCAAGGTCTCCGGGGGTGTGTCGAATGTGTCATTCAGCTTTCGTGGCAACGACCCGGTGCGCGAGGCTATCCACACGGTGTTTCTCTATCACGCCATCAAGGCCGGCATGGACATGGGCATCGTCAATGCCGGCATGGTCGGTGTCTATGACGACCTTGAGCCGACCTTGCGTGAGCGTGTTGAGGATGTGGTGCTTAATCGCCAGCCTGTTTACAAGGATGGCGAACAGCAGCTCACGCCCAGCGAGCGCCTGATTGAAGTTGCAGAGACCGCAAAGAGTGGCGCCAAAGACGACAACAAGAAAAACGAGTGGCGTGCCCTGCCGGTGCGCGAACGCCTGTCGCATGCTCTGGTGCATGGCATGAACGAGTTCATCACCGAAGACACGGAAGAGGTGTACCAGGCCATCGTCGCAGATGGTGGCCGGCCACTGCATGTGATTGAAGGCCCGTTGATGGACGGCATGAATGTGGTCGGCGACCTGTTTGGCCAGGGCAAGATGTTTTTGCCGCAGGTGGTCAAGAGTGCCCGCGTGATGAAGCAGGCCGTGGCGCATTTGCTGCCTTATATCGAGGCTGAAAAGCTGCTGCTCGAGGCGGCCGGCGGTGACGTCAAGACCAAGGGCAAGATCATCATCGCCACCGTCAAGGGCGATGTGCATGACATTGGCAAGAACATCGTCACGGTGGTTTTGCAGTGCAACAACTTCGAGGTCGTCAACATGGGGGTGATGGTGCCCTGTCACGAGATCCTCGCACGTGCCAAGGTTGAGGGCGCTGACATTGTGGGGCTGTCAGGGCTGATCACGCCCAGCCTTGAAGAAATGCAGTACGTCGCGGCCGAGATGCAGAAGGATGACCATTTCCGCATCCGCAAGATTCCGTTGCTGATTGGCGGCGCGACCACCAGCCGCGTGCACACGGCGGTGAAGATTTCGCCCCATTACGAAGGCCCGGTTGTCTATGTGCCGGACGCCTCGCGCAGCGTGAGCGTGGCGCAAAGCCTGTTGAGCGACCAGGCATCGAAATACATCGATGAGCTCAATAGCGACTACGACAAGGTGCGCAGCCAGCACGCCAACAAGAAACAGGTGCCGATGTGGACGCTGGCCAGGGCGCGCGCCAACGCCACAAACGTAGCCTGGAGCGGCTACAAGCCTCCGGTGCCCAAGTTCATTGGCCGGCGTGTCTTCAGGAACTTTGACCTGGCCGAGCTGGCGAAATTTATTGACTGGGGTCCGTTTTTCCAGACCTGGGATCTGGCTGGACCATTCCCGGCCATCCTCAAAGACGAGGTGGTGGGTACCGAGGCGGTGCGCGTGTACGCAGATGCACAGCGCATGCTGCGCCGGCTGGTTGAAGGCCGCTGGCTGACGGCCAATGGTGTCGTCGGTTTGTACCCCGCCAACAGCGTCGGCGATGACATTGAAATCTACACCGATGAATCACGCACAGAAGTGGCGATGACCTGGTTCGGCCTGCGCCAGCAGACCGAAAAAACGGCGGTAGAAGGCGTGATGCGACCCAGCCGCTGCCTCTCGGATTTTGTCGCGCCAAAAGGCTCGGGCATCGCCGATTACATCGGCCTGTTTGCCGTCACAACCGGCCTGGGGGCAGAGAAAAAAGAGAAGTACTTCCAGGACGATCACGACGACTATTCATCCATCATGCTCAAGGCGCTGGCCGACCGTCTGGCCGAAGCCTTTGCTGAAGCCATGCACCAGCGCGTGCGTACCGATCTGTGGGGTTATGTGCCGGGTGAATCGCTCAACGTCGACGCCATGATTGCCGAAAAGTACCAGGGCATACGCCCGGCGCCCGGCTACCCGGCCTGCCCCGATCACAGCGTCAAGCTGGAGATGTTTGAACTGCTCAAGGCCGATGACATCGGCATGGCCCTGACTGAAAGTCTGGCGATGACGCCGGCAGCCAGCGTCAGCGGCTTCTACCTGAGCCATCCCGACAGCACCTACTTCAATGTGGGCAAGATTGGCGACGACCAACTGCAGGACCTGGCACAGCGGCGCGGGGCACGTGCAGAAGACCTGCAGCGCCTGCTGGCGCCCAACCTTTAAGGCTGAAGCAGGCCTGCTTTACAGGCGCTTTACCTTTAGCGGGTCGGATTTACAAATCGACACGGGGCATTTATCTGCCTTGTGTACCTTTTGGCTTGTGACGCGTTGAAAGAGGGCACAGGTCATCAAAAGGTGGCCTGCGTGGTAAAACCGCAAGACCGTGGGCCATAAGACAGCCATGCCCGGCCCACGCACAGTGTTTTCAGGAATAGTCATACCGGAGGTCATCGTCATGAATACAAGCAACAACACAGACAGCCTGCAACCTGGCCAGCAACCGTCTTCCACGAGCAAGCCGCTCTGGGCCGCAGTCGGCATTCTGGGCATTGCCGTGCTTGCCATGGGTGGCACCATGATTTACCAGCAGGCCAAACAGGCTGTGCCTGCCGCGCAGGTTGCACTCGCGACGCCACAAGCTGCCGTGAAAGCACCTTCCATGGCAGCCTCTGCAACGGCCGCCGATGACATGGTCGAAAAGCCCGCCGCAGCTGCAAAGCCTGCGCCAGTACCTGCACAAAAGGTTGTCAAACCCAAACCGGTTCCCAAGCCCCAGCCTGCGACGGCGGGTATTTCGCCCGCACCTTCGCCCTCCCCTTCTTCTGTTCCTGTGCAGATTGCAGCGGCACCTGCGCCGGTTTGCAGCTCTTGCGGATCCATTGAGTCCGTTACGCCCGTCACACGTTCAACCAAGCCTGCGGGTGTTGGCGTGGGTACCGTTGCCGGCGGCGTGCTTGGCGCTGTACTTGGCAACCAGATTGGCCAGGGCAATGGCCGTACGCTGGGCACCATCATCGGCGCGGTAGGTGGCGGTTTTGCCGGCAATGCCATCGAAGGCCAGATGCGCAAGGAAACCGTCTACCAGGTCAACGTCCGGATGGAAGACGGCTCACACCGTACGGTTGAAGTCGCCCAGCCGCCCGCTGTCGGCAGCCGTGTGACGGTTGAAGGTTCGACCATCCGCAGCAACGACGGTGCTGTTTATCGTGCACCTGCACCGGTCCAGCCCAACGTGGTTCAGCCCGCACCTGTTTACAACGGCGGCTGATCAAGGCTGCGAATCAGGAATTACTTGTCCGGCCCATCAACAGGCCTCAGATAAAGGCATCGCATGAAAGTGCGGTGCTTTTTTTTGGCTGCTGCCTCAAGGCCTGCTCCGTTGGTGACATCAGTGTGCGGCTTTGAGCGAACGCCGGTATTGAACTGCTTCGGCCACATGCGTGATCTGTACGGTCTCCGCGCCTGCGAGGTCCGCGATCGTGCGCGCGACCTTCAGGCAGCGGTGAATGCTGCGGCCTGACCATCCCAGACGTGCCGCCGCCGTGTTGAGAAATTTTGCGGCTGCGCCATCCAGCCGGCATTGCTCGTCAATGGCCTGGCCTTCAAGAGCCTGGTTGCTGCTGCCCTGGCGTGCAATGGAACGCTCGCGTGCCTGCACGACCCGTGCCCTGATCGCTTCAGTCTTCTCGCCGGGCTTGCTGTTGATCAGCTCATCTGCCGCAAGGCTGCCCACCTCTACATGAAGGTCGATGCGGTCCAGCAGCGGCCCGCTGAGTTTGCCCTGGTAGCGGGACACCTGTTCGGGTGAACAGCGGCAGGCGCGCAGGCTTGAGCCAAGGTAACCGCAGGGACAAGGGTTCATCGCCGCGACAAGCTGGAAGCGGGCTGGAAATTCAGCGCGCTGTGCTGCACGCGAGATGGTGATGTGGCCTGACTCAAGGGGTTCGCGCAAAGCCTCCAGCGCAGCGCGCGGAAACTCCGGCAACTCGTCAAGAAAAAGAACACCACGATGCGCGAGCGAAATCTCACCCGGTCGTGGCGGTGATCCTCCACCGACAAGGGCGACAGCGCTTGCCGTGTGATGTGGCGCACAGGTTGGTCGCACGGCCCATTTGTCCAGCGAGAAGCGTCCGCCCAGTGATGCCACGGCCGCACTCTCAAGCGCCTCCTCCGTGGTCATTGCCGGAAGCAGGCCTGCAAAGCGCTGCGCGAGCATGGACTTGCCGGACCCGGGCGCCCCGACCATCAGAATGCTGTGGCCGCCGGCTGCTGCAATCTCGAGCGCCCGGCGTGCCGCTGCCTGGCCTTTGACGTCCGACATGTCTGCGTAAGGCACCCGCGCTGGCGTTTCAACCGGATGGACGCGGCTCCAGCCGTCCTGCGCTTCGGGTTCGGCATCGCCGGGCAGGAAACGCCTGACCACGTCGAGCAGGTGATGCGCCTTGTAGATTTCAGCGCCAGGTACCAGCGCGGCTTCTTGCGCGCTGGTCTCGGGAAGTACCAGCCTGGGAATCTCCTTGAAGGCCGCGTCGCCAGCCTTTCTGCTGATCGCCAGGCTCATCGCCAGTGCGCCGCGAACCGGACGCAAATCACCGCCCAGTGACAACTCACCCGCAAATTCATAACCCTTCATCTTGGCGGCGTCTATCTGTCCGCTGGCAGCAAGAATGCCCAGCGCGATGGCCAGGTCGAAGCGGCCGGAATCCTTGGGCAGGTCGGCCGGCGCAAGATTCACCGTGATTCTTTTGTTGGACGGAAATTCGAGTCCGGTATTCTGGATCGCAGAGCGAACGCGTTCGCGAGCCTCCTTGACTTCGGTTTCCGCCAGTCCGACAAGTGTGAAATTTGGCAGCCCGTTTGCCAGGTGCACCTCCACAAAAACGGGTCGCGCATCCATTCCCAGCAGCGCCCGGCTGTGCACTAAAGACAAGCTCATCAAAGAATCCCCCTGTTAAACGCATCAAAGTTGTGCGTATCGTGACCCAACTTAGTGCATTGGTGTTTTTGGTGGTTTTTACCCCAGGCAATCTACAACGCATTAGCGCTCGCGTCGGTAGACTTCGTTTGTTCTTGCAAGTAACAAGCTTGTGGCACGGTCCGTGCTAGACGGTACTCGCTTGAATAGCCTCGTTAACTTTAAACAACTCTCTCCGGAGCATTCCATGAAACTTATCCCCATCCAGATCGCACTCGCGGCCGCTGTGGCCGTGTCTGGTGCAGCATTTGCACAGACTGCAGCGCCAGCAGCACCTGCTGCCCCTGCATCCCCATGGTCCTTCAATATCGCCCTGACCTCGAACTACAAGTTCCGCGGACAGGACCAGGACACCACACGTACCCGTTCATTCAAGCCAGCCCTGCAGGGCGGCATTGACTACGCATTCGACAGCGGTTTTTACCTTGGCAACTGGAACTCGACGGTTGGTTTCGTGGATCCTGATCCTGCCAACACCACCAACAAGCGCGCCAACCTTGAAATGGACTTCTACGGCGGCTACAAGTGGTCTGTGGGTGACTGGGGCTTTGACATCGGTCTGCTGCAGTACTACTACCCGAACGCCACCAAGGCCAACACCACTGAAGCCTACATCGGCACCAGCTACGGTCCTTTCAGCGCCAAGTACTCGAACACCCTGTCCAAAGGCTACTTCGGTTCCGGCATCGGTACCGTCGCTGCGCCTACCAGCGATGGCCGCGGCACCCAGTACCTGAACATCGGTTTCGCCCAGGAAGTGGCTCCTAGCTGGACCATCAAGGCTTCCATCGGCCAGACCACCTTCAAGCAAGCCCAGCGCGCTGCTACCCCTAACTACACCGATTACAGCCTGGGCGTGTCTTACGACCTCGGCGGCGGCCTGTCCCTCGGTGGTTATGTCCAGGGCGGCACCAACGCCAGCAGCTACAACTACACGGTTAACGGCACCACCAGGTCCCTGAACAAGGACACCCTGCTCTTCACGCTGACGAAGACCCTGTAATGCACCAGGGGCGGCAATCCCGGTGATTGCCGCCCCTTTTAACAATCCTGGAGGAAACCTGAACATGAAACTCGTCACGGCCATCATCAAACCGTTCAAGCTGGACGAAGTGCGCGAAGCACTTTCCGGTATTGGCGTCCAAGGCATTACGGTCACTGAGGTCAAGGGTTTTGGCCGCCAAAAAGGGCACACCGAGCTGTATCGCGGTGCTGAGTATGTTGTTGATTTCCTGCCCAAGGTCAAGATTGAAGCTGCCGTGTCTGACGACCTGGTCGATCGTGTGATCGAAGCAGTCGAAGGCGCCGCACGCACCGGAAAAATTGGTGACGGCAAGGTTTTTGTCTACAACCTTGAGCAAGTAGTGCGTATCCGTACCGGCGAAACCGGCAAGGAAGCGCTGTAAGGCCTCACCCATCTACAAGCCAAAAAAAGAGAACACTGACATGAAAAAACTACTTGCCTCCCTGGCATTGGGATTCAGCTTGCTGGCCACCGGCGCTGCCGTGCTTGCACAGGCCCCCGCCGCCGCACCAGCTGCCTCTGCCGCAGCCTCCAAGCCTGCTGATGCACCAGCTTCGGCCGCCGCACCAGCCGCCTCTGCCGCACCGGCCTCCGCAGCTGCAGCGCCTGCGCCAGCTGCTGCTGCCGCTTCTGCGCCTCCTGCACCCGTCCCCAACAAAGGCGATACCACCTGGATGATGGTGTCCACGCTTCTCGTCATCATGATGACCGTGCCCGGCCTGGCGCTGTTCTACGGCGGCCTCGTCCGCAGCAAGAACATGCTGTCCGTCCTGATGCAGGTCATGGTGACTTTCTCCATGATCATCGTGCTCTGGACGCTCTATGGCTACAGCCTGGCATTCACCGAGGGCAACGCGTTCTTCGGCGGCTTTGACCGGCTGTTCATGAAGGGCATCTGGGACAACGCTGCAGGCACCTTTGCCAGCGCCGCGACCTTCAGCAAGGGCGTCGTGATCCCCGAGATCGTGTTCGCTGCCTTCCAGGCCACCTTCGCCGGTATCACCTGCACGCTGATCGTTGGCGCCTTTGCAGAACGCATGAAGTTCTCCGCCGTGCTGCTCTTCATGGCACTGTGGTTCACCTTCAGCTATGCACCGATTGCCCACATGGTCTGGTTCTGGATGGGTCCTGATGCCTACACCGGCAAGGAAGTTGTCGATGCGATGAACGCCAAGGCCGGTTATATCTGGCAGATGGGCGCCCTCGACTTCGCCGGCGGTACCGTTGTGCACATCAACGCGGCGGTTGCAGGCCTGGTCGGGGCCTTCATGGTCGGCAAGCGCCTCGGTTACGGCAAGGAAGCCATGGCGCCTCACAGCCTGACGCTGACCATGGTCGGTGCTGCACTGCTGTGGGTGGGCTGGTTCGGTTTCAACGCCGGCTCCGCACTCGAAGCCAACGGCTTCGCAGCGCTGGCCTTCATCAACACCCTGGTTGCAACTGCCGCTGCGGTGCTCGCATGGTGCGTTGGTGAAGCGCTGATGCGTGGCAAGGCTTCCATGCTGGGTGCTGCATCCGGTGCTGTCGCTGGCCTCGTGGCCATCACGCCGGCAGCCGGCAACGTCGGTATCGGCGGCGGTCTGGTGATTGGCTTCGCAGCCGGCTTTGCATGCCTCTGGGGTGTGAATGGCCTGAAGAAAATTCTCGGCGCTGATGACTCGCTCGACGTGTTCGGCGTGCACGGCATCGGCGGTATCCTCGGCGCCCTGCTGACCGGCGTGTTCAATTCGCCAAGCCTCGGTGGCCCTGGCTACACCGCTGACTGGGTGACTGCAACCATGGTCACGTCTGCCGACTTCTCCGTGATGTCGCAACTGTTGATCCAGGCCAAGGCCGTGCTGATCACCATTGTCTGGTCGGGTGTGGTCTCCTTCATCGCCTACAAGATCGTTGACCTGACCATCGGTCTGCGTGTCAGCGAAGAAGACGAACGCGAAGGCCTGGACATCACCTCACACGGTGAAACAGCCTACAACCGTTAAGAATTAACGGGACCGCCCTGAAGCCCATGGCTTTCCGGGTGCTCTGTTAATAGCTAGAGAGTCTCCTTTGGATGTTCAGCCCGCCGGTGCAAACCGGTGGGCTGTTTTTTTGCCTGTACAGTTTGTGGCTCCTCCAATTTCGGGAATGCATTCATGACCTGGCACACCGTTGTCGACAAGCCCTGCGCACTGGGCGAGTCTCCGTTCTGGCACCCTGACGAACAAATGCTTTACTGGGTGGACATTCCCGGCCAACAGGTCCACCGCCTCAATGTGTTCATGGGCAGCGTCGACAGCTGGGCCATGCCTTCCGAGCCCGGCTGCATTGCGCCGGCACGTGATGCACATGGTGAGTCTGCCGGGCTGGTGATTGCCCTGCGCGACGGCATTTACCGTGCGCGGGACTGGGGCGGTGACCTGCGCCTGCTTGCGCCTGCCCTGCACGACCCGGCCAACAGCCGCTTCAACGACGGCAAGGCTGACCCCGCCGGCCGCTTCTGGGCAGGTACGCTTTACGAGCCGCGCAATGCAGCGCTGGCAAAGCTTTTCTCGCTTGATTGCCGCAACAGCCTGGCCACGGGGCGGATTCCCGCGCTGGAGGTCAAGGCCGAAGGCGCCACCACTTCCAACGGCCTGGCCTGGTCGCCCGACGCCAAAACGCTTTACTGGTCCGACACACCCTCGCACACCATACGCGCCTGGGACTGGGACATCGACGGCAACACCCTGGGCGGCGAACGCATCTTCAAACAATGGCCGCTCAAGCCTGCAGGCTGGCAGTCGGGCATGCCAGGTTATTCAGGCAGGCCCGATGGTGCGGCCGTGGATGTGCAGGGCAACTATTACGTGGCCATGTTTGAGGGTGCATGTGTGCTCAAGCTGTCACCCCAAGGCGAGGTGCTTGCCGAGATCGGTACGCCGGCCCTCTGCCCCACCATGCCCTGCTTTGGCGGTACCGACATGCACACCCTCTACCTCACCACGGCGCGGCAGAACCGTCCTGATGCCGAGCTGCAGAGGTACCCCGAATCAGGCTGCGTGTTCGCCATGCAGATGGACGTGCCCGGGCTGGCGGTCAACTTCTTTGCAGACTGACATGAAGGCGACCTTCCATATGCCATCAAAAAAAGAACAGCCGGCGTTCAAAAAATTCAAAAGCCTGTGACGGGCTGGGGCTTACCATCAGGGCTTATGGATCTCCCTGCCGACGTCTCAGCCGCCATCGCCGACCGCATACGTACGGCCGCATCGACGGGTACGCCGCTGCGCATACGTGGCGGCGGCAGCAAGGACTTCTACGGCCAGTCGCTGCAGGGTGAAATTCTCGATACCGCGCCGCTCGCAGGCGTGATCAGCTACGAGCCCAGCGAGCTGGTTGTCACCGCAGGTACGGGCACACCGCTGGCAGAACTCGAAGCCCTGCTGGCTGAACAAGGCCAGTGCCTGCCGTTTGAGCCGCCGCATTTTGACGGCGCTGCGACGGTCGGCGGTCTGGTCGCCAGCGGGCTCAGCGGCCCGGCCCGTGCCAGCGTCGGTGCCGTGCGTGACTATGTCCTCGGCCTCAAGCTCATCAACGGCAGGGGAGAGCAACTCACCTTCGGCGGCCAGGTCATGAAGAATGTGGCCGGTTACGACGTGTCACGACTCATGGCTGGCGCGATGGGCACGCTGGGGCTGATCACCGAGGTCAGCCTCAAGGTGCTGCCTGTCGCTCCCGCTGAGGCCACGCTGCGCTTTGCATGCAGCCAGGCCGAGGCGCTGCAGCGGCTCAACGCCTGGGGTGGCCAGCCGCTGCCGCTCAACGCCAGTTGCTGGCTTGAAGAAGATGGCCAGGGCACGCTCTACCTGCGCTTGCGCGGCGCCAAAGCGGCCGTTGAAGCTGCCTGCAAAACACTGTCTGCATCGGGCGGTGAAAGAAAAGAAAACGTCGAGGCAGACTGGCACGCCTGCCGCGACCAGCATCTGCCGTGGTTCAGGGAGCGTGCGGCTGAGCAGGACCTGTGGCGCCTGTCGGTGCCGCAGACTGCGCCCGTGCTGGACCTGCCCGAAGCGCCGCTCATCGAGTGGCATGGTGGCCTGCGCTGGGTGCGTGCCGGGGCGGTGCATGCTGGGCAGCTGCGTGAGGTTGCCGCCGCCGCAGGTGGCCACGCCACGCTGTTCAGGACTGGCACCAGCGGCATGGCAGACACGGTTCCCCGCTTTGATGTCTTGAAGCCGCCACTCGACCGCATACACCGCCAGCTCATGCGTGAGTTCGATCCGGCCGGCATCTTCAACCCCGGTCGCCTTCTGGCCTGAGCTGCCTGAACTGCCTGAGCCATGCGCCGCTTTCGCCACCTCACGGGTCAACACCGCACCGCCGCCACAAACCGGTTACTCGGCGGCGTGCTGGCCTTTGTCGCTGGCGCCATCAATGCCGGCGGTTTTTTGCTGGTCAGCATGTACACCTCGCACATGACGGGTTTTGCATCCATGCTGGCCGACAACCTCGTGCTCGGCAACATGAAGCTGGTGCTGGGCGCCGCCGGTGCGCTGCTGGCTTTTACTGCCGGCGCGGCCACCACGGCCATCCTGGTCAACTGGTCGCGTCACCACTGGCTGCGCAGCGAATACGCCCTGCCCCTGCTGCTGGAGGCTGCATTGCTGCTGGTCTTTGGCCTGATGGGCGCGAACATGGGCCACCAGACGCCGTTTGCCGTGCCGCTGACCGTGCTGGTGCTGGCCTTCACCATGGGGCTGCAAAATGCGCTGGTCAGCAAGATCTCGTCATCCCAGATCCGCACCACCCACATGACCGGTGTCATCACCGATCTCGGCATCGAGCTGGGCAAGCTGCTCTACTGGAACCGCACAGCCAGCCCGCCGGAGTCACGCGTGCGGGCCAACCGCATCAAGCTCAGGCTGTTCTCAACCCTCCTGGGCATGTTTGTCGTCGGCGGCCTGGTGGGGGCGCTGGGCTTCAAGTACATCGGCTTCGTCTGGGTCGTGCCGCTGGCGCTGCTGCTTTTTGTCCTGTCCCTGCCACCACTGTTTTCGGACTGGCGGCGCCGGATGCGGCGCAAGGCCCTGCTCAAGACCAGGCTGATGGCAAGAAGCTGAAGAAGACACATGCAAACCCATCTCGCCCCCCAGTTCAAAAACACCGCCGAAGGCCAGGAGGCCGAAGCGATTCTGCGCAAGTGTGTGCACTGCGGCTTTTGCACCGCCACCTGCCCGACCTACCAGCTGCTCGGCGACGAGCTGGACGGCCCGCGCGGCCGCATCTACCTCATCAAGCAGGTACTTGAGGGCGAGACCCCAACCCGCAAGACCCAGCTGCATCTCGACCGCTGCCTGACCTGCCGCAACTGCGAAACCACCTGCCCCAGCGGCGTTGAATATGGTCACCTCGTGGACATCGGCCGCAAGCTGGTGGATGAACAGGTAGCGCGCCCTACCGCTGAAAAAGCCCTGCGCTGGGCGCTGAAGGAAGGTCTGCCTTCGCCGCTGTTTGCACCGGCCATGAAGCTGGGCCAGTCGGTGCGCGGCCTGCTGCCTGAATCGCTGAAGAACAAGGTGCCCGCCAGACAGCACGCCGGCCAATGGCCGGCTGCCACCCACACGCGCAAGGTCCTGATGCTCGAAGGCTGCGTGCAACCGGCCATGATGCCCAACATCAACAGCGCTACGGCCCGCGTGCTCGACGCTGCCGGCATCCAGACCGTGGTGGCGGCCAAAGCTGGCTGCTGCGGCGCCGTCAAGTTTCACCTCAACGACCACGAAGGCGGCAAGGTCGAGATGCGGCGCAACATTGATGCGTGGTGGCCGCATGTTGAGACGGGCGAAGGCGGCGGGGTAGAGGCCATCGTCATGAACGCCTCCGGCTGCGGTGTCACTGTCAAGGACTACGGCCATTTGCTCAAGGACGACCCCCAGTACGCAGCCAAAGCCGCCCGCATCAGCGCCCTCACGCGCGACCTCAGTGAGCTGCTGCCCGATCTGGTCGAGCCGCTGCGCCCACGCGTTGCCGCCAGAGCCGGGCAGATCGCCTTTCACCCACCCTGCACGCTGCAGCACGGCCAGCAATTGCGCGGCGGCGTTGAAAAGCACCTGTCTGACCTCGGCTTCAACATCCAAGTCGCCAGCTGCGAGGCCCACCTGTGCTGTGGCTCGGCCGGCACTTATTCGGTCCTCAACCCCGACATCGCCTACAGCCTGCGCGACCGCAAGCTGGGCAACCTCGCCGAGATGAAGCCCGATGTCATCGCCTCGGCCAATATCGGCTGTATCACCCACCTGCAAAGCGGCACGCCCACGCCGGTCAGGCATTGGGTGGAGCTGCTGGACGAAGCGCTGGGTACCAGTCAGGCGGGCTGATGGGGCAGCTTTTTGCTATCTAATTCGTAGCTGCTTACGCCTGTATTTATTGGTCTGAAGGCTGATTTGATGCCAAAAAATGGCTGTTTTCAGGCGTTTTTTGCGTGCTGGCAGCCGCAACCCGGGGTTTTGGGGGCAAAAGTTAATATGGAAGTTAACTTCCGATCAATTTTTAACGTATACGTTAAAAATAGGGCCGACCTAACGCTCAAGCCGCCAGCGCAGCTTCAATGTCTTTCGCCAGATCAGCGGGCTTGTCGGTCGGTGCGTAGCGACGAATCACCTTGCCGTTTTTGCCGACGAGGAACTTGGTGAAGTTCCATTTGATGGCCTTGCTGCCCAGAATACCCGGCGCTTCGGCGCTCAACCATTTGTAGAGCGGGTGCGCGGCGGGGCCGTTGACGTCGATCTTGGACATCATGGGAAAGCTCACGCCGTAGTTGAGCTGGCAGAACTGCTCGATCTCGCCGTCAGCGCCGGGGTCCTGCGAGCCGAACTGGTTGCACGGAAAGCCCAGCACGGCCAGGCCCTTGCCGGCATAGCTTTTATGCAGCTCTTCAAGCCCGCCAAACTGCGGTGTGAAGCCGCACTTGCTGGCCGTGTTGACGATCAGCATGACCTTGCCCTTGAACGCATCCAGCGGAATGGTTTTGCCGTTGATGTTGGTGGCTTCGAAGCCGTAGACGGTGTCGGGGGTGCTCATGGTGTGCTCCTCTGTTGATTGCACACTGTAACCGGGTGAGTGGGGACTTGCCAGTGGTTGAGGGGGTTGCCCTTCACGACCAGGCCGGGCTACCCCCGGCTTCTACGTGAAGGGCAGAAACCTCCAATCACAAGAAGGCTTGTCACTTCTCCGAAGAAGCAAGCGCGGCAAGCAAAGCCGCAACAACAATCAACCCCCCACCCAGCAGAATGCGAGGCGTAAACGCAGCAGCCCCCAGCAACGCCGCCGATCCGCTGGCAAACAGAATCTCCGTCAACATCACCAGCGAAGTGGCGCTGCCAGCAAGCCGTGCAGCGCCGTACTGAAGTGCTGCATTGCCCACAAGAAAGGCCACACTCAAGCCAATCGCCACTGGAATGCCGGCCGCCGCCAAGGCAGGCGCGGGCACAGCGTGCTGCATCATCCCGACCAGCGCCACGCCGGATGCCAGCACGGCGCCGCCGCCAAACATGGCCAGCATGCGTGAGCTGTCGGGCACAGCTTTCATCTTGCGAAGGAGTGCGTTGGTGACGGCAAAACTGAAGCCGCCCAGCAGCGCCAGCCAGTCAGCCGCGCTTTGCGGAATCGGCCAGGGCGAGTCGGGTGTCTTGAGCACGATGAGCACGCCCGCCATGGCCAGTACCAGCCTGAGCAGCGACGCCTTCGACGGCTTTTCACCCAGCATGTACCAGCCCACCAGCACCGCCCAGGCCGGCATCAGGTAAAAAAGAAGCACAACGCGAACCACATCGCCAACCGTCACGGCCCAGTTAAAGCCGACGTTGGTAACGCCGGCAGCGATAGCCAGCAGCCAGAGTTGGGGGTGGGTCGTGAAACTGCGCCAGCTGCGTGGCCAGGCGATCAGCAATGCGACCAGCGCGAACGCGTAAACCAGTGCGGTGGACCAGAGCGGGTGCAGGCCGTGATCCTGCAAATGGCGGAAGGGCCACCAGGACACGCCCCAAACGAAGGCGTTGCAAACAAGCGCTCCCGCCGCGAGCAAGGCACCCCTGCTGTCTGCTTTCATTCGTCAATCAGTGACTGTTGTCGCTACGGGCGATAGCCAGCAGGTGGTCGACCTGCTCCTTGTGCTTGACGAGGTTGCTCTTGTGCCAGTACTGGATCAGCGCCATGAAGCCGGCGACCACAATGCCGAAGGCGGTGATGGCGCCGAAGGCCGACAGGCCCATGCCGGTCGAGAGGCTGTAGAAAGCGCCCAGGCTCAGGATGCAGGCCTGCTCGTTGAAGTTCTGCACGGCAATTGAGCGGCCCGCGCCCATGAGGTTGTGGCCGCGGTGTTGCAGCAGCGCATTCATGGGCACGACCAGAAAGCCGCCCAGTCCGCCGAGCAAAATCAGGAAAGGCGCCGCCACCCAGACATTGCCGATGAAGTTCATCAAGATAACCAGCACGCCCATGGCAATGCCCAGCGGCATCACGCTGGTGGCCTGGTCGAGGCGCATGCGCATGGACGCGATGATCGCGCCGACAGCCGTGCCGATGGCGACCACACCGACCAGCGATGAGGCCTGCGTGGTGCTGTAGCCGAGTGCCGCCGCGCTCCAGGCCAGCACGATGTAGCGCAGGTTGCCCGACACACCCCAGAACAGCGTGGTGGTGGACAGCGAGATCTGGCCGAGTTTGTCGCGCCACAGGGCCGAGTTGCAGTTCCAGAAATCAGGCAGCAGCTCCAGCTTGTTTTTGGGCATGGGCCGCATCTCGACACCGGTGCGCGGGATGCGGGTATTGAACCAGGCCGCAATGGCGTACAGCAAAATCAGCACGGCAATCGCTGCTTCAGGCGGGGTGTCGATACCGGTTTCAAAAAATGGAATGTCCAGGGCCAGCAGGCGGGACGATATGTGGTGGCCGACCAGCTGGCCGCCCAGCAGAACGCCCAGAATGATGGAGGAGATCGTCAGGCCCTCGATCCAGCCGTTGGCCTTGACGAGTTGTGAGGAGGGCAGCAGTTCGGTCAGGATGCCGTACTTCGCGGGCGAATAGGCGGCAGCGCCCAGGCCGACGATGGCGTAGGCCATCAGGGGGTGGGTGCCGAACAGCATCATCAGGCAACCCACCACCTTGATGGCGTTGCTGATGAACATGACCTTGCCCTTGGGTTGCGCGTCGGCAAAGGCGCCCACAAATGGTGCGAGCACCACGTAAAAGAGCGCAAACATCGGCACCAGGGCGGCGGGCTGCCATTTCGGAGCGCCGCTGGTCTTCAGCAGCTCGACAGCGGCTACGAACAACGCGTTATCAGCCAGCGAGCTGAAAAACTGGGCTGCCATGATGGTGTAAAAACCGCGCTTCATTAAACTTTGTCGATCACTTCATGGGCATGCACCAGCTCGCAGGCTGCTGCAAAAAATGGGGGGTGTCTCCTGACCAAGGTGGTTTATAGCATGGGGGCAGCTGTCAAAATCCATAGAGGAGCTTTGTAAAGCACTTAATGTCCGGTTTGTAAACTTGGCTTCGGGGCTTACCCTGATTCTTCGTGTTGTCAAATACACAACGCACCTAAACTGCAGGCCGCCGTCCTCACTTACCCCCATGCCCCGCCCCATACTCGCCACCATCCACACCGCAGCACTGGCCCACAACCTGGCGCGCATGCGTGCGGCAGCGCCCGATGCAAGGGTCTGGGCCATCGTCAAGGCCAACGCCTATGGCCATGGCATCGAGCGCACATTTGAAGGCCTGCGCAGCGCCGACGGCTTTGCACTGCTGGACCTGACGGAGGCACAGCGCCTGCGCGCGCTCGACTGGCGCGGGCCCATCCTGCTGCTGGAAGGCTGCTTTGAGGCGCGTGATCTTGAACTGTGTTCGCGCCTGGGCCTGTGGCATGTGATTCACTGCAACGAGCAGATCGACATGCTGGCCACGCACAAGACACAGCTGCCGCATCGCGTGTTTCTGAAAATGAACTCCGGCATGAACCGCCTTGGCTTCACACCCGAGCGCTACCGCGCGGCGTGGACACGCCTCAATGCCCTGCCGCAGGTCGAAGAGATTTCGCTGATCACGCATTTTTCTGATGCTGATGGCCCCAAGGGCGTGGCCGCGCAGGTCGCCGCATTTGAAGCCGTCACGCATGATCTGCCCGGTGAACGCAGCCTGAGCAACAGCGCTGCCAGCCTGCGCCACGCCGGCGCGCTGGCGGTGAAGTCAGACTGGATACGACCCGGCATCGCGGTCTACGGCAGCGCG
This sequence comes from Pseudomonadota bacterium, assembly GCA_040388335.1. Taxonomy (GTDB): domain Bacteria; phylum Pseudomonadota; class Gammaproteobacteria; order Burkholderiales; family Burkholderiaceae_C; genus Polaromonas. Next base: position 27,746 of record JAZKCB010000031.1, on the reverse strand, counting down.
CCCGACTTTCCCGAACGCAGCGCGGCCGATTGGGGTTTGTTGCCGGCCATGACACTTACCTCAAAAATCATAGGCATGCAAAGCCTGGTGGCCGGTGACACGGTCGGCTACGGCTCCAGCTTCACCGCCGATGGGCCCATGCGCATCGGCGTTGTCGCTTGCGGTTATGCAGACGGCTACCCGCGCCACTGCACCACGGGTACACCGGTGCTGGTGAATGGCGTGCGCACCCGCATGATCGGCCGCGTCAGCATGGACATGATCACGGTAGACCTCACACCTGTACCCACTGCCGGCATGGGCAGTGAGGTGACGCTTTGGGGCAGGTCGGCGTCAGGCGGGGTGTTGTCGATTGACGAGATTGCGCAGTCAGCGGGCACTGTCGGCTATGAGCTGATGTGTGCGCTGGCAACGCGGGTGCCTGTGGTGGTTGACGCCGGTTAGAAGCTTTCGGCCTAACGCTTGCGCAAACCCAGCGCCATCACCGTCCCCACCACCAGCAGCGCACCGGCCACCTGCAAAGGAGCAATCGACTGGCCCAGCAGCAGCCAGGCCAGCACCATCGCACAAACCGGCTCGACATTCATGATGGCCGAGTTGCCTGCAACGCCCAGCTTGGGCAGCACGGTGAACATGATGGTGAAAGCCGTGCCATAAAGAAAGGTCAGCGCGGCCAGGCCCCACCAGCCTGCTGCGGCCTGCGGCAAATGAAAGCCGCCCTGCGTGGCCACCATGCCCAGTGCCACCACACCAGCCAGGCCCATGGTGCTGGCGGTGCGCAGCCGGCCGTCCAGGTCACCGGCCTCATGCTGCGTCAGGACCAGCGCCAGGCCAAACGTTGCACCTGCCGCCAGTGCAAAGACCACACCGGCACCTATGCGGGCCCACTGGCCAGCGGCGCCCAGGCCTGATGCGGCACCAAACACATCCAGCGCCATGCACAAGCCGACAAGAATGAAGGGCATGGCGATCAAGGTGGCGCGCTCCGGTTTGTGGCCGTAGAAAATGCGGTTCCAGACCGCCGTCCAGAGCGGGTAGGTGTTGAATGCCAGCAGCGCCAGCACGACGGGCAGGCGCGCAACGCCTGAGTACAGGCAAATGCTTTGCACACCGATCAGCAGCCCGATCGCCAGCAAAAAGCCCTTGTGACGCCCGGTCAGTTTGACCCTCGCACCCTGCAGCAGAAACAGTACGCTGACAACTGCCGCCGTGACAAAACTGCGTACCGTCACGGCGGTTGCGACGTCCACGCCGTTGTTGAAGGCAAAACGCGCGGCCACATGGTTGGAGCCCATCATCAGCGCGATCAAAAGCAGTGTTGCAAACGCGGTGCCGCTCAGTGCGCGGCCTGGTTTCGCCGTCATCAATATTGCCTCATTAATAAAGTCCTTTGACGCGCGCATTCAGCCGCGCCAGGCCCAGCAGCGCATCGGTGAACGGCGTCGCCACTTTCGTCAGTTGCCCCAGCTCGCGCACGGCAGACACCAGCGCATCCAGCTCGATGGGTTTGCCGGCTTCAACGTCCTGCAGCATCGATGTCTTGAAGGCACCCAGCTTGCGTGTGATGACGTGGCGCTCTTCTGGCGTCTGGTCAATCGGTATGCCCAGTCGTGCGCCGATCTCCTTGGCCTCTAACATCACGTTCGACGTGAATTCGCAGACCAGTTCATCGCCCATGATGAGGTCCGACGTGGCCCCGGTGAAGGCGCTGATGGGGTTCATGGTCATGTTGCCCCAGAGCTTGTACCAGATGTCTTTTTGAATCTGCTCCGACACCGGTGCCTCGAAACCAGCTTTTTCAAGCAGGGCTGCCAGCGCCAGCAAACGTGCTGTTTTTTTGCCCGATGGCTCGCCGATGATGAGCTTGTTGCCCCTGTGGTGATGTATCAGGCCGGGCGCGTCGACCATGCCGCTGGCATGCACCACGCAGCCGATGATGTTGGCTGCGGGAATGGCCTTGTCGAGTGTGCCATCATGGTCAACCGTGCTCAGGCGCTGGTTGGCCAGCGCGCCGCCAAAGCCCTGAAGAAACCACCAGGGCACGCCGTTCATTGCGGTCAGCACGATGGTGTTGGGGCCGATCAACGGCGCAATGTGCCGCGTTACTTCTGGCAGCGATGGTGCTTTCACGGCCAGCACCACCAGATCCTGTACACCCAGCTCTGCGGGCTGCGCACTGCTTTTGACGGGCTGTGCCGTGGTGTTGCCGCCTTCATTGAGCCGAAGGCCATGCTGCTGAAGTGCCGCCAATGTTGCGCCGCGCGCCACTGCGCTGACATCGCAGCCCGCGCCCGCAAGCTTGTGGCCTATCCAGCCGCCGATGGCGCCTGCGCCGTAAATACAGACCTTCATTGTTTATCCTGGTGAGAAGCGGCTGAGCCAAAGAAGAAACACTGTTTATTTATACAGCCGTGCGGTAACATTACCCGCATGGCGAAAGACAAAACTATTTATACCTGCACCGAGTGTGGCGGCATCAGCCCCAAGTGGCTGGGCAAGTGCCCGCACTGCAATGCCTGGAACACGCTGATCGAGTCGGTCGCTGAAAACACCTCCGGTGTCAAAAACCGCTACAGCAACCAGCACCAGGGCCTGGCCAAGGCGTCCGAGCTTACCGCGCTGGCAGATATTGACGCGACCGACATGGAGCGTACCCCGACCGGGCATGAAGAACTCGACCGCGTGCTGGGCGGCGGCATTGTGGAAGGCGGCGTCGTGCTGATTGGCGGCGACCCCGGCATCGGCAAATCGACACTGTTGCTGCAGGCGCTGGATTCGCTGCAGCGCGCCGGCCATAACACCCTTTACGTCACGGGCGAGGAGAGCGGCGCGCAGATCGCCCTGCGCTCTCGTCGCCTGGGGCTCGAGGGCTCACAGGTCAAGGTGCTGGCCGAAATCCAGCTTGAAAAAATCCTCGCGACGCTCGAAGCGACGCAGCCCATGATTGCCGTCATTGACTCCATACAGACGGTGTACTCCGACCAGCTCACCTCTGCGCCGGGCTCGGTGGCGCAGGTGCGTGAATGCGCTGCGCACCTCACGCGCGCCGCCAAGGCCAGCGGCGTCTGCATCGTGCTGGTTGGCCACGTGACCAAAGAGGGCGCCCTTGCCGGCCCACGTGTTCTTGAGCATATGGTCGATACCGTGCTGTACTTTGAAGGCGATACCCATTCCAGCTTTCGCCTGGTGCGCGCCATCAAGAACCGCTTTGGCGCGGTCAACGAGATCGGCGTTTTTGCCATGACCGAAAAAGGCCTCAAGGGCGTGAGCAACCCGAGCGCGATTTTTCTGAGCCAGCACACCGAACCCGTGCCCGGCAGCTGCGTGATGGTCACGCTGGAAGGCACGCGCCCCATGCTGGTTGAAATCCAGGCGCTGGTTGACAACGGTGGGCCCAGTCCGCGCAGGCTTTCCGTCGGCCTGGACCGCGACCGCCTGGCCATGCTCTTGGCCGTGCTGCATCGCCACGCCGGAGTCGCCTGCATGGACCAGGATGTGTTTGTGAACGCGGTGGGCGGCGTGCGCATCAGCGAACCCGCGGCCGACCTCGCCGTGATGCTGGCGATTACTTCCAGCCTGCGCGGCAGGCCGCTGCCCAAGGGTTTTATCGCATTCGGTGAAGTCGGCCTGGCCGGTGAGGTGCGCCCCGCACCGCGCGGCCAGGAGCGGCTGAAGGAGGCCGCCAAGCTGGGTTTCAGTGTTGCCATCGTGCCCAAGGCCAACGCGCCCAAAAAGAACGACAAGGCTTTTGAAGGCCTGACGATTCACGCCGTCGAACGCATCGAGCAGGCGCTTGAAGTCGTTCGCAGCCTGAACTGATTCGCCCGAACTGCCCTGCCCCGGGCTGTTAAGAAAGCCTTAATTTGCGCTACCTACCATGGCTATCCATGGAGGTGCCATGCACATTTCGACTTCAATTTTCCGCGCGCTCGTGCTCACCAGCGCAGCCCTTGGTTCGCTCGCCCACGCCATCACGCCGGCAGAGCAGCTCGCTGCCTACACCGCACAGGCGGGTGCGCCCGCGCAGGCGGCGCGAGGCCAGCAGCTCTTCAACGCCAAACATGGCAAGGAATGGAGCTGCGCTTCATGCCACACGGGTGTGCCCACGGTTGACGGCAAACATGCCAGCACCGGCAAAACCATAGGGCCGATGGCCCCTGCCTTTAACCCCGAGCGCTTTACTGACACCGCCAAATCCGACAAATGGTTCAGGCGCAACTGCAATGACGTGATGGGCCGTGAATGCACCGCGGCTGAAAAGGCCGATGTGCTGGCCTGGCTGCTCACGCTCAAGCGCTGATCTTCACCCACCCACCGAAAGCCAGCCATGTCGCGCTCACGATTCCTTCTTGCCGGTCTCTTCACGGGCCTTGCCATCTTCGCCGGCCTGGCTCTGGCCGATGGCCCGGCCCATACAGTCCCGCTGCTGCCCAAATACAAACAGGAGTGCGCGGCCTGCCACACACCTTACCCGGCGGGCATGCTGCCTGCGGGTTCCTGGAAACGCCTGATGGGTGGGCTCAACAAACACTACGGCACCGATGCATCAATGGACGAAGCCAGCGTGCGCGAGATCAGCAACTGGCTGGGGGCGAACGCCGGCACCTACAAACGCGTGAGCGAAGAGCCGCCCCAGGACCGCATCACCCAGTCAGCCTGGTTCCTGCGCAAGCACAACGCGCGCGAGGTCGCCCCCGAGGTCTGGAAGCGTGCCTCCGTGGGCAGTGCCTCCAATTGCGTGGCCTGCCACAGCGGCGCGGCGCAGGGCAATTTCAATGAGCGCGACATCCGCATACCGAAGTAACAGCATGGCCAATACAGATAAAAAAATCCTGGTGTGGGATGCACCGGTACGCGTTTTTCACTGGCTCATGGTGCTGAGCTTCGCCGGTGCCTACCTGACGGCTGAGAGCGAGCGCTGGCGGCTCATTCACGTCACGCTGGGCTACACCCTGGGTGGCCTGGTGGCGTTTCGCGTGGTTTGGGGGCTGGTGGGCACGCGTTACGCGCGCTTTGCCGAGTTTGTGCGTGGCCCGGCAGCCATCAAGGGCTACCTGCAGCACATGCTGCGGCTGGCCGGCCTGGTCTTGATGCCGCGCGCTGAAACCGTCAGGCAGCAGATCGGCACAGTGCACAGTGCGCCGCCTGAACACCATGTGGGCCACAACCCTGCCGGTGCGGTGGCGATTGTGTTGATGCTGCTCGCCAGCGTGGTCATTGTGGCCACCGGGTGGGCGAATTACAACGACATCAGTGGCAACTGGATAGAGGAGCTGCATGAGGGCGCGGCAACCTTCATGCTGGCGGTGGTGTGTGTACACGTGGCGGGGGTGGCGCTTGCCAGCTGGCTGCACCATGAAAACCTGGTGCGTTCCATGCTGGATGGCCAAAAAGAAGGTGCAGTACATCAGGCTATTGCCCGCAGCTGGACTGTGCTGGCTGTCATCCTGCTGATGGCGGTCATGGGTTTCTGGTGGCTGCAGTGGCGCGGTGCCGTTTGAACGCAGGCCGCACAATACAAGACACGGCAGGGCAGCAGACATTCGCTTCCCCAGCCCACTTCAAAAAAAGACGGACTGACATCGGCACACCATGCGCGTACTTCTTGCTGAAGACGACCCCCTTCTTGGCGACGGCCTGCAGGCGGGCCTTCGCCAGCTCGGCTTTCAGGTCGACTGGGTGCGTGACGGCGTGGCCGCAACGCGCGAGCTGGCTGGCGGCGCCTATGCGGCCGCCGTGCTTGACCTCGGCCTGCCGCTGAAGGACGGCATGGATGTGCTGCGCGCCACGCGGGCCCGCAACATCAACACACCGGTGCTGGTGCTGACGGCGCGTGATGCCGTGCCAGACCGCATCAATGGCCTGAACCTGGGCGCAGACGATTACGTCGTCAAACCGGTGGATCTGCACGAGCTGGCCGCGCGCCTGCGCTCGCTGGTGCGCCGTGCCGGTGGCCAGTCGCAGGGCGTTCTGCATTGCGGCGGCGTGTCGCTGGACCCTTCGGCGCGGCAGGTTCTGCACGACGGTGCGGCGGTGACGCTGTCGCTGCGCGAGTTCGACCTGCTGCATGCGCTGATGCTCCACCCCGGGCGTGTGATGTCGCGTGAGCAGCTGGAGCAGCAGCTCTACAGCTGGGGGTATGAAGTCGACAGCAATGCCATCGAGGTACACATCCACCACCTGCGCCGCAAGCTGCACGCGGGTTTGATACAGACCGTGCGCGGCGTCGGCTACATCATGCCGAAGGCGCCTGGCGCATGACGCCCGCTGTACCGCGCCAGTGGTCGCTTCAGCGCAGACTGCTGCTGCTGGTGCTCGGCATGGTGTCCGCCCTGTGGGTGGTTGCGGCGGGCCTGACCTGGTATGACGCCCGCCATGAGCTTGATGAACTGCTCGACGGCCACCTGGCGCAGGCCGCCGCATTGCTGGTGCTGCAGCAGGCCGCTGCGGCGGGGAGTGACGACGAGGGTGTCGCTGATGCGCCGTCGCTGCACAGATACGCGCCGCGCGTGGCGTTTCAGGTTTTTCACGAAGGGCAACTGGTCATGCGTTCTGCCAGCACGCAGGCCACACCCATGTCGCCGGTGAGCGCCGGTATTGCCACCGTCAGCCTCGCGGACGGTCAGGACTGGCGCGTCTTCGGCGCCAAAGGTGCGCAAAACGATGTGCAGGTGTATGTCGGCGAGCAGCTCGCCGCGCGCGATGAAGTCCTGCGTGCCGTTCTGCGCAGCGTTCTCTGGCCGCTGCTGGTCGCCTTGCCCCTGCTGGCACTGGCCGTGTGGTGGGCGGTGCGCCGCGGCCTGGTGCCCCTCCAGCAACTGGGCCGCGCCCTTCACGCCAGGCAGGCCAGTGACCTCGAACCCGTCGTGCTGGCCGACATGCCTTCTGAAATGCAGGCGCCCGTCAAGGCACTCAATGCGCTTTTTGCCCGCGTGGCCCGCATGATGGAATCCGAGCGCCGCTTCACCGCCGATGCCGCGCATGAGTTGCGCACACCCATCGCCGCCATTCGTGCCCAGGCCCAGGTCGCGCTCGGCGCCGGGACTGATATCGTGCAGCGGGAGCATGCGCTGCAGTTCACGCTCGATGGCTGTGACCGCGCCACCCGTCTGGTGGAGCAGCTCCTGACCCTGGCCCGTGTAGAGGCCGCACCTGCGGCGCATGCGGAAGCGATCGACATGGCGGCCCTGGTACGCGGTGTGATGGCTGATATGGCACCCGCCGCGCTGTCCCGCCAACAGCACCTGGAGCTGGATGCCAGCGCCGGCTGCCTGATGGCGGGCGACGAGGTGTTGATGGGTGTGCTGGTACGCAATCTGATGGACAACGCCATTCGCTACAGCCCGGCGCACGGGCTGGTTCGCGTGCGTGTGGCCCCTGAAGGCGGGCGGCTGTTGCTGGGCGTTGAAGACAGCGGCCCTGGCCTGGATGACGCGGCCATGAGCCGCCTGGGCGAGCGCTTTTACCGCGTGCCCGGCAACGACCAGCCGGGCAGCGGCCTGGGGTGGTCGATTGTGAAAAGAATCGCGCTGGTGTCCGGCGCCGAGGTCCGTGTGAGCCGATCGGCCGAACTGGGTGGGCTGGCCGTGAAGCTGCAGTGGCCGCTGGCTGCCACGCCATAAAAAAGATTTTTTGAAGGTAATCCATAACCATGAGCCCCGCTCCACTTGCTTCCATTCCCTTTGTGGCGTTTGCGCTGACCCAGCTTCAGACAGCGGGCGCACAAACCCTTCAGGGCGGTGAACAGGTCTACCAACAGACCTGCGTCGCCTGCCACGGCAGCGGTGTGGCCAATGCGCCGAAGTTTGGTGACCGCAAAGCCTGGAAGCCGCTGATTGCCGAAGGCCAGCCCGTGCTGACCGCCCATGCCTGGGTCGGTGTGCGCGGCATGCCGCCCAAAGGTGGCCGCGCCGACCTGTCGCTTGAAGAGTTTGCAGGCGCCGTGGCCTTCATGTCGCGCGAGGCGGGCGGTAAATGGCAGGACCCCGACGCCAGAATGATGGAGAAAATCCGGCACGAAGAAAAGCGCCGGCATGACAGCCTCAAGCACAGGAAATGACCCCCAGGCAGAAGGCCAGCGCGCGCTGTCGCCTGGCTGCTTTCGTGAAGGTGGTTTTTCCTACAGCTGGTCGGCACGGCTGCGGTTAACTTCAAGCTTCTCACCACAGGAGTTGATGCGCCATGCTTGAAAACCTTCCCGATGCCCTTGGCCATGCCCTGCGCGATGTGCGTGCCGGCATGGACGAGCTTGTTTTCAATAACTCCCGCCTGCGCACCGGCCTGGCGGCCATCAGCGTCACCAGCCTGGCGTTTGCCGACCATGCACCCATCCCGGCGCGCTACACGGCCGATGGCGAAGGCCTGTCGCCGCCGCTGCAGTGGTCGGGTGTGCCGGCCGGCACTGACACCGTGGTCCTGATTGTTGAAGACGCCGACGCACCCACACCGAGACCGCTGGTGCACGCCATCGTGGTCGATCTGCCGGCTGCCGACGGCGGCCTGCCGGAGGGTGCAATGAAGAGCCCCGACCATGAAGGCCAGGACGTGCATGAAGGCCGCAACTCGTATCTGATGGCCGGCTGGCTGCCACCCGACCCACCCCCCGGCCACGGCCCGCACCGTTATGCCTTCCAGGTGTTCGCGCTGGGCGCCGTGGGCGTCGGCGAAGCATTCGGCGACACACCCGGCCGCGACGCGCTGATGTACGCCATCCGCGAACGCGCCGTCGCCAGCGGGCTGCTGATCGGCACCTATGAGCGTCCGGATACCTCCATCCCGGTGGACAAGGCCGTACCGGTGATGCCTGCGGCGGCCTGATCAGGGCCGAAAGGGCGGGAAGGGCGGAAAGTTGCTATCGATTTAGTAGCTGCTGACGCAAGTATTTATTGGTCTGAAGGCCTATTTGATGCCTGAAAATGGCATTTTTGAGGCGTTTTTGGGCATTTTCGGCGCCTCAAGCGGGTTGGAATCGCCTGAAATGCCAATTTTTAACGTACACGTTAAATTTTTGCCGTATACGTTAAAAATTCTGATCCGGGACTTGGCAAAGCGCTTCGGGCGCAGCCTGACGCTCCGGCCTTGAACGCCGTTCAGGGCACGCCGAGCCGCGCATGAATCGTCTGCGCCATGATCTCCATGCTGCTGGTCTTGTCCACCACATGCGTGATGCCCACGCCCCGCGCCGTCTCTGCCAGTTCTTCATCGATGTAACCCGACACCAGAATCACGCGGAGCTCCGGCCGCACGACCAGCAACTGCTTGGCCACGTCCAGCCCTGACAGGCCGGGCATGTTGAGGTCGGTGATCAGCACGTCATAGGCCATCGGTTCCGCACGGAAAGCCGTGATACAGGCGGTGGCATTGGTAAAGCCCGTGACGCGGTAACCGAGGTCTTCAAACACGTGGGTACACAGTTCCACCAGCGCTTCGTTGTCGTCCAGGTAGAGGATGTGCTGGCCGTGGCCGCGCTGTATCTCGGCCGCAGCGGTGTCGGGCGGCTCGGGTGTCGCGTCCTCGCAGGCAGGCAGGTAGATGTGAAAGGTCGTGCCCTGGCCGGGCTGGCTCGTCACCCGGATCGTGCCTTCATGGTCGCGCACGATGCCGTTCACCATCGACAGCCCCAGGCCCGTGCCCTGCCCCGGTTCCTTGGTGGTGAAGAAGGGATCGAACACCCGTTCGAGCGTGGCTTCATCCATGCCGCTACCGGTATCGCTCACGGACAGGTGCACACGCCGCGCCGGCTCGCCCTGCGCAGTCGCCGGGGCAGCCTCTGGCTCGGCCCGGATTTCAATGCGGCCCGGCCTCTTGCCGATGGCATGCCAGCCGTTGGTGCACAGATTGAACAGCACCTGGTGAAGCTGCGTGGGATCGGCCTTGACCAGCGGCAGGTTCTCCGCCACTGTCTGGACGAGTTCAATTTCCGGCGGAAAGGTGGGGCGCAGGAGGTTCAGCGCCTCCTTGATGGCCGGCTCCAGGGCAATGGCCCTGCGCTCCGGGTGCTGTTGCCGGCTGAACGTCAAAATCTGGCGCACCAGGTTTCGCGCGTGATCCGTGGCCTTCCTGATTTCATCCAGGCTCTTGTGTGAGGGGTGTTCCACAGGCATGTAGGCCAGTGCCCTGTGCGTGTTGCCCTGGATGACCGCAATGATGTTGTTGAAGTCGTGCGCAATGCCGCTGGCCAGCGTGCCGATGGCTTCCATTTTCTGGGCATGCCGCACCTGTTCTTCCAGCAGCTTTCGCTCGGTGATGTCCTGGATCGCACCCTGCACACGCAGGATGTCGCCGCCTGCGCCCTGCGCTGCCTCGCCAATGGAGCGCACCCAGACCGGCCTGCCCTTTGCCGTGACGATCTGCAGCATCAGGTCAAAAGGTGTGCCCTGCTGCATGCAGTCCCGCACGGCCTGCGCAATCAGCGGGCGGGACTCCGGCGTGTAAAACTCAATGCTGTTTTCGACGGTGGGCACAAAGCCCGCGGCCACGTCATGAATGGCCCCTACCTCGGCCGACCATATCAGTTCGCGCGACGGCAGGTTGAGCGCCCATGCGCCCATGCGGCCGAGGCGGCTGGCAATGGCGAGCAGGGCCTCGCTGTGGCGCAATTTTTCTTCTGCCAGCCGCCGTTCGGCAACATCGTGGCGCAGCGCCCTGTTGGCTTCTTCCAGCTGCAGCGACTTTTCTTCCAGCTTGCGAATCAGGGTTTCGCTGTACACCTTGAGCAGGGCGGATTCGTCTTCACCGGGCTGGCTGGTGCTGAGCGGGCCGGCGATCGATACACTCGCCTGCACCTGGCGCAACCGTGCGAGAAAGTCTTCCGGCTCTGCCGGTTTGAGGATGAAGGCATCGGCGCCGAGGTCCCGTGCCAGGCGTTCATCGGCTGCCTCGGTGTAGGTGGCTGTGTAGACGATGAAAGGGATCTGTCTGAGCCGCGCGTCGGCCTTCCAGTGCCGTAGCAGGGTGTAGCCGTCCATGACCGGCATCAGCAGGTCGGAAATCACCAGGTCGGGTGGACTGCGCCGCGCCTTGTTCAGGGCCTCTGCACCATGGCGTGCGGTGTCCACCATACAGCCGTGTGCGGTCAGCAGGGTCTGCAGGTAGTAGAGGTTTTCTTCTTTGTCGTCGACGATGAGCACCCGCGTCGTGCCGCCGGTCGGGGTGGGCAGGAAGGATGCGGCGATACGCCCGATTTCCGTTACAAAGGTATCGGGATTGACCGGCTTTTCGATATAACCGGTGCAGCCCGCAGCCAGGCATTTTTCCCGGTCGCCCAGCATGGCGTAGGAGGTGACGGCGATGATGGGCGTGCTGTCCAGGGCGGGGATGTTGCGCAGCGCGCGTGCCACGGCATAACCGTCCATGTTGGGCAACTGGATGTCCAGCAGGATGATCGCTGGCGCCAGGCTTTGGGCCAGCTCGATGCCGCGCAGGCCGTCGGGCGCGGACTCGACCCGGTATCCATGCCGTTCCAGCAGGAAGGTCGCGAGGTAGCGGTTTTGCTCGTTGTCTTCGATCAGCAGGATGGTAGGGGTCATGGCTTCAGGTGGTTTGGCGCAGCGGCAGCGTGACGGTGAATGTGCTTCCCTGGCCCCACTCGCTTTCGGCGCGAATGCTGCCCCCCATCAGCTGGGTCAGCCGCTGGCAGATGGCCAGCCCGAGGCCGGTCCCATCATGCTGGCGCGACAGGCCCGAGTCAATCTGGCGGAACGGCTGGAACAGTGTCAAGAGGTCCCCGGGCTTGATGCCGATGCCCGAATCGGTCACCCTCAACTGCACGCCCGGCCGGGGCAGCCCGCCGCTCAGCGGTGTGAGGAGTTCCACCCCGGCGGCAAGCGTGATGCTGCCGCGCTCGGTGAACTTGATGGCATTGTTCAGAAGATTCAGCAGTATCTGCTCCACCCGCCGGCGGTCCAGCCATACCTCCCCCAGTTGCGGCGAGATGTCTGCCGAAAGCGCAAGGCCGCGTGCATCAGCCTGGGGGCGCAGGGACTCGACAATCTGGCCAATGACGTCCGGCAGATCGAAGGCCTCAGCCTGCACCTTGAGCTGGCCGGCTTCGATCTTGGAGATGTCCAGCACGTCGTTGATCAGTGCCAGCAGATGTCTCGCGCTCCTGCGCACCATGCCCAGCTGTGTGGTCTGTTCCGCGTTCAGCGGGCCGGCCAGGCCCTGCAGGATGATCCCGGTGAATCCGATGATGGAGTTGAGCGGAGTGCGCAATTCGTGCGACATCGTGGCCAGAAACGCCGACTTGACCTGGTCGGCAGCCTCCGCCCTGGCCAGCGCAGACTCGCTGGCCCGCCTGGCCTGTTCTTCCCTGATTCGCGCGGACAAGTCGATGCCCACGCCGATCAGGCACTTTCTGCCCCTAAAAATCGTCAACACGCCGGTGAACTGGTAGGGCGTCACGCGGCCGTCGCGCGAAAGAAATCCCGCCTCCACGCCTGCTTCGCCGTGCGTGAAGACACGCTCGATGCTGGCGGCCAGCAGGTCTTTTTCTGGCGCGGTAAAAAAATCCAGCGGATGCATTGTGGCGATTTCGGCCGCGCTGTAACCCGTGACGCGTTCAAAGTTCTCGTTCCACCGCAGGAAGTGGCCGGCCTCGTCATACAGGTAGAGCACGCCGGGCAGGCTGTTGAGGATGGCTTCTGAAAAGTCACGCTCGTGCCGGACTGTCAGCTCGGCTTGCCGCCGCGCTTCATCGCGCGCGATGTTGTCGAGACCGAAAGAAATGTCGCGCGCAACCGTGACGAGCAGGCCTACTTCCCGCTTCTGGAAGAATCCCGGTTCGTCCGAATAGACACTGAGGGTTCCGCCCACCACCCCGTCAAGCCGCAGCGGGAAGGCGGCTGATGCGCGATAGCCGCGCTCCAGCAGCGCCGCACGCCAGGGCTGCATGGCCGGGTCATTGAGCAGGTCGCCGCTGATACAAGGTTCGCCGGTGCGCAAGGTGGTCCCGCTCGGGCCACCGGCTTCGGGCCGGTCGTCGGCGGACACCACGATATTCTTGAGGTAGCCGGTGTCATCGCCAAAGCTGGCCAGAGGCTGGATCCGCCCTCCGGGCTTGTCGAGCCAGCCCACCCAGGCCATACGAAAGCCACAGTGGTCAACCAGCACCTGGCAGGACCGTTGCAAAAGCTGCTCCCGGGTAGTGGCGACGACGATGGCCTGGTTGATGAGGCTCAGTGTCTCGTATAGCCTGTTGAGATGAACAAGTTCGCCCAGTCGCTCGTCAGCTGACTGTGTATCGTTCATGATCTTTGCGTGCGTTGCCTGCAAGATGGCATGGGTCATGCTATCAGACCCACCCCGGGCGCCGGCACCCGCAGATACCCTATTGATGCCCTCGTCCGTTTGACGTTCCGTAGAGGTAGTTCATCCGGGCTGCACTCTCGCCTCAAGCACCATCTGCTGGTCGGCGCCAACGCACCACCCTGTCACGGCCTAAGCATTGCCCACAATCTGGCTTGCCGCCATGCTGCGAAAATAGCCGCATGAACTTCCAAAAAATATTCGTTCCCATTGCGATCATCGTGGCGGCGGTGCTGGCCTATCGTTTTTATGGCTGGCAGGGCATCGCCGGTCTTGCCAGCATGCTGGTGTTCTGGATCCTGCTCAATTTCAACCGGACCATGCAGGTGCTCAAGCGCGCCTCCAACCGGCCCGTTGGTTATGTCGACAGCGCCGTGATGCTGAACGCCAAGCTTCGCCCCGGCATGACGTTGCTGCACGTGGTGGCCATGACCAAATCTTTGGGTCAGCTCAAATCCGTCAAGGACGAGCAGCCCGAAGTCTTTGCCTGGACGGACGGCTCCGAGTCGCGCGTGACGGCCACCTTTGTGGGCGGCAAGCTGTCGCATCATGAGCTCTTCAGGCCGCAGCCGGAAGACCCGCCGACGCCTACCCCGCCTGAACTGCCGCCCGCCCCGTAAAATCGATGTTTCGGGTCTTTCCGGCACTTTCCGGTTAAAGCAGCTGCCGCCAGTCGGCGGGCCGCGCCTGACTGACCCATACCACCACGACACCACACAGGATCACATCACCATGTCCCCAGTAGCACCCTCCATGGCAGACCGCGACGGCAAAATCTGGATGGACGGCCAGATGGTCGACTGGCGCGACGCCAAGATCCACGTACTCAGCCACACCCTGCATTACGGCTGCGGCGCCTTTGAAGGTGTGCGCGCCTACAAGACAGCCGACGGCACGGCCATCTTCCGCATGGAAGAGCACACCGAGCGTTTCTTCAACAGCGCCAAGATCCTGCGCATGAAGATCCCTTTCACCCAGCAGGAAATCAATGAGGCGCAAAAAGCCGTCGTGCGCGAAAACAAGCTCGAGAGCGGTTATCTCCGCCCGCTGACCTGGATCGGTTCGCAAAAGCTGGGCGTCAGCCCGCGCGGCAACACCATCCACGCCATGGTCGCGGCCTGGGAGTGGGGCGCTTACCTGGGCGAAGAAGGCATGAAGCGCGGCATTCGCGTCAAGGTGTCGAGCTACACCCGCCACCACGTCAACATCACCATGACGCAGGCCAAGGCGGTCAGCAACTACACCAACTCCATCCTTGCCAACATGGAAGCGCTGGACGACGGCTACGACGAAGCCCTGCTGCTCGACGCATCAGGTTTTGTGAGCGAAGGCGCTGGCGAGAACATCTTTGTCGTCAAGGGCGGCGTGGTCTACACGCCCGATCTGTCGGCCGGTGCATTGAACGGCATCACCCGCAACACCGTCATGCACATCTGCAAGGACCTGGGTCTGGAACTGGTGCAAAAACGCATCACGCGTGACGAGGTCTATATCGCCGACGAAGCCTTCTTCACGGGCACAGCGGCTGAAGTGACCCCCATCCGCGAACTCGACCGCATCGAGATCGGCATTGGCTCGCGTGGCCCCATTACTGAAAAAATACAGAATGCGTTCTTCGATATCGTGAACGGACGCAATCCCAAATACGCACACTGGCTAACGAAAGTTTGAGGCAGATTCACCATGACCACCACCGCATCCATTGAACTGCTGGCCTCCGACCTGAACCACCAGGGCGGCGTCTTCTGCCCCAGCCCCAAGGCAGACATGAAAATCTGGAACAGCCACCCCAAGGTCTACCTGGACGTGGCGCGCACCGGCAGCGCCAAGTGCCCTTATTGCGGCACGGTGTACGCGCTCAAGGCTGGCGAACACTTCGGCGCCGGACATTGAAAAACAAGGGCTGTCATACCGGGCTTGACCCGGTATCCATGGCCTCTCGCAAGTCATGGATTGCGGATCAAGTCCGCAATGACAAGCCTTGACCCGGACTCTGGTTATTGCGCCTCAATGGATAGGCGACGCGGTCATGACCGAGCCCCTGCTGCGCCGCCTGCATGCGCGCGGCGAAAAGCTCACCGTCGGCGCCCTGCCCTGGGTGGCACCGGTGTACCGTGCCATGCCGCAGGTCGCCGAGGTCATTGAATTCCCGTTCGCGCATGGCGGCCTGCAGTTCCGCGAACGGCGGGCGATTGCCAAACGCATTCAGGGTCAGTTCGACAAGGCTTACGTTCTGCCCAACTCGATCAAGAGTGCGCTGCTGCCTTTTCTGGCCAGCATTCCGGAGCGCATCGGCTACTTTGGCGAGGCGCGTGTCGGCCTGCTGACGCACCGCCTTAAAAACCCGAAAAACAGGCCGCCCATGGTGGCGTTTTATTCAGCGCTCAGCGGTGAGGGCGGTCTGGAAGCCGACCGCCCGCAACTGCAGATGGGCGAAGCAGACATAGACAAAAGCCTGGACGAGCTAGGCTTGCAGCGTGGCGGTTTTTACGTGTTTGCACCCGGCGCTGAATACGGCCCGGCCAAGCGCTGGCCGGCGCGGCATTTCTCCCAACTGGCGGTGCAGCTCGACAAGCCGGTGGTGTTGCTTGGCTCCGGCAAGGAGGCCGCGCTCTGCGACGAGATCGCCGCGCCCGTGAATGCTGCAAAGCCAGGCCAGTGCATCAACTTCGCAGGCCGCACCTCGCTGCTGCAGGCGCTGTGCCTGATTGCCGCGAGCAAGGCGACCATCAGCAACGACTCCGGCCTCATGCATGTGGCTGCGGCCTTTGGTGTGCCGCAGGTGGCGATCTTTGGCTCGTCAAGCCCGCTGCACACGCCGCCGCTGAGCAGCAAGGCTGTGGTGCTCTGGCTCAAGAACGACCCTGACTACCAGCCGCCGCTCGATTGTGCGCCCTGCTTTGAACGTGAATGCCCGCTGGGCCACACGCGCTGCCTGAACGACATCGGTGCGCAGCGGGTGCTGAACGCGCTGACGGTTTGACTCGCTGTCAGGCCGGCAAAGCCGACAGCGGCGCAAACGCCACATCGCCCTGCACCGGCAAGGCCGGCGTACGCGCCACATTCATGGCCCAGCAAATCATCACGAAGTAGCCGATCAGGCTGGTGAGTTCCATCACCCCCTCTTCGCCGAGCGCAGCCATCGCCTGCGAATAGGTCGCATCGCAGACGCCGTTGTTCCGCAGCAGCTCATGCGAAAAATCGATGGCGAGGGCTTCATCGGCCGGTAGCTCGCGCGGGCATTTGCCCGCAGCAATCGCATCCAGCGTGGATTGCGCCACACCGGCCTTGAGCGCCAGCGGCGCATGCATCAGCCACTCAAACTGATTGGACACATGGCGCGACGCCACGCAGGTCACCAGTTCGCGGAGGCGCGCATCGAGCTTGCCCTGAAAGCGCAGGTATTCGCCGACCCGGCCGATGCGCGCCATCAGTTCGGGGCTGCGCATCAGCGGCACAAAAGGCCCGAACACGGCCTTGCGCGGCCCGGCGATCAGTTCGTCTGCAGCCTGCTGCTGTGCGGGTGACATCTGCTCGCGCGTCATCAGCGGCATGCGCTCGCTGTTGACGTGTGAAAAACCTTGCGGGGCATTGAAGGGTGTTGTCATGGCGTTCGAGGATGAGTGTGTGTGCACCAAGGTTATCAAAACGGTCCCGGCAATCAAAAAGCCGCCTTGCGGCGGCTTTACTCTGGCAGAGAAGTTATCAAGCCTGATGCACAGGCAACTCCACCACAAACGAAGCGCCACCACCGGGCCGAGCCTCGCATCGCACCGTACCGCCATGGCGCTGGCTGATGGACTTGACGAGCGCCAGGCCCAGGCCCACACCGCCTTCACGCTCGCTGGCACCGGGCAGGCGATAGAAGGGTTCAAAGATGCGTTCGCGCTGCGCCTCCGGCACGCCGGGCCCGCGGTCATTGACCTTGATCACCGCCATCTCGCGCCCGCCCTTGCGAACCTGAGAAAGCTCCAGGCTGACATCGCCATTGCTGTAGCGCCTGGCGTTTTCAAGCAGGTTGCGCAGCAGGCGCCGCAGCAGGCGTGGCGATCCCTGCACGTTCAGGCTTCGGCCTGTGCTGGCCACGCCCAGGCTGGTGCCGGTGGACTGAACCGAAGTGGTTGAGGCATCGAGGTCTGCGCTCAGTTCAGCATTGACGCGGGAGCATTCTTCGGCCGCCAGGCCGGTCAGGTCCAGGCGCTCCAGCGGCTCGGCATCTGACTGGCGCGCATCCAGACGGCTGGCCAGCAAAATTTCATCAATCAGCTGGTCCAGCTCGTTGATGCTGCGTGAAATTTCCATGCGCTGCGGCGAGTTGGCATCTGCACCCATCAGCTCCAGCCCCATGCGGATACGGGCCAGCGGCGAGCGCAGTTCATGCGAGGCATTGGCCAGCAATGACTTGTGCGAGTTCATGAGTGTTTCAATGCGCTCGGCCGCGTGATTGAAACGCGCTGCGAGAAAAGCCACTTCGTCGCTGCCTTCGGTGCTGACGCGCGCCGACAGATCGCCTTCGCCCCAGCGCTCCACGCCGCGCTGCAGCGATTCAAGCCTGAGCGTCAGGCGGCGCATGACCGGGTAGGCACCCAGGGCGACAGCCAGGCCCACCACAATCAGCATCCAGCCAAAGTCAAAAGGCGGACGGCCCCAGGGCGGCGGGGGAGGCCGCTTTGGCCGGGGCAGCAGCAGTTTGAGCGACTGGCCGTCCCTGGTAACGACGTCAAACTCGAGGTCATCACCCAGCTTGCGGTCGGGCTTGGTCTGCGCCGTGCCAATGACCTCGCCATGGGTGTTGTGGACCAGCACCTCGCGTATCGGCAGCTGCGGCGGGTCCTTGGTGAAGCGCCAGGCGGCGGCGACCAGAAAGGTCAGCACGACGACGGTGGCGACTACCGCCAGCCAGATGCGGACATAAAGGTGCGAGGTGAACCGTGTCCACATGAGCTGCATGGCGGTTGAACCGTTCTAGTCTTGTTGTTTGGCGAAAACGTAGCCTACACCGCGCACCGTGAGTATGCGCTTGGGGTCTTTGGGGTCGGACTCGATGGCGCTGCGGATGCGGCCCATGTGCACGTCAATGGAGCGGTCGAAAGCCTCCAGCTCGCGGCCGCGCACGGCTTCCATGATCTGGTCGCGGCTCAGCACGCGGCCGGAGCGTTCAGCCAGCGCCACCAGCAGGTCAAACTGGTAAGAGGTCAGCTCGGAGATGTTGCCGGACACGGTGACTGTGCGTGCATCGCGGTCGATCTCAAGCGAGCCAAAACGCATGACCTTTTGCGAGCTGCCGCCAGCGCCGCCTGCAGCGCTGGCTTCACCGCCACGGCGCAAAACGGCGCGGATGCGGGCCAGCAGTTCGCGCGGCTCAAAGGGTTTGGGCAGGTAGTCGTCGGCGCCGATCTCCAGGCCGACGATGCGGTCCATCGGGTCGCCCTTGGCGGTCAGCATGAGCACGGCGGTGCCGGCCTGCTCGCTGCCCTGGCCCTTGATGCGACGGCAGACTTCAAGGCCGTCCATGTCGGGGAGCATGAGGTCGAGGATAACGAGGTCAGGCGTGTTGGCCTGAAGTGCGGCCAGACCCGCAGCGCCGTCGGCGGCATGCACAAAACCGTAGCCCGACTGGCGCAGGTATTCACCCACCATGCCTGCCAGGCGGGTGTCGTCTTCAATCATTAAAAGTTGCTGTTGAGCCATGAGCGAATCCTCCATTGCGTGTTCAAGAGGCTATTGCCCCTGTGAGTAGCGATATGTAAATGGTGCGCTTTACAAAACAAGGGTGCTTGTAGACACCGTAAAGTTGCGGTAAACCGCTCGCATGACAGGGCAGCTTACACGCGCTGCAGGCCGCGGCCTGTAAGACAAAACACTCTTGGGTCAAAAGCGGTTTGGCACACCATCGGCTGCTTTCAGCTGCCGTTCATGCGTCGTTCATGCGCCTTCAGGCTTCTTCATGCGGGAAGCCAGCCAGACCAGAAGGAGCACCGGCAGCCCAAGGATTGCCGTCGCCGTGAAAAAGTGCGTATAGCCAAAGGCATCCACATACTTGCCAGAATAGCCGGCCAGGAATTTCGGCAGCAGCAGCATCATGGAGCTGAACAGCGCGTATTGCGTGGCCGAGTAGTTGACGTTGGTCAGGCTGGAGAGATAGGCGATGAATGCGGCGGAGGCAATGCCGCTGGACAGGTTGTCGGCAGAGATCACAAAAATCAGCGCGTTGACGTCATGGCCGCGCGAGCCCAGCCAGGCAAACATCAGGTTGCTGCCCGCGCTGAGCACGGCGCCCAGCATCAGCACCTTCATCACGCCAAAGCGCATCGCCAGCCCGCCGCCGACAAAGGCGCCAACCAGCGTCATGATCACGCCAAAAATCTTGGTGACGGCGGCGACTTCATCCTTGGTGTAGCCCATGTCGACGTAGAAAGGGTTGGCCATGATGCCCATCACGACATCGCTGATGCGGTAGATCGCAATCAGCGCGAGGATCAGCACGGCCTGCTTGCCGTAGCGACGCAAAAAGTCGGCGAAGGGATCGACGAGCGCGCTTTTCAGCCACTCGGCGGCATTGCGTGATGGCGCCAGGGCGCGCGGTATGGGCTCGGGCGACAGCAACACGGTGGCCACACCCAGCAACATCGACGCGGCCATCACCAGGTAAGCCACCTGCCAGGCGCCCTGCTGATAGCCGGTGACGCCCGCCACCTCGGCGCGCGCCGCAATCCAGAGCGCGCCTGCGCCGGCCCAGATCATGGCGATGCGGTAGCCGGTCTGATAGCTCGCAGCCAGCGCAGCCTGGCGCTGCACGTCGGCAGATTCAATGCGGTAGGCGTCGAGCGCGATGTCCTGTGTGGCCGAACCAAAAGCCACGGCCAGTGCGCACCAGATGACAGGCATCAAGGCCAGGCGCGGGTCTGTCACGGCCATGCCGACCAGCGCCGCAATGACGGTGAGTTGCGACAGCAGCAGCCAGCTGCGGCGGCGGCCCAGTGCGCGCGTCAGCAGCGGGATCGGCATGCGGTCCACCAGCGGCGCCCAGACCCATTTGAAACCGTAGGCCAGCCCGACCCAACTTAAAAACCCGATGGTGGTGCGGTCAATGCCGGCTTCGCGCAGCCAGAAACTCAGCGTGCCAAACACCAGCAGCAAGGGCAGGCCGGCCGAAAATCCCAGCAGCAGCATGCGCAGGGTGGCGGCTTCGGTGTAGACCTTCCAGATGTCGCGCCAGCCGGCTTTTTTCTCAGGGGCGGCGGTGGGGTTCATGGCAGCTTCGATGGCGGCTTCAGAAGAAGGGGTTTTTTCTGACATGGGACTTTCTGTTTGTCACTATTATTCATGCATGTGCTATCTATGTGAGGCCAAAAATTCTGCCTGGGCTGGCCGCCGGGGTTTCCTGCTGGGGACGGGCATTGTTGCGGCCACTGCTGCCGTGCCCGCGCTCGCGCAGGTTGAAGTCGGTCCGTCGTCCAACCTGCGCAAGCTGGTTCCGGCCGAAGATCTTGAAAACGCGGCCACCCAGGAATACGCCAAGCTGCTGGCCGATGCCAGGGCCCAGGGCGCACTCGCGCCGGCAGGCAACCCCCAGTTGCAGCGGCTGCGCAATATTGCGACCCGTCTCATACCGCAGACAGCCCAGTGGAATGACCGCGCCAGGCAATGGAACTGGCAGGTCAACCTGCTCGGCAAAAAGGAGCTCAACGCTTTTTGCATGCCCGGCGGCAAGATTGCCTTTTATACCGGCATCCTCGACCAGCTCCGGCTGACCGACGACGAAGCCGCCATGATCATGGGCCACGAAATGGCGCATGCCCTGCGCGAACATGCGCGTGCCCGCATTGCCAAGAGCCAGGGCACCGGCACCCTGCTGTCGCTGGGCGCACAGTTGCTGGGCCTGGGCCAGGTCGGTGACCTGGCCGCCAATGTGGGTACGCAGTTGCTCACGCTGCGTTTCAGCCGTGAAGACGAAACCGATGCCGACCTGGTGGGCCTGGAGCTGGCGGCACGTGCCGGCTACAACCCGCAGGCCTCGGTCAGCCTGTGGGAAAAAATGGGCCAGGCGGGCGGCGGCGCAGGCGGCCCCAGCTTTTTGTCCACCCATCCCTCAGGCCCGCAGCGCATCCAGCAACTGCAGGCCAATGTGCCCAAGGTGATGGGCCTGTACCAGCGCGCTCGCGGCTAGCTCTGCGCAGAGCACCGTCACATGCACATGGCGCGTGCATGTGCACCCGTTGACTGCGGCGTGTGGATCTGACCTTGACTTGTTCTGCGCGGGTGCGCCAAATACATCACAAGATGATATATTTGGCGTTTCAGGTCTTTGCCGCCTCTGCCGTCCTCCTGGTTTACATCCGCGGTTGGGGCCGTTTCACACCCATGCCATCTTCCATTTTCCCTCCGCTAGACAAGTCCGATTTTGAGACTTTGTCGGAATTCCGCTTCCAGATGCGGCGTTTCGAGCGCTTTTCCGAAACCGCTGTGCAGGCGCAGGGCATCACCCCTCTGCAATACCTTTTGCTGCTCCACATCAAGGGCTATCCGGGCCGGAGTTTTGCCAGCGTGGGCGAGCTGGCAGAGCGCCTGCAGGCCAAGCCGCACGGCGTCGTCGCACTGGTGTCGCGCTGCGAGGCGCGAGCCCTGGTCCAGCGGCGGCCCAGCAGCCATGACAGGCGGCAGGTCGAGGTGCACCTGCTCGAAGAGGGCGAAAGGGTGCTCACCTATCTTGCCGCCGTGCATCGCGCCGAGCTCGGCTCCCTGGCCGGGATTTTCACTGTTCCGAAGCTGGTTTGACGGACGTGACTGTGGAGTCCAACATGCACAAAGACGATTCAAGACGGGATTTCGCGGCCAATACGCGCCTTCTGCGCATTGCGGCCATGGCCGCCGTGGTGGGCGTGCTCAGCACCGTGACCGCCTGGCTGCTGCTTTACCTGATCCGCTTTTTCACCAACCTCTTTTTCTTCCAGACCCTGTCGACCCAGGGGCATTCACCTGCTGCCAATACGCTGGGTGCATGGGTCATCGCGGTGCCCGTGGTCGGCGGCCTGATCATCGGCCTGATTGCCCGTTTCGGGTCCGAACAAATCCGGGGCCACGGGATTCCCGAAGCCATCCAGGCAATCCTGTTCGGTCGCAGCCGTATGTCCCCCAAAATTGCCGTGCTCAAGCCCCTGTCGTCCGGCATCGCCATCGGCAGCGGGGGGCCGTTTGGCGCTGAGGGTCCCATCATCATGACCGGTGGTGCGGTGGGTTCGCTACTGGGGCAATACTTTCACATCACGGGTGCCGAGAGAAAAACGCTGCTGGTCGCGGGCGCGGTAGCGGGCATGACGGCTGTATTCGGCACGCCGGTTGCGGCCCTGTTGCTGGCCGTCGAACTGCTGCTTTTTGAGCTGCGTCCGCGCAGTCTGTTGCCAGTGGCCGTGGCCTGCGCCGTCGCGGGATTCGCCCGCCCTCTGCTGCTCGACCCGGCGCCGCTGTTTGCCTTGCAGACCTCGACGGTGGGCCCGCTCGGCCTGTTGTCCTGCGTTATTGCGGGGCTGGCCACGGGTGCCATGTCGTGGGCGCTTTCCGGCGCGCTCTACAAGGTCGAAGACCTGTTCGAGACGCTCCCTGTTCACTGGATGTGGTGGCCGGCGATTGGCGGGCTGGCTGTCGGCATAGGCGGCTACCTGGAGCCGCGCGCACTCGGTGTGGGTTACGACGTGATTGGCGACCTGCTGCAGAACCGCCTGGCGGTCGGCGTGGTGCTGGCCCTGGTGTTGTGCAAGGCAGTGATGTGGGTCATTGCCCTGGGGTCGGGCACGTCCGGCGGCGTGCTGGCGCCGCTCCTGATCATGGGTGCAGGCCTGGGTGCGGTGCTGGGGCCTTGGCTGCCGGGCCACCACCCCGCACTGTGGCCGCTGGTCTTCATGGCCGCGACCCTCGGGGGGATGATGCGCGCGCCCATCATGGCCACCATGTTTGCATTTGAATTGACGCAGGACGTGAACGCCCTGCTGCCCTTGCTGACTGCGTCGGCGGTGGCTTACGGGTTCACGGTGCTGATGATGCCGCGCTCCATCCTCACAGAAAAGCTTGCCCGCCGCGGGTACCACGTTTACCGCGAATACGGTATTGACCCACTGGAGCGTCATGGTGTCGGCGAGATCATGGTGCGCGATGTCCAGACCATTGATGCGCAGATAACCATGGCCGAGGCGCTGGACGGTGCTTTCGGTGCCGGGCAGACTCACCGGGCTTATCCCGTGTTGAGGGACGGAGCCTACGTGGGCATGCTTGATCGCGCCACACTGCTGGCGGCACAGCATAAGGCTGGCGTCCATGGGGTTGGTGAGCTGTTCGGTGCAAACGTGCCTGCCATGGCGCTTGCCAGTGAGACCTGTCGTGCCGTAGCGACGCGGATGGCTGTGCACGGGATAGAGCGTTTGCCGGTGGTCAGCGATGCGCAGTCACGCCGGCTTGTCGGTATCGTCAGCCGCAGTGACCTTGTCAAACCGTCCCGCAACCTGTTTGATGAAGAGCTGCAGCATGAACAGACCTTCCGCCGGATGCCCCGCAACTGGCTGAAGCGTCCCGTCTCTTCGCAGCCGGAGAAGTAAACCAGTCACCCGGCAGTGCAGCCGCAGGGCACCCGCCATGCCATCCTGGACCCGCTCCCCCATGCGCTTCGGGAACAATCAGTCCTGCATGTGAAGCATTTCAACCGCCTTTTTCCAACCTCTGCGCATGACCAATTCTTTCCGGCCTGACCCTCCCCGCGACAGCCAGCCCGGGCAGGCGCAGGCACCTTCACATATGGCCTGGTGGCGCGGGTTCTGGCCGGGCAGAACCCGCATCAACACGCGTGAACGTCTGCGTGCCGTCGCCGGCGGCTTGCTGGGCATTTTTGTCACCGCCCTGTTGAGCCACCTGGCGGGCGGGCTGATGGGCCCGGCCTGGCCCTGGCTGGCGGCACCCCTGGGCGCCAGCGCGGTGCTGGTGTTTGCCGCGCCAGCCAGTCCCATGGCGCAGCCCTGGTCTGTCGTTGGCGGCAACACCGTGTCGGCACTCGCCGGAATTGCAGGCGTTCACGGCATGCACCTGCTCGGCTCGCCCGAACTGGCTGCGGGGCTGGCGGTGGCGACGGCCATTGCGCTCATGCTGGCGTTACGCTGCCTTCATCCGCCGGGAGGCGCCACTGCATTGATGATGGTTCTCGGCGGCATTGCCAATCCGGCTTTTGCTTTCTACCCCGTCATGCTTAATTCGGTGTTGCTGGTTGCTGCAGGCATTGCGTACAACCACGCCACAGGCAGGCCCTATCCGCATGCGCAGCTGGTGCCCGTGCAGCCGGCGGACAGGGGCGTCGACGCCGACCTGGACGCCGTGCTGTCCCGCTACAACCAGGTGCTGGACATCAGCCGCGACGACCTGAAGGCCCTTCTGGCCGAGACCCGGGCGCGGGCCTATGACCGCAAGCTGGCCGAGGTGCGCTGCGCCGACATCATGTCGCGCGATCTCGTCACGGTCGAGTTCGGCACCCCGCTGCAGGACGCCTGGGCCCTGCTGCGCGAACGCCGCATCAAGGCGCTGCCCGTGGTGGACAAGGCCTTCCGCATCGCGGGCATCATCACCGTGGCCGACTTCATGCGCGCCGCCGAGCTGGATCTGTATGAAGGTTTTGACGACAAGCTGCGCAGGCTGATTCGCACCACGCGCAGTGCCTATTCAGACAAGCCCGAAGTCGTCGGCCAGATCATGACCCGCCACGTCCGCGTCGCCGGCGAGCAGCGACGGCTGGTTGAACTGGTGCCGCTGTTCGGCAGTACCGGCCACCACCACATTCCCATCATCGGCGAGGGCGGCCGCCTCACCGGCATGATCACGCAGTCCGACCTGGTGGCTGCGCTCGGGCGGGCAGTGGATCCGGCTGTTTAGTCCCGCCCGCCACGCCAGCTTCTGCAAGGGATCCTGACGGGATCCTTTTTTCTTTCCCGCTCCTTTCTTTTTCTGCCTGAATCCCGTTGGGTGCTGGCACGAAAAAAGATGGCACACGTCTTGCATCTATTCTTGGATACAAGATTGGATTTGTCAAAATGGTGCACCGCGTCATCCCCGATAGTCAGAAGGCCTCCACTGCCGGCAGCGTGCCTGCAGCCCTGGCCCCGCAGGCCTGGATTTCCCGTTTTGACACGCCGCTTTCCCTTGTAACCGAAGGCCCGCTGGGCGGTTTGCGGTTTGCTGCCAAGGACAACATCGATGCCCTGGGCCTGCCCACCACGGCGGCCTGCCCGGCCTTCAGTTACCAGCCGAAGGCGCACGCGTCCGTGGTGCAAAAACTGCTCGATGCTGGTGCGGTCCTGGTCGGCAAGACCAACATGGACCAGTTTGCCTGCGGCCTCAACGGCACGCGCTCACCTTATGGTGCGGTGCCCAATGCTATCAATGCTGCCTATGTATCAGGCGGTTCCAGTTCAGGGTCTGCTTATGTCGTGGCGACGGGCCAGGCCGACTTTGCCCTGGGCACCGACACCGCTGGTTCAGGCCGCGTACCGGCCGGGCTGAACAACATCGTTGGACTCAAGCCTTCACGCGGGCTCATCAGTGCGCGTGGTGTGGTGCCGGCAGCGCAAAGCGTCGACTGCATTTCGATCTTTGCGCTCACCGTCGGCATGGCCGTCAGGGTGCTGGAGGCCGCCATGGGCCATGACCCGCTCGATGCGTACTCACGCCAACTGGTCATGGCCGACAAAGCCTATGGCAAGAGCTTTCGTTTTGGCGTCCCGTCCGCGCTGACGTTTGCGGGCGATGCTGCCGCGCAGCAGGCGTTTGAGGCGTCCGTGAAAAAGCTTAAGGCCATGGGCGGCACCGCCGTCACCATAGACTTCGCGCCACTGGCCGAAGCCGCCGCGCTGCTGTATGAAAGTGCGCTGGTCGCCGAGCGCTACACCGCCATACGCAGCTTTTTTGATGCGCACGAAGCCGAGGTCATGGAGCCGGTGCGCAGCATCATCGCCGCCGGGCGCAACTACAGCGCGGCTGACGTCTATGAAGTGCAGGCCAAACTCAAAACGCTGGGCCAGCAGGCCGACGCCATGTGGCAGGGCATTGATGTGCTGCTGGTGCCGACCGCACCCACGCACTACACGATTGCGCAGATGCAGGCCGACCCGGTTGCGCTCAACCGCAACCTTGGCGCATACACCAACTTCGTCAACCTGCTCGACTACGCGGCGATATCGGTGCCCAGCACCCTGCGCGCTGACGGCCTGCCCTTCGGCATCACCTTGATAGGCCCCAGCGGCAGCGACTGGCAACTGGCCGACCTGGGCCAGCGCTATCACCATGCAACCGGCTTGAAGATGGGTGCAACCGGCCTGCCCTTGACTGCGCCTTCAGCCATTGCGGGGCTCAAGACAGAAGCACTGATTCGCGTCGCGGTTGTCGGCGCCCACCTGTCGGGCATGCCGCTCAACACGCAACTCACAGAGCGTGGTGCTGTACTGGAAGGCGTTGCCAAAACCTCTGCCGACTACCGGCTCTACGCATTGCCCGGCACCACACCACCCAAGCCCGGCATGCTGCGCGTCGCGCCGGGCCAGGGCGCACCGATTGCGCTCGAAATCTGGCAGATGCCAGCGGCGCATTACGGCTCATTCGTGGCACTGATTCCCGCGCCGCTCGGTATAGGCACGCTGGTGCTTGAAGACGGCAGCAGCGTGCAGGGTTTTGTCTGCGAGCCCGAGGCGCTCAAGGGCGCAGAAGACATCACACAACACGGCGGCTGGCGTGCCTACATGGCATCGCTTAAAAAAATCAAAGCTTCCATTGCCTGAGGCATCTTTCTTTTCAACCATCACGCCACTTCAATCGTCACCATCTTCACGTCAACCCAGGAGCCCTCCCATGACCAAGCCAGTCCAGACATCCGCCCCCGCTGCCACCCGCAGAAAAGTCCTCCAGAACGGCGCTGCTGCGCTGGGCGCCATCGGCATGCCCGCCATCGTGCGTGCACAAAGCGGCCCCAAAATCCGCATTGGCTTCTGGCCGGTGGCGGCAGGCCTGCCGTTTTTTGCGGCGATTGAAAAAGGCTACTTCAAGCAGGCGGGCCTGGATGTCGAACCGCTGAAGTTCGCCGGCGCGCAGCAGGTGATGGAAGCCATGCTCTCGGGCCGATCCGATGGCAGCTCGAACGGTACAGGCTCCGCAAACCTCGGCATCGGTGAAATCGCCCAGCCCGGCCTCTTCAAGATCTTCGCCACCAACCCCAGCAACGCGAAATTTGTGCTCGATGAATTCATCGTGCCCAAAGACAGCCCGGTCAAAACCATGGCTGACCTCAAAGGCAAAAAAGTCGGCTCCGGCCCCGGCATACAGAACGTCACCCTGTGCAAGACCATGCTGGAGCGCGCCGGTGCCAGCGGCACCACGGTGATCGAGCTGCCGATTGGCCAGCACGTTGCCTCGCTCGT
>JAZKCB010000030.1:0-34547 GCA_040388335.1 Pseudomonadota bacterium | reverse complement strand
CAGGCGAGTTGTTTCAGACCCCGGCTGGACCGAGCATCGCAAGGTGCCCGCAGCGAAGCGTAGGGACGACGAACAGGGTCGCCTTTTCTTTTGGTTACTTTGCTTTTGGCGAAGCAAAAGAAAAGTGACTTGCCGCCGGGCAACCCCCGGCCTGGTCGCAGAGCGCAACGCCAATCTAAGCAAGAACCTTAAAGCATCTCAAAATACCCATTAAACACTTAAAGCTTTATTTAAGATGCATTTTTAATTTCAGCATATTTTGGCGATTAAAAAAGCCTCTGAATACCCATTTCGAGCCCTTTTTCAACCATGTTTTGTGCCTCCAGACCAATAGATACGCACGTCACCAGCTACAAATTCAATAGCAAATCCGCACTTGAATAAAGCCAGCCATAGTCGGCATCAAAGCGACGCAGCCCATATCTTCTGCAGATGCGGACTCCGCACCAGCCGCGGACGGTAAAGCCGCATCTCGAAACCGATCGCTTCATCCGGCCAGCCCGCCAGCACCAGCCTGCCGGCCTTGAGGTCTTCTGCCACCAGCGCACGCGGCAGCCAGGCCACGCCGGCGCCTTGCAGGGCCTGCTCGTGCAGGGATTCGGCAAAGTCCGACTCGGTGATCACCTGCAGGTGCAAGGGGCGGCTGGACCGCGCAAAGGCGTCCTGCAGGATGTGCGACAGCGCCAGCTGCGGCGCAAAACCCAGGGCCTTGACCGGCTTGCTGGCCGTGCCCGGCAACGCGTGGCGGGGCTTGCCGCTGGGCAGCGGTGCGCTCACGGCGACCAGCTCATCATGGCCCAGCGTGATGCCTTCAAACTGCTGCTCGTCAAGTGTGAGCGACAGGCGTGGGTGCGCAAAGCTCAGCAAAAAATCAGCGCCGCCCTGCTCGAGCGCAATCGCGCCGTCATGAATGGAGCCCGTCATGATGCGCAGCTGGATGTCGCCGAGTTGCGAGCGCACCTTCGCCAGCCAGCGCGGCACCACGGTGCGCGACAGCGTGCGGCCGGTAAACAGCGTGGCCCAGTTGCCGCCGCCCTGCAGACGGCGTATGCGCTCGCGGGCCTCGGCCAGCGCATTGACCGACACGCGCGCGGACGCGAGCAGGGTGTCGCCGGCCGGCGTGAGCACCAGCGGAACACCCGCACGGTTGACCAGCTCGGCGCCGGCCCACAGCTCGAGTGCGCGGATGCGGCGCGAGAACTGCGGCTGCGTCACGTGCCGCAGCGCCGCCGCTTTTGAAAAGTTGCGCTCACGCGCGAGCGTCAGAAAATCTTCTATCCATTTATGGTCCATGGCACCCGCCCTTCGTTGCTTGCAGCATCCGCAGCTAATATCCCACAGATGACGACACGCAAGACCCATCTCGACGCCATGGCCATTTCGCTGCTGCTGGCGTGCTGCCTGTTCTGGGGCGCGCAGCAGGTGATGATCAAGGCCACGCTGGCCGAGGTGGCGCCGGTGTTTCAGGCAGCCTTGCGGTTTGCAGGCGCGACGGTTCTGCTGTTGATCTGGTGTGCCTGGCGCCGCATTGCGCTGTTTGGCCGTGACGGCTCGCTCTGGCCCGGCTTGCTGGCCGGCGTGCTGTTTGCGATGGAATTCAGTTGCCTCTACCTCGGCCTGCAGCACACCACGGCATCACGCCTGACGGTTTTTCTCTACACCTCGCCGTTCTGGGTGGCCCTGCTGGTGCCGCTGTGGATCAAATCTGAAAAGTTGCGCGGCCTGCAGTGGGCCGGCCTGCTGTGCGCGTTTGCCGGTGTCGCCTTTGCCATGCGGGAAGGTTTTTCGGGGCGCACATCCACCGCCTACGGAGATGCACTGGCGCTGCTGGGTGGCATGTTCTGGGGCCTGACCACCGTGGTGATACGCACCACCAGCCTGGCAAAAACGTCGGCTGAAAAGATGCTGTTTTACCAGCTGGCAGTGAGCAGCCTGATCTTTCCGGTACTGTCGCTGGCGCTCGGTGAGGCCTGGGTCTGGCACTTCAGCCCGTTTGCCATCACCTCACTGGCACTGCAAACCGCCGTGGGCGCTTTTGCAAGTTACCTGACATGGATGTGGCTGCTGGGGCGTTACCCGGCGACGAAGATTTCGGTCTTCGTCTTTCTCACGCCGGTGTTTGCACTGCTGTTCGGCACGCTCTGGCTGGGGGAGGGCATCACGCCCGGATTGCTGGCGGCCATGGCGACCGTCGCGCTCGGCATCGTGCTGGTCAACCGCAAGCCTGCGGCCTGAACATGTCCTGACTCAGGTCCGGGTCAAGGTCTGGTCAGCACGCTGCTTCGCAAAGTCGATATACCAGTCCAGGCAGGCCGGGTTGGCCATGGCATCGCGGTTGATCACCTTGTCAATCGGCTGGCCGAGCAGCAACTTCTTGATCGGCAGCTCCTGCTTTTTGCCTGACAGGGTGCGCGGGATTTCCGGCACGGCAAAAATGTCGTTGGGCACAAAGCGCGGTGACAGCGCGGTCTTCACCGCATTGTTGAGTTTTGCTTTCATTGCGTCGTCAAGCGCGATGCCGGGACGCAGCACCACAAACAGCGGCATATAACTTTCGCGGCCCAGAAACTCCAGGTCGACCACCATCGAATCGAGCACTTCGGGCAAGGCTTCAATCGCGCTGTACAACTCGCTCGTGCCCATGCGCAGGCCATGGCGGTTGATGGTGGCGTCGCTGCGGCCATAGATGATGCAGCTGCCGTGCGGCGTGACCTTGAGCCAGTCACCATGACGCCAGACGCCGGGGTACATGTCGAAGTAGCTGGAGAGGTAACGCTGGTTGCCTACGTCACCCCAGAAGTACAGCGGCATGGACGGCAGGGGCTGCACGCAGACCAGCTCGCCGACTTCATCGACGACGGACTCACCCTTTTCATTCCAGGCTTCGACTGCGCACCCCAGAACACGGCACTGCATCTCGCCCGGCACGACTGGGAGCTCCCGATTGCCCGCGATAAAAGCACCGGCAAAGTCTGTCCCACCGGAGATGTTGCACCACCAGATATCAATATCCAGTTTTCTGAATTGATCAGTCCCCCAGCTCTGCGCTTCGGGCGACAGCGGCGAGCCGGTAGCGCCCAGCGTGCGCACATCGGAAAGGTCGCCGCATGCCGAAAGATCCACGCCCGCCTTCATGCAATTGGCATAGAACGCAGCACCCGCGCCAAAGAAAGTGACGCCGGTGTCGGCCACAAAACGCCAGAGCGTTGTCCAGTCGGGCTTGTCCTTGTTGCTGCCGGCGGGGTTGCCGTCATAGATGCAGGTGGTGGTGCCATTGAGCAGGGCGCCGGCCTGCACGTTCCACATGATCCAGCCGGTCGAGCTGTACCAGTGAAAGCGCTCGGGTGTGCCGGTGGCCGCTGTGCTCATGGCAATGTCGTTGTTGAGCCGCAGCAGGGCCAGCGCCACGACCATCGCGCCGCCGTGGCCGTGAACGATGGGTTTGGGCAGGCCCGTGGTACCGCTGGAATAGACAATCCACAGCGGGTGATCAAACGGCAGCCACATGGGCTCAAAGGCCTGCGTGTCGGAGTTGTCGCTGGCTGTGGCGTCGTTAAAGCGTACGCTGTCAGCCACCTCACCCACGGTGCCAAGGTTGTCATGAACGATGACGTGCTGCACGCTTGGCAGCGCAGCGCGCAACTCGGCCACGACGGCGGTGCGGTCCATGTCGCGGCCGCCGTAAGTCACGCCGTCGCAGGCGATCAGCACTTTGGGCTCTATCTGTTTGAAACGGTCAAGAACGGAATGTGTACCCATGTCGGGGGCGCACACGCTCCACACAGCGCCTATGCTGGCCACAGCCATGAAGGCGACCAGCGTTTCGGGGATGTTGGGCAGGTAGGCCGCGACCCGGTCGCCGGGCGCGACACCCTGGGCTTTTAAATGCAGCGCAAGCGAGGCCACCTGGCGCTTCAGTTCAGGCCACGACAATTCTTGCGGTGCAACGCCCGCCGCCAGGCTCTTTTCGTTGTGGCAGATGATGGCCGGCAGGCCGGCCGCATGCGCCTTGCCCACATGGCGGAGGATGTGCTGCGCGTAATTGACCTGCGCGCCCGGAAACCATTCGGCACCCGGCATCTGGCGCTTGCCAAGCACGGCGGTGTGCGGCGTTGGCGACTGCAGTTCAAAGTAGTCCCAGACGCTTTGCCAGAAGGCATCGAGGTCGGTGACAGACCAGCGCCAGAGCGCGTCGTAGCTCTCAAAGGAGAGGCCGCGCGTGTCGCGGAGCCAATTTTGGTAAAGACGGATTTGCGGAATATCGGGTGCGCTCATGGGGTCAAGGTTACCCGCTCAGGAGCCGGCCATACATCAGGAATTGCCCGTGACACGAGACACTTGCACAATTTCGCACAGCCGTGCTAATATTGTTTGTATGGACGCCAAGACACAAAAAAGCGAGATGACCCGCACCGCTATCGTCGGCGCGGGTATTGATCTTGCGTCTGCCGAAGGCCTTGAGGCAATCACGCTACAGGCGGTGGCAGACCGCATCGGTTTGTCCAAGAGCGGCGTGTTCTCGCGCATCGGCTCGCGTGAGGCCTTGCAGAAGGCCGTGATCGAGGAATATGGCCGGCGCTTTCTGGCCGATGTGTTTGTGCCTGCCATGCAGCAGCCCAAAGGTTTGCCGCGCCTGGACATGATCGTCCAGCGGTGGATTGTTCGCATGCGCGATGTCGAGGCCAGGTCAGGCTGCATTTTTTCGGCTGGTGCCTTCGAGCTGGATGACCGTGAGGGTGAACTGCGCGACATGCTGTATGCCGAAGTGACGCGCTGGCGCTCTGCCTTGCGGCGCACGGTGATGCAGGCGGTCGAGGCCGGGCACCTGCAGGCCGACCTTGACGCGGACCAGCTGGTGGGCGAGATCAGCAGCCTGGCGCTGGGCATGATTCACGATGCGCGTTTTTTGCGCGACACCACATCGGCAGAGCGTGCGCGGGCTTCCTGGGCCCGGCTGCTCAGAAGCTACAGCGCCTGAAATTTGCGTGGGCAGGGATGAAGTTATTCACGGGTTTTTGCAGGTCTAAATTTCGCACAGTTGTGCGATAAAAGGAGAAAATCATGCTGGTTTTATTTGTGGGTCTGGGTGTCTATGGAATCGTTCGCACAGTCAGGGCCGTGCTGGCCTCGCTACGCAGTCTGCCCCGCAGCAACGAGGACTGGGTCTGGTACTGAGCAGGGCGAACGACATGACCCGCACATCGCTTGAAGCGACCTCGGCTTTTTACAACGCCAGCCGTATGACACGGCTGTTCCGCTTTGGCCTGGCGGCATCAGAACGCCTCTGGCCGGCGCTGGCCGTGCGAGCGGCTTACCGCCTGTTTGGCACGCCGTTGCCGCCCAAGTGGATCAATCGCCGGCGAAGCTGGTCCGCCGACTGGCACATCGAACAATGGCCGTTTGAAAACGCCAGCATCACGCTGTACGCGCCCACCAGCAGCCCGCCGGACCGCGTGGTGCTCTTGCTGCACGGCTGGGGCGGCCACGCGGGGCAGATGCTGGCGCTGGCCGACAGGCTGCGCAGCCAGGGCCTCTTGCCGGTGATGGTTGAAATGCCGGCGCATGGCCGCAGCAGCGGCGCCACCACCAACCTGCCGCAGTTTGCGCGTGTGCTCGACTACGTGGCGGCGCGCCTCACACAGCAGGGCTATGCGATTCACGGCGTGGTTGCGCATTCACTGGCAGCGAACGCCAGTGCCTACGCGGCCAGCCGCGGCCTGGATACTGCCCGCCTGGTTCTGCTGGCCCCGCCGGCGTCGCCACTTGAATACACACGCCTGTTTGCGCGGGTGTTCGGGCTGCGTGAAACCACGCGCGCGGCGATGCAGCGGCGCATTGAATCGCGTGAAGGCATCCTGATGCCGCAGTTCGAGCCCGTTGCGGTGGGCACACGCATCCGCATGCCAACGCTGGTGGTGCATGACAGGCAGGACAGCATCAACCTGTTTGCAGATGGTGTGGCCTACAGCCGGGCCATTGCCGGCGCGCGGCTGGTGGCAACCGAGGGCCTGGGCCACAGGCGCATTTTGAAAGACGAGACCGTGCTGCGGGAGGTCGCGGCCTTCATGGCCTGAGCGTTTTACACCGGCCTCTTTCCTTGCGTGGTGTGATGATTGCTTTTAGCATTTAGTGATTCACTACAAGGAGCGGGAAATGGGAATGCTGGACTGGACGGAGAAAAGCAGTGACGTTTTGCAGCAGGGCGGCGTGATTGCGCCCGACGAGCGGCTACCGTGGCCGCAAACGGCGGTCATGGGTGTGCAGCACGTGATCGCCATGTTTGGCGCCACGGTGCTGGCACCCATCCTGATGGGGTTCGACCCCAACATCGCCATTCTGATGAGCGGCATAGGCACGCTGATCTTTTTTGTCGTGACGGGCGGCAAGGTCCCCAGCTACCTTGGTTCGAGCTTTGCATTTATCGGCGTGGTGATTGCGGCCAGCGCCTATGCAGGCAAGGGGCCCAACACCAACCTCGGCGTGGCACTCGGCGGCATCATTGCCTGCGGTGCGGTCTACACCCTCATTGGCGTGCTGGTGCAGGTCATAGGCACCGGCTGGATCGAGCGCTTCATGCCGCCTGTCGTGACCGGTGCGGTGGTGGCTGTCATCGGCCTGAACCTGGCCAGCATTCCCGTCAAGAACATGGCGGCCAGCAATTTTGATTCGTGGATGCAGGTCGTGACCTTTGTCAGCGTGGCACTGGTGGCAGTGATGACACGCGGCATGGTGCAGCGCCTCCTGATTCTTGTCGGCCTGATTATGGCGAGCATCATTTACGCCGTGCTCACCAACGGCATGGGCATGGGCAAGCCGGTTGATTTGTCGGGCATCGCCAGTGCGGCCTGGTTCGGCATGCCCGGTTTTACAGCGCCGGTTTTCAGCGGCAGCGCCATGCTGCTGATCGCGCCGGTGGCCATCATCCTGGTGGCCGAGAACCTGGGCCACATCAAGGCCGTGACGGCGATGACAGGCAAAAACCTCGATCAGTACATGGGCCGCGCATTCATCGGCGACGGCATCGCGACCGTGGTGTCCGGCAGCGCAGGCGGCACCGGCGTGACGACCTATGCTGAAAACATTGGCGTGATGGCAGCGACCCGGATTTACTCCACCGCCGTGTTCATCGTCGCGGCATTGATCGCCGTCGTCATGGGTTTCAGCCCCAAGTTCGGTGCGCTGATCCAGGCGATTCCGCTGCCGGTGATGGGCGGCGTCAGCATTGTGGTCTTCGGCCTGATTGCCGTAGCCGGCGCACGCATCTGGGTGACCAACAAGGTTGATTTTTCAGACAATAAAAACCTGCTGGTGGCGGCCATCACGCTGGTGCTGGGCACCGGTGACTTCACGCTGAAGTTCGGCCAGTTTGCGCTGGGCGGCATTGGCACCGCCACGTTTGGCGCGATCCTGCTTTACGCACTGCTCAATCGCAGCAAAGGCCCGAAGCAGCCCGCCTAATCCTTTGGGAGCTCTTTGTTCGCGCGCGCAAGAGCGGTTTGGGTTGCAAGCAGCTCCCGCTCCAGCGAGATGCGTTCGTCGACTTCATGTTCCAGAAGTTGATTGACCTCCGCCAGGCTCTCTGCTGACTCCTGAATGGTGTCTTCGATGTCTTCGGTTTTTTGCAGCGCCTGGGCTACGTCGCCTGTTTGGGCCTGGTCCGGTATGCCTTTTTTGAGCACTGCATTGATCACGAGCAACTCATCGGCCGACTGCTTGACGACCTTCTTGACCCCATCGTTTTGATCAAGGGCTTTCAACAAAGGGCGCGTGGGGGGGCCGGAAAGCGGTTTTTTGCTCATGGAGATATAGGTGCCAAGGTTGTGGGCAGGCGACGGGAATGCGCCTTGGTCAATATAAGACGCTTCTCGCGCTGGCAAGCCTGAAGATATCGCCCCTGCGCGTCAGGCAATCACCCGACCTGGCTTATTTGCGATCGGCGGTACCTTGAGCATCGGCCAATGCCGCCTTGGTTTCAGCGAGTTCGCGTTCCAGGTCTGCGCGCTGGTCGATCTCCTGCGCCAGCACCTCGTTGACTTCGGCAAGGTCCTGGGCGGTTTCGGTGATTCGGGTTTCAAGCTCATCCGTTTTGAGCAGCGCCTGGGCGACTTCGTCGACCTGGATGTGGTCCGGGATTTCCTGTTTCAGGACAGCGTTGATCACGACCAGTTCGGCGGCGGACTGCTCAACGACGTCCTTGACGGTTTCGTTCTGGTCCAGGGCTCGCGCCAGTGGCGTGGAGGTATCGGAGGTTTCGGGCTGTTGTGGCATGGGGCTGGAATCGCGTTTGCGGGCCATCAGGATACCGGAAATCGCGTTCATGGCGCTTGACGGGCATTCGTTGCACCGGCTTTGGGCGCTGACGCGCCAGGCGCCGGGCCAAACAGTTTGCCCAGCGTCGCGCCTATCCGCGCGCCTATGGCCGTGCCGATGCCGGGCAATACCGCAGTGCCCACAACCGCACCGGCAACGGCACCGCCGGGCACGCTGACCTTGACATCGCTGGTCGGCCCGGTGACCTTGAGCGGCACGCCGACGATACCGTCGACCAGGTCCACGGCAAACTCCGCATCCACCTGACGATTGAAAAGTCTGGCGTCGCCGGTGGCGCTGAGCGAGCCTGATTTGGCGCGGATACCCCTGAAGTAGCTCACCATGCCGTCCGGCGTGTTTTGTGTTTCAAGCAGGCCGGTGACCGAGTCCAGCGGCGTCTGGCCCGCGTGGTCCTTGCCGACGCTGCGAATGGCCTTGTCGAGGTCAAAGCGCAGCAGCTTGCCCGGGCCCATGACAAAAGGCGTTTTGGTGTTGAGCGACTGGGCGAGCTCCACCAACGTGTCACCTTCTGCGGACAGCGTGGTGTCGCCGTTCATCCGGCCTGAAATGGCCGGGCGGCGGTTGAAGGCCTCCAGCGCCGCCGCGGCCTCGACACCCCGCGGCTTGAGCTTGCCAGCTACCTTCAGGCGGCCATTGGCAAGCGTTTGCAGACTGGCCTCACCGTTGGCTGTGCCGCCGCCCAGCTTGATGGCCACGGCCCAGCGGTCGTCCATGCCCTGGCGGGTCAGCCGCAGCTCCGTCAGCGGGGTGAACCCCGGCCGCCGCAATGCGGCCGTGCGCGGCCGCCAGTTTGCGTCGAAGTCCGCTTCGCCGTCATAGATGACAGGTATGCCGCGGCGGGTAATCCAGGTCACGCTGGAAAAGACAAAATGCGCGAGCGGGATTTCATCAACCGTCCAGTCACTGCCTTGCGCGCTGGCGCCCTTGCCCTCTGTGGCGGCAGAACCCAGCCCCCGCAGTGACATCTGCGGCACCACGGCGCCGTCCAGCGTGACCTGGTCAAAGCGGATGTGCTTTCTGGCGAGCGCCCTGAGATCCGGATACAGGGTCAGGGAACTGGCGGTGATGGGCTGCGGACGGACGATGGTCACATCCTGCACAACAACAGCAGGTGATGGCAACACACGCCAGTGCACCGCCCCTACGCGCACCTCGGCACCCACGGCTGCACCAAGTTTTACGGCCGCAGTAGCTGCGAGTTCTTTATCCGAAGGTATCAGGCCGATGACAACAGCTGCTGCGGCCAGCAAAAGCGCCACAGCCATAGCCACACCCATCAGCCATTTGCGGGCGCGCGTCATGAGGTGGATGTTTTCCGGGGCATCTGGCTCCAGCATATACGCCGGCCCGCTGGTGCCGGCGCGACAAAGTAACCGGCGCCTGTAGGCTGCCGCCGTATAGTGGAGAGGCGGGCATCAGGCCCTGACAACCTCAAAAAATACGCACCATGCCCATCTGGAAACAGCCCATTTCACTCGAAGCGCTCACCGCAACCGGCGTCAATACCGCCGTCGGCCACCTGGGCATTGAATTTCTCGAGGTCGGCGACGACTTCATACGCGCCCGTGTACCGGTGGATCACCGAACCGTGCAACCCTACGGTCTGCTGCATGGCGGTGTGTCGGTGGTTCTGGCGGAAACGCTGGGCTCCTGCGGCGCGGCCTTCGCCGTGCCCAAAGGCCATCGTGTTGTGGGGCTCGACATCAACGCCAACCACCTCAAGGGCGCAAGCAGCGGCTGGGTGACAGGCATCACGCGCCCCGTGCATATCGGTCGCAGCACCCATGTCTGGGCCATCGAGCTGACCAACGAGGCAGGCGAGCTGACCTGCGTGTCAAGAATCACCATGGCCGTTCTGCAACCGCGATAGTTGCCCACCCCTGTCAGGGCTCACTGCGTGTCGCCTGTTCTCCCCTTGCAGGGGACGCCGCTGGTGGCCCGGCGAAGCCGGTTCCACAGCGGCCCTTGCCTTTCAGCTGTTTGTCAGTCGTTCGCTTTTCCAGTAAACGTCGTCGCCGCCGTTCATGCGGTTAAGCACGCGCGACAAGACAAAGAGCAGGTCGCTCAGGCGGTTGAGGTACTGGCGCGGCGCTTCTTTCAGTGTTTCTTCGGCGCCCAGCGCGACCACGGCGCGTTCAGCGCGCCTGGCCACAGTGCGGCAAACATGCGCCAGGGCTGCAGCGCGGGAGCCGGCGGGCAGGATGAATTCGGCCAGGCGCGGCAGGGTGGCGTTGTGCTCTTCCAGCGCGCTGTCCAGCAGCGCCACAGCCTCGGGCTTGAGCAGCTCGAAACCCGGAATGCTGAGTTCGCCGCCGAGGTTGAAAAGCTGGTGCTGCACTTCGACCAGCAACTCACGCACGCCGTCAGGCATTTCTTCGCACAGCAGCACGCCGATCTGCGAATTGAGCTCGTCAACATCGCCCATCGCATGCACACGCAGGCTGTCTTTGGAGACACGGGTGTTGTCGCCCAGGCCGGTGGTGCCGTTGTCTCCGGTGCGGGTGGCGATCTGGGAAAGTCGGTTGGCCATGGGGTGTCCAGGAAAGGGGATTTAAAAATTACAGGGTGGCAAAGCGCGCATGAAACGGAAAACGAAAAGGAAAAGAAATGTGTCCTTGTGCGTGATGATGTCAGTGAGGAAACATCCGGAAAGAGTGCTGGCAAAGCTGTCTGCCATGCGCTGGAATAGCCCTTTTCAACTTTCAAAAGGTTTTATCCGGATGATTTTTTCCAGAGGCTTCACACCATCATCTCCTTCCCACGCGCAAGGCCATTTTATGGCGGCACTGTACAAACCCGCCGTGCGCACTGCTGCGGCCTGCAGTTTGGCTGCCGCAGCGTTGTTGGCGACCAATGGCGCAGCCCACGCTCAAGGTACCCCGCCCGCAACCCCGCCGGCTGCAGCCAGCAGCCCTGCGCCCGCCACAACGCCGCGTCTTCCTTCAAACACCGAGGTCAACGCCGCTTTCGACCGGGCCGATGAAAACCACGATGCACGCCTGACACGCGCCGAGGCGGATCGTTTCCCGGAAGTGGCGCGGCGGTTTGAGCAGATAGACACCAACCGGGATACTTTTATTTCGCGTGAAGAATTTACGAAAGCGGTGATGGGCACACCCTGATCGCCGCTGCGGGCCCGGGTCAGCCTGTGCCGGATCTGCCATCTCGTTTCCGCGATTTCCACAACCTTTCCGGTGGCACTGAAAGTGCTTGATCCAGGCACTTGAATACGAAGCATGGCATGCCCACATGCCGAGGCACTTCACCGGAAATTTATGCGGTTTTATCCTATCGTGGCGCTCATGGCGCTGCTTCATGCGTATGTCGGCTGGCGCATCGTGCCCGGTCTTGGGGCATTTCCGCGCCTCCAGGTGCTCGTGACGGCACTGCTGGTGCTCTCGCCGATATTGATGCCGCTCGGTCTGACAGGCAGCCGCATTGCCAGGCAGCCCTGGGCTGATCGCCTGAGCTGGGTGGGCCTTCTGCTGATGGGGCTGTTCTCGTCGCTGTTTGTGCTGACGCTGGCGCGCGATGTGCTGCTGCCTGTTCTGTGGCTGGTGCGGGCTGTCGGTGCTGACATTCCACTGGCGGCATGGCAAACCGGATCTGCCGAAGCAGTTCCAGTGCTGGCGCTGGTGGTGACTGTGCTGGGCTTTCTGAACGCGCGGCGCACCCCGGCCGTTGTACGGATTGACGTGCCCATCAAGGGCTTGCCGGCTGCACTGCAGGGCTTCACGGTCGCGCAGCTGAGCGACATCCATGTCGGCCCGACCATCAAGCGCGCCTGGCTGCAGCGCATCGTCACCAAGGTCAACAGCCTGAATGCCGACATGGTGGCCGTGACTGGCGACATCGTGGACGGCAAGGTGTCGGAGTTGTCCGGTCACGTCGCGCCGCTGGGATGGCTGAAGTCGCGGCATGGCACTTTTGCGGTGACGGGCAACCATGAGTATTACTCGGGCGCGCATGCCTGGGTGGCCGAGTTGCGACGCATCGGCCTGACGGTGTTGATGAATGAGCACGTGGTGCTGCACCACGGCAAACAGGCCAACACTGCGCTGACACCGCACGGTGATCCGCAGGACGACTCGCAGATCATGGCGCCGCTGGTGCTGGCCGGTGTGACCGACTACAACGCGCACCATTTCGACGAAAAACACCGCAGCGACCCGAAAACCGCGCTTGACGGTGCCCCGCAGGCTGCCCCGGTGCGCCTGCTGCTGGCCCATCAGCCGCGCAGCGCTTCGGCGGCGGCAGACGCAGGCTTCGACCTGCAGCTGTCTGGCCACACGCACGGCGGGCAGTTTTATCCATGGAACCTGTTTGTGCAGTTCCAGCAGCCTTTTACCCACGGCCTGCACAAGCTCAGGGATCTGTGGGTGTACACCAGCCGCGGGACCGGTTACTGGGGGCCGCCCAAGCGTTTTGGCGCGCCGTCCGAGATCAGCCTGATACGGCTGGTGGCCTGGCGCGACTGATTTTCTGCGCATCGGTTTTGGCCATTGTGTTGTCGCTTGCCGATTCAACCTGATTGATAGCTACTATTTTTATAGCTATTTACGCCCGTATCCATTGGTCTGGAGGCACTTCAGGCACCTGAAAATGCGCTTTTTCGCGGGGTTTTTGCGGGTTTTTCGGCCGTTTCAGTCGCCACTGATGCCTGCGAGGCGTCAAAACAGCTGTTATAGCTAATTTAGCTATTTTTTGGCATCGGACGCGCCGGCTTGGGGCCGGCTGGCTGAAATCCCACGCCCCGTCAAACAACTTAACACGTGAAGGTAATTGCCGGACAATCAGGACATTGCGTCAGAGGAGAAAGACCATGCGTTGCCGATCCGGACTTCTGGTCATTGCTGCCGTGTTGTCAGCCCTCACCTTCACCAGCCTTGAAGTGGAGGCGCAGGTCTGCGCAAGCTGCTACAAGCCCCCCAACCCGAAGAACCGTAATCCAGATCGCCGGGTCAATCGGCCGAATACGCTGGAGCCGTCTGACGGCAGGGATTCGAGCACCAGGCCCACCGTGTTGCCGGGTAGCAGCAACGATCCGCGCGACTACGTGCCGCCACCTGAAGTTGTCAAAAGCGCACCGGGCGATGTCGTGCCTGATGAGAAATTACCCGCAACGCCACGGCCTTGAGTCGTGGCGGGCGATAACGAACCCCAAGGCTCAGTCTGAAAGGTTCGCCAGGTCGGCAAGCCAGGCGCTGTAGGCTTCATCCCTGGCCTCTTCGGGCAAACGCAGCAGCGCCGAGGGATGCACGGTCACCAAGACCCTGAGACCGTCCTGGCGATCAAACCACCGCCCACGCGACGCCATGACGGGAACCGCATGGCCCAGCAGTGACCGCGCCGCCGTGGCGCCCAGTGCCACCAGCACCCCGGGTTTGACGATTCGAATCTCGTCTTCCAGCCAGTGCTGGCATGCCGCCATCTCGCGCTGGCTTGGCGTTTTATGGATGCGGCGTTTGCCACGCAGCTCGTATTTGAAGTGCTTGACGGCATTGGAGACAAATACGCCGTCCCGTTCAATGCCCAGTTCTGCGAGCGCCCGGTTGAGCAGCTGGCCGGCCGGGCCGACAAAGGGCTTGCCGTGAAGGTCTTCCTGGTCACCAGGCTGCTCACCCACAAACATGATGCTGGCGTTCAAGGGCCCCTCGCCGCAGACCGCCTGCGTGGCGCATTCACCGATAGGACACACGCGGCAATGTTCAGCCGCCTGCCGCACGGCGGAGAGCGAACGCATGGGCTTGCCATCGGCTTCGTGCGTGTATCCGTCAGCGCGGCGATGCGTCACGTCTGCGATGGGAATACGCCTTGAAGGAATGCTGCCCGGCTGTTCGATCATGCGGGTGCTGCTTTCATGCGCGCCGGCCACCAGCGACTGGATCATCTCTGCCTCAGGCAGGTTCTTCCAGTATTTGCGCGGCATCTCCTTGTGCATCATCTTCACCTTCAGGCGCGCCGGGTTGAAGATGTGCTGGTAATAGGTAAGCCACAACTGCTCACCGGCATCCGGTGGTGGTGCATCCTGCTTCGATGCGCCCGGACCAAAACGCAGGCCCGGCAAATCGCCAGCATCCGCATCTTTGACGGGCGGCAGTTCAGCGCCCGCGTTGTTCCACTCCACGCTGCATTCGGGTGTGAGGATGGCCCACCGCATCTGCGCAAAACGCCTCGCAAAAAACGGTGCGACGGCTTCAACAATATGGTGCCCGGGCTCAAACCAGGCCACATGCAGCGGGCCGCCTTCGGGATGGGTCTTGAAGGTTTCATCCTGCACGCTGCGAAAGCGCACAAAGGCCTTCATCTTGTGCATGTCGCGCCGAACCGCATGCGCCAGCTGCTGCGCTTTCATGATGTCTGCGTCCAGCGGATCGTGCCGCAAGCCGGGCTCGTGTGACAGCCTCCAGAGAATGCGGTAAAGCAGGCCAAAACGGTTTGGGTCACTGTGAAGAATGGCCGCCTGGCACAGCGTCATGAACTCGGGCGGAACACTGAGCGCAGGCGCTGCCGCGAATTCATCAGGACTGAGGCAGTGAAAGGTGTCGCGCTGGCCGCTGCTGCCGGTGCGGCTGTGCGCACCGAAAAGATCCTGGGTTGACTCGTCGCCGCTGCTCCAGATGATCTGCTCCGGCAACATCTGGCGCGCAATCAG
Organism: Pseudomonadota bacterium; assembly: GCA_040388335.1. Lineage (GTDB taxonomy): Bacteria > Pseudomonadota > Gammaproteobacteria > Burkholderiales > Burkholderiaceae_C > Polaromonas. The sequence continues at coordinate 19,561 of JAZKCB010000030.1, read as the reverse complement.
CGCGCGTGACGCACGGCGAAAACCGTCCAGATCGGTCGCACCCTGCAGCGCGACAGGCAGCAACGCCTGGGGAAACAGGTCGTTCGTCAGCGGGTCATTCATCACGCCCATGGCAAGCTCCTTTTTTCACAGCCTGACACGGACAATGCGCCCACGTCATTGCGCGCAGCTGTAGGCAAACGGGCCGATGCAGCAGTGGCCATCGGCGCGATTTGTGCAGGACGAAACAGAAGGGGAGCCGTTGTGGCGTCCTCTTCATCAGGCGGTGGCATGTCAAACAGGCCGCGCTGGACGGGTGCCTCGCGCAACAGACGGGGCAGGCGTGCGGCGTCAAGCACCGCGCCGGGATGGTGATCTGGCAGCAGCACAAAGGGCATGACCTTTTTCAAGGGTACGTTCAGTCTGAGCATGTCGTCGCTGCGCACATCGCGAACGCGGCGCGCCTGCAGAATGCGCTCTACCGCCTTGACACCAAGACCCGGAATGCGAAGCAGCATTTCGCGCGGTGCACGGTTGATATCCACCGGAAAGCGGGCGCGATTGGCCAGCGCCCAGGCCAGCTTGGGGTCATGCTCCAGCGACAGCATGCCGCTACCGGCAGTGCGCTCGCCGCCAGTGTCCATCGGCACGATTTCATCATGGCTGAACCCGTAAAACCGCATCAGCCAGTCGGCCTGGTACAGCCGGTGCTCGCGCAGCAGCGGAGCCTGCGTCAGCGGCAGGCGAAGCGATGCATCAGGTATGGGGCTGAAGGCCGAGTAATACACGCGCCGCATGCGGAAGGTGCCGTAGAGCGAGGCCGAGGCATGAAGAATGGTGCTGTCATTCGCACCATCGGCACCCACAATCATCTGGGTGCTCTGGCCGGCAGGCGCAAAACGCGGCGCGATGGCACGACCGGCCTTGCGCGATTGCGGCAGGGAGATGACCTTGCTGCCCTGATCAGCTGCGGCCTGCCTGGCATCATCAATATGCACGCGCAGGCGCGCCATGGAGCGGCGTATGGCCGGCGCGTTTTTTTCAGGCGCCAGCGCCTGCAGGCCGTCCTGTGTCGGCAGCTCGATATTGATGCTGAGGCGGTCTGCATACCTGCCGGCGCTGGCCAGAAGTTCAGGCGACGCATCGGGAATGGTCTTGAGGTGGATGTAGCCCCGAAAGTCGTGATCTTCACGCAGCCTGCGCGCTACCTCCACCACCTGCTCCATGGTGTAGTCGGGGCTCTGGATGATGCCGCTTGAGAGGAACAGCCCCTCGATGCAGTTGCGGCGATAGAAGTCGAGTGTCAGGTTGACGACCTCATCGACCGTAAAACGCGCCCGGGCCACGTTGCTGCTGACGCGGTTGACGCAATACAGGCAATCGTAGGTGCAGAAATTGGTCAGCAGGATCTTGAGCAGCGAGATGCAGCGACCATCGGGTGCATAGCTGTGGCAAATGCCGGAGCCTTCGGTAGAGCCAATCCCCTTGCCGCCCATCGAATGGCGTTTGGACGTGCCGCTGGACGCGCAGGAAGCATCGTATTTGGCGGCGTCAGCCAGGATCGCGAGTTTGCGCTGGATGGTTTCCATGGACACTGTATTAATATACAGCATTACCCGGGATCGGCTGTATTTATTTACAGTCTTTTGCGTGCATTTAATGTTTTTGGCCTTTGAGCTCTTTGCGCTTTTTTGGCCCTCACCTCCATGGCCAGATACATCAATGCGGCAATGGCCAGCGGTGCAACGTAATAAATCACGCGGTAGGCCACCAGCGCAGCCAGCAAGTCTGGCCGAGGCATCTGGTGAGACAGGATGGCGACAAAGACTGCCTCCAGCACGCCGAGCCCGGCCGGAATGTGGGTAATCACACCCGCAATTGCCGCCAGCAGCAATACGCCCACCACCATGGTGAACTCGACACGATGCTGCAGCAGGATAAAAACAATGCCCGACATGATCAGCCAGTTGCCCGCGCCCATCAGTAATTGCAGGCTGGCCAAACCCGCCGAAGGCAGTTCAATGGTGTGGCCGCGCACATCAATCCTGCGACGGCCAAAAAATGCGCAGGCGCCCAGGTAGGCAGCGGCAACGCCCAGCAGGGCAAGACCGCCCAGGCGCAACTCCAGAATCTGGACGCCCCAGCTTTGCGGCAGGGTGGGTGGCTTGATGCTGAACACCAGGCCCGCCAGGAAGATGTAGCCCATCCAGTTGGTGAGCATGCTGATCGTCATGACGCGCGTGATCACGCCGATCTTGAGCCCGAGGCGCGAATAGAGGCGGTAACGCATGGCCACGCCCCCAACCAGCGAGCCCAGGTTCAGGTTGAACACATAACTGACAAAAGTGGTGGTCATCACGGCAGGTGTACCCAGCCTGTGGCCGGTATAACGGCGACCCAGCAAGTCGAAGCAGCTGTAAAGCGTGAAGCTGGCGGCCACCAGCAGCAGGGCGCCCCAGGTGGCACGGACGGGGTAGTTCTCCAGCGCGGTGAGGACTGCCGGCCATTCAATGCGCCAGGCCAGGGAGGCGAGCAGGCCGACCACCAGCAGGATGAATACCCAACTCGCCACACGTTTTGCCCAAGGCCACCATGCACGGCGTGTTACGGCGGCTTCTGTGGGAGGGCTTACGGGAATGGCCTGCACGAGGTCCACCGTCGCCTCATGCGGGATCTGCTTTGGCAACGTTGTCCGCACCTGTGCCTTGAATCCTGGCGCGGTCTTCTTCCTGCCTGGCCTGCACAAGCGCCGGTGTGATACGCGGCGCATGCGCCGGCAACCAGCTTGCCCATGCCGGGTAGCGGCGCAGCAGGTGAAAGACAAAAAAGCTGCGAAGTGAAAACCACCAGCGCGAGGCTTCCAGCTCATCGGCCCTGATCTGCTTGCAGCTGTGCGCCATCAGGTGATCCAGGCGCTCCGTCAAATGCTCGTTAAAAGCACGGTCACGGATGATGACGTTGGCCTCAAGATTGAGCGACAGGCTGAGCGGATCCAGGTTGCTGGAGCCCACCGTTGCCCATTCACCATCGGACACGGCCACCTTGCCATGCAGGGGGCGCTCGCAATATTCATAGATACGCACACCCGCCTTGATCAGGTGGTGGTACAACATGCTGGCTGCTGTCTTCACAATCGGCATGTCGGGCTCGCCCTGCAATATCAGGCGTACATCGACGCCGCGGCGCGCTGCGCGGCGCATTTCCTTGATGAGCCGGTAACCGGGGAAGAAATAGGCATTCGCAATGACCACCCGCTCACGCGCGGCGCGTATCGCGATGCGGTAGTGGCGCTCAATGTCGTTGGTGTGCTTGCGATTGTCCCGGGTGACAAAAATAGCGGCTGCCTGGCCGGCGACTGGCGCTGAATCAGCCGCAGGGGCCTTGCCATCTGAAAACCGGTCATACCATGGCGCCGCCTTCACACCCTGTGCATTGCGCTGGCCGGCGGCAAGCGCCCGGTGCGTGAAGTCGTGAATCGTACGGACGATGGGACCTTCAATTTCAACCGAGTAATCCTGCTTGGCCTGGGGGCCAAAGTCTGCAAGATGGTCGGCCGAATAATTGATACCGCCGACAAAAGCCCGGCTGCCATCGACCACCACGATCTTGCGGTGCATGCGCCTGAGCACATTGGTACGCCAGCCCATCACCGGAGTGCCAGGGTCAAACACATGAACACGAATGCCCGCGTCAATCAGGGTGGTGATAAATTCATTGGAAAGATCAGGCGAGCCGAAGCCATCAATCGTCACATCGACCTGCGCACCGTTGGCTGCCGCCTGGAGCAGCGCCACGTGGAGTTGCTTGCCGACCTTGTCCTCGAACAGGATGAAGGTTTCCAGCACGACTTCGCGTTCAGCGGCCGCAATGCATTCAAATACACGCGGGAAAAAACCTTCGCCGTTTTCAAGCAGGGTGAATTTGTTGCCTTCAATCCATCTCACGATTTGCTCCTCAATTCCCGCTAGATTTCAATTTCTGCAGCAAGCGGCGCGTGATCGGACAAATGCGACCATGGCTTGTTGGGCAGAACCACTGGTGAATGGCCAATCGCGTTGCGCACATAAATGCGGTCAAGCCGCAGAAGCGGGAAGCGCGCCGGAAAGGTCCTTGCCGGATGACCGTTGGCCTGCACAAACACTTCGTGCAGCCCTGCGCCCTCGGACAATTGCCGGCTTGCGCGATGACGCCAGTCGTTGAAGTCACCGGCAACAACAAGCGGCGCTGCAGCCGGAACGGCAGTCCCGGCCAGCCTGCAGAGTTTTTCCATCTGCTGGGTACGGTGTGACTCCGTCAGGCTCAGGTGCACGCAGATGGCATGAATATTCAGGCTCCGGCCGGGTATCTGCAGCTCGCAATGCAAAAGGCCACGCCGCTCAGGTCCGCTGATGGAGACATCATGGTTTTCAAAACGCACGATGGGGAACTTGGACATGATGGCGTTGCCATGATCGCCATGTGTGTACACCGCGTTACGGCCATAAGCAAACTGCGGCCAGATGCTGTCGGCGAGAAATTCGTAGTGGGGCGTATCCGGGTAGTTGTCGAACTTGTCCTGGTGCTTGACGTGACTGCCGGTCACTTCCTGCAGGAACACCACATCAGCGCCCACTGTGCGCACCGCCTCACGCAATTCGGGAAGTATGAATTTGCGATTGAAGAAGGTAAAACCCTTGTGGATGTTGACCGTCAACACCTTCAACGAGAACGTCATGGCTGCCGTGGCAAGGACTTGCGTGGTCTCGGAAATCACATCCGCGTCGGCGAGCGGCGGCACGGTGGCTGGACTTTCCTCAGGAACAGTGACAAGTGACGAGGGTGTGGGCATAAGCAGGTTACAAGGGCGTCGGGACACAGACGCCAGCGTTGTGGGATCAACGGATTAAAACAAATCAGATCACAGGATCTGCTGACAGGGCCCATTGTTCTACCAGCCCCCCGCTGTCGCTGTAGGACCACAAGCTAAGTTGCTGTCCTGCGCACTTCAAGGCAATAAATCACGGCAAGGGCTGGAGACCTTGCTCTGGCGTTGTTTTTCAGATATTTGCCGGGCGCGGCGTCCTACGCGTGTGTGCGCAGGATACCGATAACCAGCCATGGTCCTTCACGCCTAAATTGAAAGCAACCAGACCGTATCTGGTCTGGCCTCTGAATCTTGTGCCTTGTTCTGGCACCGCTTCAGCCCGTTGGTACAGGGACGCTGATTCGTTCAGATCCCAAAGTCTCTCAAGGAGTTAAAAATGAACAATTTCTCAATGCGATCCATTCCTGCTGCAATCGCCCTCACTGCCGTGATGGCCATGTCCGCACATGCCCAGGTTGGCCTCGGTATCGGCGGCGGCGTGGGCGTTAACGCTGGCGTTGGTATTGGTGCAGGCAGCTCGTCTTCAGGCGCAGGGCTGGGTACAGGAGTGCGTACCGGCGTGAACGCCAACATTGGCGGCGACGTTCGCTCCAATGCCGGCAACAGCAATGGCGCAACCAATGGCTCTGCTGAAGCAGGCCTCAACGCTGGCACGAACGCCAACGTGAACACTGGTGCCGCAACCAGCGCTGCAGCCCGTGCTGGTGCGCGTACTTCTGCCGCCGTGGAAGGCTCCGCGAATTCCATGAGCGGTACGACAAAACGTGCAGCACGGCGTGCCGTCCATACTGGCGGTGATGTGGCGGCACGCGCCGGTGGTACGGTTCGTGGCAGCGTGCCGTCATCCGCAGGCGTGTCAGCAGGTGCCTCTGCCAACGCACAGGGCAATGTTGGCGGCCAGGCCAACTAAAAGCCCGAGTGCGCGGGCTTTTCAGGGGCGCATTGCAAGGCAGTGCGTCCTACAACACAAAAGCCGTGTTGCTGATGTGTCGGGACTGGCCAAGACGCTAAATTAGTTTTTGTGGGGTCACTCAAGTCGGAGACCTTACAAAAATAAGTCTCCACCTGGTTCTGTCAACCAGATTCAACCCAAAGTCAATCCAAAGGAATTAGAAATGAACAAGTCAACAATGTCCGTCCTCCTCGCAGCCATGATGGCAGTGTCCGGTTTTGCAGCCGCACAAACCGCCGATGTAAAGTCCGGCACACAGGGTGGCGCAGGCCCGACCGGTGCGAGTGGCATGGGTGACAACGGCGCGTCCGTGAAGTCACGCGCTGAAGTAAAAGCAGAAGCCATGCCGCAAAAGTCTGGCGTTGTCACTGGTTCCGGCACGGCCCGTTCCAACAATCCCAACACCATGAACACCAATGAGGGCGGTGCCGCGAAGAAGCCAAAATTGACTGCTGAAGAGCGCAAGGCACAGCGCGCCGAGGCACGCGCAGCACGTCAGGCACGCATGTCGGGCAACGCAGGCAATACGCCAATGAAAGAAGGCAAGTCTTCCAACTGATCTGTGAGCAGAAGTTGGCGATATATCGCCAACTTTCCATCCAGATTTGAAAAAGCCCCGGTTTAAAAGCCGGGGCTTTTGTTTTGCCCAAGTCACTTTTTGCCCGCCAGCCACCGAAGCGGGCCGCCGTTTCCACATGAAGCACTATTTCGGCCGCGGTCGCTCAAGCTTGCGATCCGGCTGGGCGAGCTTGCCAACACGCAACTGCCTGACGGCAGCAGCAACCGCAGCGGCTACATTTTTGACTTCTTCAACCACATTTTTATCCGCGTCCAGGGTCTCGTGACTGTTGGCATAGGGTTCGTAATAGCCGATGAAGCGGTCCAGCCTGGCCTGGGTTCCCGCATCAATCAACCCCATCCAGTCCAGCCAGTCGGTCAGGCTGCGTCGCGCGCCTTCAATGCCGGCCACGTCACCGTGAACCACCACGCCGTAAGTACGCCCACTGAGGTGTTTGGGATAGTCCCAGCCTTTCATTTCAAGCCGCTTGGCCAGCTCGGGCTTTTTACCGCCTGTCGTCGTTGGGTCGGGGTTTCCGCCATCAGCGCACACCAGCCGGTCAACCATCAGTTTTAGCGGGCTGGGCGACTGGTACCAGTGCACGGGTGTGAGGATGATGACGCCATGTGCGGCAACCCATCGCTCATAAATTTCGGCCATCCAGTCACTGGTCTGTCCGAGCGAGTGGTTGGGGTAACAACTGCAGGGCCAGTGACACAGGGGCATGGCCGTGGACACGCAGCCTTTGCAGGGGTGAATGTTGAGGTGATAGCTGGACGTGAGCAGGCTGAGGTCAAGTACATCGACCTCCATGCCGGCTTTGATGAGCACGGTTTTTGCCGTATTTGTCAGGCGCCATGTTTTGGAAATCTCGCCCGGGCATGTGCCATCATTGCGCGGCGAACCGCAGACCAGCAACACGCGTGATCCGGTAGCCGGCCTGCCCCAGGCCGCCTGCGCTTTTTTGAGCCTGGCCCGCGTTTCCAGCCATTCAGCCGACATGTCGTAATCAGGGTCAGCAAATGCCGGCCCGGCCTTGCGCGTGACAGGTGCCTTGCGGCCCTCCCTGTACGCATCCCACGCGACATCTTCAATACGCGACAGGGCTTCGCCCTCTGCCTTGAAAGCCGGGTCCATGAAGGACTGCATGAACCGTTCGTGAAAAGCTTTGCGCGTGAGAACGGCCGGCGCCTGGCCCTTTCGTATTTTGATCATCGACACAGTTTAGGAAGGGTTTGCACCTCAAAACCCGGCTCTGGAAAACCCCCTACGCCGCTTTGCGCTGACTTCTGAAGTGTTGCACGTTGGGCCCTGCTGCCATGGCGGAGTTATGCTGCGTCACGCCATCACCAAGGGGAAATACATGACACGCCCACTTTTAGCCGAATCTGACGTTCATCCCGCAATTCGCAACCGGATTGCAAACTGGCACGAAGCCGTCGTGAAGGAAGCCACAAAAGCCATTGCTGCCAGCGACGTTGTTGTCATCGGCATGCGGATCAACCCCTTCGTCAAGAGAGCCCGCAAGGCGCTGGACACCGCAGGCATTCCTTTTCAATACCTTGAATACGGCAGCTACTTCAGCATGTGGCGTGAACGGACGGCATTGAAGATGTGGACCGGCTGGCCCACACTGCCCATGATTTTTGTCAAAGGCACATTGGTCGGCGGTGCGACCGATCTTGAAAAACTCATCGCCAGCGGTGAAATCAAAATCCTTCTCGCCCAATAAAAACGCACCGCCTGCTCAAACAGACGATGCGCTGTGGGCTTTTCAGGGCACTCACGCCCTGCAGGACTTAGCCCTTTTGGGGGCCGGCGCCACGTGGGCCGCCAGGGCCGCCGTGATGGCCGGGGCCACCACGGTGTTTGGCATGCTCGGTATCAAAGACCTTTTGCTGCTCGGGCGTGAGCGCCGCGTAGAAAGTCTTGGTCGCTTCACCGCGCTTGTCCATCGTAGCGCTCATGGCGGCCATGCGCTGGCTACGCATTTCCTTCATCTTGTCGATGCGCTGCGGTGTGGTCAGCTTGTCGAACTCGGCACGCTGCTCAGGCGTGGGACGTGCGCCATGTGCAGGGGGCTGCATGGATGCGGTGTAAGCCGCCCATGCGCCTTCCTGTGCCGGCGTGATTTTCAGTTTTGCTTTCAGGTCTGCCTGATGCTTGGCCATCATGGCCTGCATTTTGGCGGGATCATGTCGGCCCATATGCTCACCGGGAGGGCCCGCTGGTTTGCCCACGGCCGCAGGGCCGGCAGGTGGCGCAGCAGGAGCACCCTGTGCCATGGCGCTGGCACCCACAGTGGCCAGCAGGCCGGCGAGCACAAAGCTGTTGAGGGCAGAAGACTTGATTGCGAATTTCATGGAAAGCTTCCTTTCGGGGGTCTTGGTTTCAAGCCTGATATCCGGAATTGGCTTCAGGTTGGAGGCAAGTGTGGTCGTCTCGTGTAACGCGGCCATTGCGCAGTCGTGATGGTTTGTAAAGTTGCATAAAAAAACAGTGCAGCAGGCCGCGCTCCCGGTCCACCACCGCGCACATCCATTTGATACAGTGGACCATTGACCGCAGCTCGCGCTGGATGCCCAACCCAGTTGCAAACCATGTGCTGATTTGCGTCAGCAACTACAAAAATCTGACCCTGTTTGTTGACCAGCCAGTGCAGCGCTTTCCTTTTCTTATTTTCAAAGGTTTTTGTGTTTAAAAACGTGATGGTGTATCGCCTCGGGACTGCGTGGTCCCTGTCCCTTGCGCAACTTGAAGAACAACTCCAGACCGCTGCATTTGTAGAGTGCGGCCTGACGCAGGAAAAATCCGTCGGCTGGGTGCCGCCGCGCGGCCAGGTGCACGGACCACTGGTGGAGTCCGTCGGCAACCAGCTCATCCTGAAACTGATGATGGAAAGCAAGGCGGTGCCTGGCTCGGTCATCACCCGCAAGGTCAAGGAGCATGTGGCGCACATCGAGGCCAGCACCGGTCGCAAACCGGGCAAAAAGGAAGTGCGCGAATTAAAGGACAACCTGCGGCTGGAACTGCTGCCCATGGCCTTCACCAAACAGTCCAGTGTGAGTGTGTGGATAGATCCGGTCGCCGGCACCCTGGTGATTGATGCCGGCAGCCAGGGCAAGGCCGATGAGGTGTTGACGTGTCTCGCAAAATCGGTCGACGGCATGGGTGCCGTGCTGCTGCAGACAACACAATCGCCGGTCGCTGCGATGTCCGACTGGCTGCTGAGCCAGGACTCGCCTGCCGGCTTCACCGTGGACCGTGAGTGCGAGCTCAAGGCCGGCGATGACTCAAAAGCCGTCGTGCGTTACTCGCATCACGCGCTGGACATCGAGGAAGTGCAGCAGCACATCACCCAGGGCAAGCTGCCCACGCGGCTGGCCTTGACGTGGGAAGGCCGGCTCTCGTTTGTGCTGACCGAAGGCCTTCAACTCAAGAAGCTCTCGTTTGTGGAAGGCGTGTTTGAAGAAGACAGCACCGCCAGCAAGGAAGACCGCTTTGACGCGGACGCTGCCATCGCCACGGGCGAGATACGCAAGCTGATTCCGGATTTGCTGCTCGCGCTGGGTGGGGAAATGAAGATTGGCGCGGACACCGGGGTGCCACCCAGCCCGGCAAGCACGGGGCTTGAGTCCGCGTTTTAAACGCATCAATGGTTGCCGCTGAGCAGCTCCTCAAAGAGCTGTTCACCGCCGACCTGCCCGCCCTTGAGCATCAGCTCCATACCGTCCAGCGATGCATCCTCACTGTGCAGACGGCACAAGGCCACGCCGGGTGCAAGCTGTGCGATGTAGGAAAGGCCCCAGGCGTCAAGCGCCTGCACCGCATGGCTGGAAGTATCGCCGCCAGCAATGCCCAGCCGTTTAACCGGCGTGAGACGCAGCACCTGCGCCAGCAAGTCACCACCCGCCTGGGCGAGCGAGCGCCCGTTCAGACTCAATGCCGCAGAGGCGTCGCGAGTTGAAGTGCAAACCATGACATGCCTGTCCTGGCCCAGTTGCGCCGCGATCTCCCCGGCCATCTGCGAGCGGTAACCACTGTCTTGCGCCAGTCGTGAAGCATCAAGCAACACCTTGTCATACGAAACGGCGGCCTGCACCTGACGGGCCGTCATGGGCGACAGGCTGCCAGCCAGCATCAGGACGGGGCCTTCTGCCGGAGCAATTTTTACCTCACGGGCAATGCCGTCATCACCCCAATGTGCCGCCAGTGCCTGCACAACACTGCTTGCGCCCACCGCCAGCAGACGTTGCTGCAGCGCCCTCTGCCAGACCAGCCGGCCAACGACAGCCAAGTCGCCGGCCTGTGCAACGTCGAAGAGCACAGCGTCCGGCTGTTGCGCCAGCAGGGCCGCCAGTTGCTGGTCAAGCTGTGCGGCCGGGCTGCCGTAGTCCGGGTAGTGAATGGCATCAACGCGCCTCAGGCCCTGCTGCTGCAGGTGCAGGCGCAGATCCGCCTCGGCCATGGGCGTGACCGGGTGCTGACGCATGGTGGGGTGCCTGTCGATGCGGTGGATGCCGTCGCCCGATGCGGCAAACAGGTGACTGAAGACGCAGTAGCGGCGCAGGTTGGGCTGGCCGCCCAGGATAGGGACAAACGCGTTGCCGGCGTGAGGCTGCAGGATGCGTATGGCCGTGCCTATGCTGCCAATGTGCGGTGCGCTGTCAAAAGTCGAGCAGGTCTTGTAGTGCGTCACCGGCACCTTGAGCGATGCGAAGAACTCGCCGACAGGTGTCAGTTCGGCCTGCATCTCCGCAGGTGACATGGCACGCGCAGCACCGGCAATGCCCAGGCAATCCAGCGCTCCAGCTTCCTTTATCTGGGCGTCGCCCGGAAGCCCCAGGAACAACATCGTGCGCAAGCCGGCTCGCGCAGCGGTTGCCAGCGTATCTGTGGCACCCGTGAAGTCATCGCCATAAAAGGCGATTTTCAGTGTGCCATCAACAGACATCGTCACTTGCCAAAAAAGGCCAGCGCCGCCGCCAGCTCTGGCGCTTCGTGCGCGCGGTCAGCCAACGCAACGCCTTCGCGCGCCGCAGCCCAGGCCTGGCGAATACTGGCGACACCGGCAGCAGGCCCTTGCGGATGCGCCAGAATGCCGCCACCCGACATGAACAGCAGGTCGTCGTTCCTGACGGCCGCCCACGTCGCAGGCACAGTTCCCGCCCACTGGCCTGAAGAAAAGGCCGGCATGACGCAGTCATCGAGCCCGTCGGCAAGCGGCGTATGGCAGTCATGCGCCGACTCAATCACCTCTTCATCCGCCTGCGAGAACTTGCCCTGCAGACCGTGCACATGCATGTGGTCGACACCCGCCAGCCGCCACAGGGTTTGATAGGCCTGGAAGGACATGCCCAGCAGCGGATGGCGCGAAAGTGCACCGTAGCCGTTGCGGTGGCCGTGAATCGCCAGTCCGGTGTGCCGGCGCAGCGTCTGCATGCCGGAATGGCCGCACCAGTTGAGGCTGGCCATGACGCAGGAGCCACCTTCGCGTGCCACCAGGTCGGCATGGCGTTTCATCGCATCGGTTTCATCGGTGATATTAAAGGCCACCATCACGTGTTTGCCGGTGCGCTGCTCATGCTCTCGCACAGCGGCCATGACGGCCGGAACGCGTTGCGCCAGAGGTGCGTGCACAGGATCGGCACACACTTCATCGTCCTTGATGAAATCCACACCCGCCGCACACAGCCGTGCGACAAGCTCGGCTGTTTGTGCAGCGGAAAAACCGACGTTGGGTTTGATGATGGTGCCAACCAGCGCCCCGGAAATGACACCCGTCGCCTTGCGCGTACCGGCAATGCCCATGCGCGGCATGTCGAATTGCGCACGGTAGGCAGCCGGCAGCTTCATGCTTTCAAGGCGGAGCCCGCTTGTTTCTCCAAGGTCGTAAAGGTTGCCGGACACTGTTGCCGCGAGCGTCGGCAAATTGGGTCCGACATTGGCGACCGGGAACGAGATGCGTACGCGCGCTCGCCGCCAGGGGCCAGGCGTATGGCGACGCTCGAGTAACGCATTCGGCAGGCTGGGCGTTGCAACAGCTTCCAGCTCGTCGATCTGCTCGACGGTGGCGCGCGCCCGCTTGCGCAGTTCGTCCGTCTCGCCTTCAACACGCGTGAAGGTGCCGCACGATTGCTCGCCCGCCATCACTTCTGCAACCTTTGCAGGCTCCAGCGGCGTTTCAATCAGGTAGGTGGCCTCAAAGCGGTCAGCGTTCATGCGGGCTCTTTAAATTTTGCTCAGGTCGGGGAAGGGGCGCACAGGCTCAGTGCCGTCCCAGCCTTCAGACGACTGGCGTATCAGGTCAAACATCCTGCCCTTGGGGCCGGCGACTTCCGACAACTCGATCACGGTACCCGGGTGGTATTCGGTATCAAAATAAATGAAGCGGCCTTTTTCACCGACCTCACCGCTCATGACCGGTTTGAAACCGTCTTTCAACAGGCGTTCCAGATCCGCGTCGTAGTTGCTGGTCCAGTAAGCGACATGCTGCAGGCCTGTGTTGCCGGCTTTGAGAAAGTCGCGGTACATCGAGGGCACGTCATTGCGTGTCTGTATCAGTTCAACCTGCACAAACCCCGAGTTGGCCAGGGCCACCGAGTTGTGCGGCTCATGCGACTCACCGCGGTAGGTGTAATTCCTGATCGGCACTTTGGGGTTGTAAAACCAGGGGCCAACGCCCAGCGTCCTGCTCCAGTAATCCATTGCGGCCTCGATGTCGGGCACGACATAGCCCAGCTGACGGATCTCGCCAAAAAATCTGCTCATTGTTTTTGCTCCAGTAGGGCGTGTTGGTGATCGATTTAAATTTTGAGAAAACCGGTCGAGAACCACGGGATCGCGGCGACCAGAATCAAGCCGGCCAGCAATGCACCAAAGTAACCCCAGATGTACTTGATGCCTTCGTCCGGGTCGACCTTGCTGACCGCGCAAGCGCCGTAGTAGCCGACACCGAAGGGCGGCGCAAACAGGCCAATGCCCATCGCAAAAATAACAACCATCGCGTAGTGCACCTCATGCACGCCGACCATGCGCGCAATGGGGAACAGCAGTGGCCCGAACAACACGATGGCGGGAATACCTTCGAGCACGCTGCCCAGAATGATGAATGCGACGATCGACACCGCCAGAAACCCCCACGCGCCGCCAGGCAGGCTGCTCATGATGCGGGCCAGATCCTGTGAAAAGCCCGATTGCGTGAGACCCCAGGCCATGGCCGTAGCGCAGCCGATGATGAACATGATGGCGCCGGTCAAGGACGCGGTTTCAATCAGCATGGGCATCAGGCGGCGCCACGGGAACTGGCGGTAAATCAGCAGGCCGGCCAGCACTGAATAGACGATGCCGATGGTCGAGACTTCCGTAGCCGTCGCCACCCCTTCGACGACAGCCGCACGAATCACAAACGGCAGGATGATGGCCGGCAGCGCAATCAGGAGCAGGCGGCCGATTTCACGCTTGCTGTAACGCGCCACGCCGCTCAGGTCTTCCTTGCGGTAACGCCACCAGACGACGGCGCACAGGGCTGCACCCAGTACCACGGCTGGCAACAAACCGCCCGTAAACAGCGCGGCAATCGATACGCCGGTGACCGAACCAATCGTGATCAGCACGATCGACGGCGGAATCGTTTCCGTCTGCGCGCCCGTGGCCGAGAGCAGGGCGACCAGGTCCCCGGGCCTGGCGCCGCGCTTTTTCATCTCGGGGAAAAGTACCGGCGCAATCGCTGCCATGTCGGCAATCTTGGAACCCGAGATACCCGACACCAGGTACATCGCACCAATCAGCACGTAGCTGAGACCGCCGCGCACATGGCCCAGCAGGCTGGCCAGAAACTGGATCATGGCCCTGGCCATGCCGGTCATCTCGATCAGCGCACCCAGAAAAATGAACAGCGGTACCGCCAGCAAGATCATATGCGACATGCCTTCGTCCATACGGCCGACCATGACCAGCATCGGCGTCGAGGTGGTGAGTGCCAGGTAGCCGAATGTGGCCAGCGCAAAAGAGAATGCGATCGGAACGCCGGACAGCACCGTACCCGCAACGATCAGCACGAAGAAGATGATCAGGTTGGCTTTGCCGAGCGGCTGCAACACCGGCTGTGCAAACCAGAACAGCGCCACGATGGCGGCTGTACCTGCAAGTGCAATGCCGATCTGCCTGAAACTGCTGATGCGCAGCAAACGCAGGGCCGCCACGATGATCATCAGCCCCATGCCGACGGGAATCGCCCCGGCGCGCCAGGCGTTGTTGACTTCCAGGGCTGCGGTGACGATGAAGCTTTCTTCATACGCGTACTCCCAGGCGGGGTACATCACCAGCAAGAGGAACGCCAGTGCCGCCGTGATCGCAAACGTGTCGAGGAGAGCGCGCGCGCCGGGCCTGACGTTGTTGACCAGTGCCGTCATGCGCATGTGTTCGCCACGGCGCAGGGCAACCACTGCGCCCAGCATCGACAGCCACAGGAACATGATGGACGCGAGCTCGTCAGACCAGACCAGCGGCGAATGAAACACGTAGCGTGACACCACGCCGGCGAACAGCACAAAGATCTCGGCAACCAGAAGAATGGATGCGACGATCTCGACCACATGGCCAAGGCCGCGGTCCACCGTGTGCGCAAGACCGCTCAGGGCGTTGGCTGGCGTAGCGCTGGCATTCAGCGGTTCAGCGGATACGTGCGACATGAGGGATGGCTCCGGAATCGGGTGAGATGATGGTTGCCGACACCGCGAGAACGCAAAGGACGGGTGGGCGACAGTCAGCGCGGCGGGGTTTTATTTGCCGCGCTGTGTACAACAAGCGTCAGGCCAGCTTGCCGACCGATTGTTCCAGCAGGCCCCAGGCCTCGGCGCCGAAACGCTCCTTCCATTCGCTGTAAAAGCCGGCTTCGCGCAGCTTGGCACGGAAGGTGTCGGACTGCGGACGGTTGATGGCCAGCCCCTTTGATTGCAAATCGGTCACAACGGTTTCGTTGAGCTTCTTGATGTCTTCGCGCTGCTGAAGGCCGGCTTCATTGATGGCGCGTGCAACGATGGTTTTGAGGTCAGCAGGCAGGCGCTCCCATGCACGGCCGTTGGCGATGAACCAGTAGCCGTCCCAGATGTGGTTGGTCAGCGAGCAGAACTTCTGCACTTCGTAGAGCTTGGCGACCTGGATGATGGGCAGCGGATTTTCCTGGGCATCCACAATTTTGGTCTGCAGCGACGAATACACCTCGCTGAACTGAAGGCTGGCTGGCGCAGCACCCAGACCCTTGAACATGGAAATCGACAGCGGGCTCACGGGCACGCGGATCTTCAGGCCATCCATGTCCTTTGCATTCGTGACTGGCGCCTTGCTGCTGGTGGTCTGGCGAAACCCGTTGTCCCACATTTTTTCAAATGCATAGAGGCGCGACTTGCTGATGGCTTCCCGCACATGCGCGCCCAGCTTGCCGTCCATGGCGCCCCAGACCTGGTTGTAATCACTGAAGGCAAAGCCGACAGCATTGATGGCGGCCACCGGTACCAGCGTGGCAATGACCAGTGCCGACGGCGTGAAAAACTCAATGCCGCCGGACCGCACCTGCGCCAGCATGTCGGTGTCACCGCCCAGCTGGTTGTTCGGGAATATCTTGATCTCGACGCGACCGTTGCTTTCCTTCAGGATGCGGTCGGCAGCCTGCTGGGCGCGGATGTTCAGCGGATGAGTGACTGGCAGGTTGTTGCCGTACTTGTATGAAAACTCCGCGGCTTTCGCCATGGACGGCAACGCGGCACCTATTCCCACCGCCGATACGGCAGACAAGGTCCGCAGGACGCTGCGACGGGTGATGGCTGTAGTGACGGTCATTGGTTTGTCTCCAGTTTTATTTTGATGTGTTTTGATGCATCATCGGGTGAAAGGTGGCGCAACGATAGGCGTACGGGGCGCGATGGTCAAACATGAAAAATGATGGATTTTGATGTATGAGGGTTATCCCTGATGTGGCGGAAGGCTCGCAACAACGCGCACGTGTGGCGGATATTGCGAAGATCGCGAAGGTATCCACCGCCACGGTGGACAGGGTTCTGAACCACCGCCCAGGCGTGCGTGATGCTACTGCGCAAAAAGTGCTCAAGGCTGCAGCCGGACTCGACTATCTGCCGGAAACCGGGCTTTATGCTGCGCTTGCCGCACAGCCCATGCGCCTGACGTTTTTGCTGCCCGACGGCGGCAATCGTTTTATTCGCATGCTGGGTGACACCGTTGGCTATTCACATGAACACCTGGTGCCTTTCAACGTCAAATGCCGCACCGAGTTGTTTGAAAGTTTCAACCCGCAACAACTGGCCGCAAGCCTGCTGCGCCTGGGACAGCGCTGCGACGGCATTGCCTTCATGGCGCTGGAGCATCCCGCCGTGCGCGAGGCCGTGAGCGTGCTGGCAGATAAAGGCGTACCGGTCATCACGCTGATCTCGGATTTGTCAGGCTCGCAACGTGCCGGTTATGTGGGCCTCGACAACCGTGCGGCAGGGCGCACGGCGGGTTATCTGGTGGGCCGCTTCATCGGTTCGACGCGCGCAGCCAAGGTGGCATTGATTGCGGGCTCACTCAGCTACCGCGCGCACGAAGAACGTGAAGCCGGCTTCCTGCATGTGATTGAAGAGATGTTTCCGGCGCTGCAGGTGGTGGGCTTGCGCGAAGGCCAGGACGATGCGCAAAAAAACTACGAGCAGACCAGAACGCTGCTGGAGCAATACCCCGACCTCGGCGGCATCTACAACATCGGAGGCGCTTCTGACGGTGTGGCACGGGCGCTGAAAGAAATGGGCCGTGAGCACAAGGTTGTTTTCATAGGCCATGGCCTGACACCCGACACACGCGCCATGCTGATCGACGGCAGCATGGACGCCGTCATCACACAAAGCCCGCAGACCGCCATGATGAGTTGCGTGCGCATGTTCACCAACATCCGCGACAAACGCGAGATCATGAGCGGGGTGGACGCAGTGCGCAGCCAGGTGATATTTCGGGAAAATTTACCCTGACCCCTGTTGGCGCTCTTTCCCTCGCAGGGGGCGGCGCCTATGAGCAGGCGAAGCCGGACCATGGCTCGACCTTGAGTTTGATCAGGCCAGTGACGCCGCGGAACTGGCTTTGCCAGGCCGCAGGCGTCGCCCCCGGCAAGGGAAGAACAGACTACACGCAGTGAGTCTGGACAGGGGTTTACAATGACCTAGCTTGTCGGGGTGCCAGGATTTTCCGTAAGGGATATCGAGGCTGAGATCGCAAATGCGAGACCCGCTGAACCTGATCGGGATTATCCCCGCGTAGGGAACAACGCAATTGGCTCCGGCACTCCGCCCGCCCTTCACCCCAAGGGCCTTCATGGCAGATCTTCCGGCTCCCCAGCAGGCACCCCACCTCTGGAAACCAGGAGAACAACGCCATGGCCAAAACCCGTCTTACCGTCGACACAGCCGACCTCACCGGTCGCATCACGCGCACGCCTTTCCCCGGCTCCGCAAAGATCTACATCCAGGGTTCGCGCCCGGATATCCGCGTTCCTTTCCGCGAGGTCACGTTGACAGACACGCTGGTGGCCGAGGGTGACCAGACGCGGCGTGAACCCAACCCGCCGATCCGCCTGTTCGACTCTTCGGGCATCTATACAGACCCCGCAGCGACCGTTGATATCACCCGCGGCCTCTCGCCGCTGCGTGGCGCGTGGATCAACGAGCGCCAGGACACGGAAGCCCTGCCCGGCATCAGCAGTGCTTATGGCCGCGAGCGCCTGAACGACCCGGCACTGGCCGCACTGCGCATGAAGCACGCACCCGTGCCGCGCCGCGCCAAAGCCGGCGCCAATGTTTCGCAAATGCACTACGCCCGCAAAGGCATCATCACCCCGGAGATGGAGTACATCGCCATCCGTGAGAACCTGGTGCGCGCGCAGCTCGCGGAGCGCCTTGCAACCGAGCGCATGCCCAAACGCGGCCATTCATTTGGTGCATCCATTCCGCAGGAGATTACTGCTGAATTCGTACGTGACGAAGTGGCGCGCGGCCGTGCGGTGATCCCCAACAATATCAACCACCCGGAAAGCGAGCCGATGATCATCGGCCGCAACTTCCTGATCAAGGTCAATGCCAACATCGGCAACTCGGCCGTCACATCCAGCATTGAAGAAGAAGTCGACAAGCTGGTCTGGTCCATCCGCTGGGGTGCAGACACCGTGATGGATTTGTCCACCGGCGAAAACATCCATGAAACCCGCGAATGGATTTTGCGCAACTCACCGGTGCCGATTGGCACCGTGCCGATTTACCAGGCGCTGGAAAAGGTCAACGGCAAGGCCGAAGACCTGACCTGGGAAATCTTCCGCGATACGCTGATCGAGCAGGCCGAGCAGGGTGTGGACTACTTCACCATTCATGCCGGGGTGCGCCTCGCCTATGTGCCGTTGACGGCCAACCGCCTGACGGGCATCGTCTCGCGCGGCGGCTCCATCATGGCCAAGTGGTGCCTGTCGCATCACAAGGAAAGCTTTCTGTACGAGCGCTTCGAAGAGATCTGCGAAATCATGAAAGCCTACGACGTGTGCTTCTCGCTGGGCGACGGCCTGCGTCCCGGTTCGATTGCCGACGCGAACGACGAAGCACAGTTTGCCGAACTGCACACGCTGGGCGAACTCACACAGATCGCCTGGAAGCATGACGTGCAGGTGATGATTGAAGGCCCCGGCCACGTGCCCCTGCAACTGGTGAAAGAAAACGTCGAGAAGCAGCTTGAAGCCTGTTTTGAAGCACCGTTCTATACCTTGGGCCCGCTGATCACCGACATCTCTCCCGGCTACGACCACATCTCGTCGGCCATGGGCGCCGCCAACATCGGCTGGTACGGCACAGCCATGCTTTGTTATGTCACGCCGAAGGAACACCTGGGCCTGCCCAACCGCGACGACGTGAAGCAGGGACTGATTGCCTACAAGATTGCAGCGCACGCAGGCGACCTCGCCAAGGGCTATCCGGGCGCGCAGATGTGGGACAACGCGGTGAGCAAGGCGCGCTTCGAGTTCCGCTGGGAAGACCAGTTCCGCCTGGCGATTGACCCGGACACGGCCATGGCCTATCACGATGAAACCCTGCCAAAGGAGAACGCCAAGGTGGCGCATTTCTGCTCCATGTGCGGCCCCAAGTTCTGTTCGATGAAAATATCGCAGGAGGTGCGCGAGTTT
>JAZKCB010000029.1:0-2342 GCA_040388335.1 Pseudomonadota bacterium | reverse complement strand
TGCCTGAATAAAGGACCATCATGATTCGAACTCCTGAAAACAAAAGAGTGGAGGCCAAGCGCTAATGCTTTTGGGGGCTCCACTCCGGGGGTGCCGGCACATCAGGCCATGAGGCCCGACGCAGGCCGGCAGAAACGGCGGGAAATTACTTGACGTCTTTCCAGAACGCGGCGTTGAGGCGCCATGCCACAAAAGTCATGCACAACAGGAACAACAGCACCCAGACGCCAACGCGCAGGCGCGTGTTTTGTGCAGGCTCGGCCATCCACTGGAGATAGCCCACCAGGTCACCCATGGCCTGGTCGTACTGCAAAGGCGACATGGTGCCGGGCGTGATCTGCTGCCAGCCCTTGAAAACTGAAACCTTGTGACCGTGCTCTTCAAGCTCTTCAAAAACCGGCTTGCGCTGGCCCTGCAGTTCCCACAGCACGTGCGGCATCGCTACGTTGGGAAATGCCAGGTTATTCCAGCCCGTTGCCTTGGTGTCGTCGCGGTAAAAAGTGCGCATATAGGTGTAGAGGTAATCTGCACCCGTGCCGCCAGCGCCCGAACGTGAACGTGCAATCACCGTCAGGTCTGGCGGGTTACCACCGAACCATTCCTTGGCCTGTTTTGGATCAATCGCTGACTTCATGGTTTCACCGACTTTTTCGGTGGTGAAAAGCAGGTTGTCCTTGATCTGCTGGTCGGACAGCCCGATGTCCTTGAGGCGGTTAAACCGCATGAAGGCCGCCGAGTGGCAGTTCAGGCAATAGTTGACGAACAGCTTGGCACCGTTTTGAAGGGCGACCATGTCATTGCTTTTACTGGGCGCCTTGTCCCAGGCCATGCCGCCTTCACTGGCGTGGGCACCTGCCATCAGGCCAAGCGCAGCGATCAACGTGAGTATCAGTTTTTTCATTGTTATGTTGCTCCAGCTCAGTGCGCATGAAAAATGATGCGGTCGGGAACGGGCTTGAATGTGCCCAGACGGCTCCACCATGGCATCAACACGAAAAAGCCGAAATAAAAGAGCGTTCCGATCTGGGACACGCGCTCGCCGATTGGCGACGGTGGCTGCACGCCCAGGTAACCCAGGATCAGGAAGTTGATGACAAAAATGCCGTAGAGGTATTTGTTCCAGCTCGGACGATAACGGATCGACTTGACGGAGCTCTTGTCCAGCCATGGCAGGGGGAACAGGATGATGACCGCACCGCCCATGACAACTACGCCCCAGAACTTGGCATCAATCAGCAGCATGGCGGCAATCACGACCACGGCAACGCCGACGATGACGGCCTTGAACAATGCCGCCAGTTTTGTCTTGATGACGGCGAATGCTGCGCCAGCGATCACGCAGGCAATCAGCGCGTACATCATCTCGCTGGTAATCGCACGCAGCATCGAATAGAAAGGCGTGAAGTACCAGACGGGTGCGATGTGCAGCGGCGTCTTCAGCGGATCAGCCGGTATGAAGTTGTTGTATTCGAGGAAATAGCCACCGAACTCGGGCGCCAGGAAAATGATGGCGGTGAACACCATCAGGAACATGCACACGGCAAAAATGTCGTGCACCGTGTAGAAAGGCTGGAAGGGAATGCCGTCGAGCGGGTGTCCCTGCGCATCTTTCGGTGCGTTGGGGCCCTTGATTTCAACGCCGTCCGGGTTGTTGGACCCGACTTCATGCAGCGCGATGATGTGCGCAGCCACCAGGCCCAGCAGCACCAGCGGTACTGCAATGACGTGGAATGCAAAGAAGCGGTTCAGCGTGGCATCACCGACCACATAGTCGCCGCGAATCAGCAGCGCCAGGTCAGGGCCGACGAAAGGAATCGCCGCAAACAGGTTGACGATCACCTGTGCACCCCAGTAGCTCATCTGGCCCCATGGCAGCAGGTAGCCCATGAAGGCTTCGGCCATCAGGCACAGGAAAATCGCACAGCCGAAGATCCAGATCAGCTCGCGCGGCTTGCGGTAACTGCCATAGATCAGGCCGCGGAACATGTGCAGGTAAACGACCACGAAGAAGGCCGAAGCGCCTGTGGAGTGCATGTAGCGGATCAGCCAGCCCCAAGGCACGTCGCGCATGATGTACTCGACCGAACCGAAGGCCAGTGCGGCATCCGGCTTGTAGTGCATCGTCAGGAAGATGCCGGTTGTGATCTGAATGACCAGAACCAGCATGGCCAGCGAGCCGAAGATGTACCAGAAGTTGAAGTTCTTCGGCGCGTAATACTCGCTCATGTGCTCTTTGTAGAGCTTGCTGGCGGGGAAACGGTTGTCGATCCAGTTCATCGCCTTTTCGGCGATCGGTGCATCGGGGGAAATTTCTTTGAATTCAGCCATAACTGATCCTGGTT
>JAZKCB010000028.1:0-17554 GCA_040388335.1 Pseudomonadota bacterium | reverse complement strand
CGTCCTATCTCCAAGACCAAGAACTGGGTTGTGACCCGTCTGGTTGAGAAGGCTGCCATCGTCTGATCCTGTGCAGACAGGCAAATGACTGTAAGGTCAAAAAACGGCTCACGATGTGGGCCGTTTTTGTTTCTGTGTCGGCCAGCCTTGCAGGCTTTGGTGAATACTGGCGACGGGCATACAGACCTCTGACAAGCAAAGCTTTGCAGCATCGATAAGAATAGCGGTTCACTTTTCGTGCCTCATTTTTTATTCACTGTTAAACAAAACCGGAGCATTTCATGATCAAAGTTGGAGACACCCTTCCCGCAACCACCCTGATGGAGTTTTCAGAAGTTGAAGGCAATGGATGCAGCATTGGCCCCAATCCGGTTGATGTGGCCAAGGCGGCTGCCGGCAAGACGATTGCCCTGTTCGCGTTGCCAGGTGCTTTCACGCCGACCTGCTCGGCCAAGCATGTTCCTGGTTATGTCGAGAAGTTTTCCGAGCTGAAAGCAGCCGGTGTCGACGAAATCTGGTGTGTAAGCGTCAACGATGCTTTTGTCATGGGTGCCTGGGCGCGTGACCAGAAGACTGATGGCAAGGTGCGCATGCTGGGTGACGGCAGCGCCGAATTCGCCAAGGCTACAGGTCTGTTTCTTGATCTCACCGCTCGCGGCATGGGTGTGCGAAGCAACCGCTATTCAATGCTGGTCAAGGACGGCAAGGTTGCCAGCCTGAACGTTGAAGGCCCGGGCAAGTTTGAAGTGAGCGACGCCGCTACGTTGCTGGCACAAGCCAAGGCTTGAGGTCAAAAGATAGTTGGCGCTCGCAAACTATCTTCCTTTCACTATCTCACTTAAAAAAGCCGCTGTATATATCAGCGGCTTTTTTATGTTTGATCCGGGGCATTCTGTCGATGTCGGGTAATGCTTAGCCACTGAGGTCAACTTTAAGATAGTGAGCGCCCGCTATCGGGTTGTGATAGTAGGGTGGGATGTCCTGAAAACCAAGGTCTTCGTAGAGTGCGCGCGCCGACTCCATCTCGCTCAATGTGTCGAGCAGCAGATGCCGGTAGCCTGCCACGCGGGCGAGGTCGATGATGGCTTCTGCCAGTTGCCTGCCTAGGCCAAAACGGCGGAAGGCCTTGCGTACATACAGACGCTTCATTTCGCAGGCGTTGGAATAATCGGCCGAATGCAGTGGGCGCAATGCGCAGCAGCCTGCGATTTCACCATCCACCAGCGCCAGCAGCAGGCTGCCCTCAGGCGCTGCATAGTCACCGGGCAGGTCGGCCAGCTCTGCATCGAAGTCCTGGAAGCCGAGGTCTATGCCGAGCTCGGCAGCGTATTCCTGAAAGATCAGACGGGTAGCGTCCAGCAACGCCGGGGTGTCGGGCGTGACGAGTTGAATGGTGTGCGCGGGCAAACGTCAAAGTCTCAAGTGCAAAACCCCACTATACAGACAGCCGGCCCCCCAAGCCGGGCTCGTGGTTCAGGCCGCCAGGCTGGAAATCCAGTAGACAACGCTGCAGCACAAGGCTAACACCATCACCGCACCCATGCGTGATACGGCGTCGTCGCGGGAGGGTGGCACCGGCGAGATGAGTTCCTTGTCGCCGTGCAGCATGGCTTGCACCAGCTTGTGCTTTTTCAGCAGGTAATAAACGATGGCACCAATGTGCAGCACCACCAGTGCCAGCAGCAGCCACTTGCCAATGTTCTTGTGATAGTTGGTGGCCAGGTTGACGACCGCGCCCGACACGAAGCGCGTCAATGGCCCGGCAGAGGCGATTTCGTCGTCGCTGATCAGGCCGGAGCCAACCTGTGCCAGCAGCACGGTCAGCATGGCAAATACCGAACCCGCACCGAGCGGGTTGTGGCCAACCGAATGCTCTGGCTTGCCTTGGCCCTTGAGATAGCTGATGACGCTTTGCGGCGCGTAGATAAAAGCCCCGAAGCGCGACCAGCGTCCACCGACCAGTCCCCAGACGATGCGAAACAGCAGCAGCGACAGCACTGCATAGCCAAAGCGGAAGTGCCAGACCATGGCAGCGCCCCCAATCAGTCCCGACACCGCCAGGCAGATGATGAAGACGACCAGCGCCCAGTGGAAAATCCGTGTCGGCAGGTCCCAGACCCTCACCTTGACCAGGTTCTTGTTGTTGTACATGCGTGTTCCTCGTGTGTGGGTTGCTTCTGGGCCGTTCCGGCCGGCAAATTGTTGTTTGCTGGCTGTTGGTGCTTACCCGTAATGTAGAAGTTCCTGGGGAACTTAACAGGCCTCGCTAAACTCCAGCTGTCTGGCGAAGTGCAAAAACCTCGCCTGTGCCGCATTTCAAAAATAACCCCACCGAGGAAAACCCATGAAAGCTTTCGCCTGTATCGCACTGGCCGCGACTCTTGTCGCCTTTGCCGCGCCCGCTTCCGCGCAATTTGCCAAACCTGAAGATGCCATCAAATACCGCCAGAGTGCATTGACCGTGATGAGCACGCATTTTGGCCGCGTCGGTGCCATGACCAGCGGGCGTGTGCCTTTTGACGCCAAAGCTGCGGCTGAAAACACTGAAATCGTTGCCGAAATGGCCAGGCTCCCGTGG
This sequence comes from Pseudomonadota bacterium, assembly GCA_040388335.1. Taxonomy (GTDB): domain Bacteria; phylum Pseudomonadota; class Gammaproteobacteria; order Burkholderiales; family Burkholderiaceae_C; genus Polaromonas. Next base: position 14,976 of record JAZKCB010000028.1, on the reverse strand, counting down.
GCTGCCTTCGTTGCCGGCAGCGACAAGGGCGGTATCCCTACCCGCGCCAAGCCTGAAATCTGGACCGATGCTGCCAAGTTCAAGGAAAACAGCGAGAAGCTTCAAGCCGAGTCCATCAAGCTGGCTGCCGCTGGCAAGACGGGTAACCTTGATGCCATCAAAACCGCTTTTGCAGCAACTGCCGGTACCTGCAAGGCTTGTCACGACACTTTCAGAAAAGAATAACACCCCCGTCGGACGCTCACTGCGTGTAGCGCCTTCCCCCTTGCAGGGGGCGCTGGTTGCGGCCCGGCAAAGCCGGTTCCGCGGCGCTGCTTGCGGATGCACTAGAGCTCCAGACGGTGATTCATTAAAAAAGCTGGTTCCGCGATGGACCAGCTTTTTCTATTTCAAGGCATGACGCCGACTGTTTTACGGGCGACGCCTAACCGCCAAAGCGAGCAAGCGTCAATCCGTCCATATCAACACCGGGGTTACGGCCATGCACTATGTCGGCGACGATCTTCCCGGTGCCGCACGACTGGGTCCAGCCATTGGAGCCGTGGCCGCTGTTCAAAAAGAGATTGCGCCAGCGCGTTTTGCCGAGGACGGGTGGGCCGTCCGGTGTCATGGGCCTGAGGCCGGCCCAGAACTCAACGTCTGCGAAATCAAGTCCTTCAGGGAACAGCTCCCGTACCACCCTCGTCAGCAAGGCCTTGCGGCCCGGCTTCAGGGCGGTCGAGTAACCCGTCAGTTCCGCCATACCCGCCGCACGGATGCGGTCCCCAAGTCGCGACATCATCACCTTGTTGTGCTCGTCCATGATGGCCGCCTGCGTTGTCGCGTCCCTGTCCCGTACCGGCACGGTGATGGAGTAACCCTTCAGCGGGTAAACGGGCAGCCTGATGCCCAGGGGGGCGACCAGCAGGGGCGCGTGGTTCCCCAGTGCAACAACGTAAGCGTCCGCCTTGAGCTCGCCCCGGGCCGTCATCACACCGGTCACGCTGTCGCCAGCAGTATGGATCTCAGTGACCGATGTGTTGTAACTGAAGCTCACTCCGCGCGCGACGAGAAAGGCAGCAAGCTGGTTTGCAAACTTGAAACTGTCGCCTGACGCATCGGCCGGCATCAGCAGTGCGCCGGCGATGGGCACGCTGCTTTGTGCCAGCGCCGGCTCTACCTCCCGAACCTCTTGCGGTGTCAGCAGTTTCCATTCGACGCCGTACTCCTGCAGGGTTTTGGCCGACAGCCGCCCTACCTCGAGTTCGGCCTGCGTGCGGAAGATCTGCAGCACGCCACCCTGGCAAAAATCAAAATCCGTGATCGGCGCTTCGGCCGAGATCTCCTTCAGGCAGGCGTAGCTGTAATGTGCCACACGCTGCATCCGCAATTTGTTGATACGAAATTTTTCAGCATTGCAGTTCTGCATCCACTGCATCACCCAGCGCATGCGCTGCCAGTTGGGCATCAGTGAAAAACGGATCGGTGAATCGGCCTGCAGCGACATGCCCAGTACCTTGGACACCATGCCCGGGGCCGCCCAGGGGCCGGCAAAACTGGGGCACAGGCCGCCAGCATTGCCGTAGCTGGTTTCCATACCGGGCCCCGCCTGCCGGTCGACGACGACGACCTCGTGGCCGTCCTTCCAGAGGTAATAGGCCGTGGCCAGCCCGACCACGCCTGATCCCAATACCAGAACCTTCACGCTGTCTTAATCGACGGTGATGTTGGCCTTGGCAATGATGGCCCGGTAGCGGGCCGTTTCCTCGTCAATGAATTTTTCAAAGGCGGCAGAGTTCTTGTAAGCGGGCTCAAAGCCCATGTTGACCAGGCGGGCCTTCATGTCCGGCTGCGCCATGATGCGCGCCGATGCCTCGTTGAGTTTTTTCAGCACAGCGGGCGGCAGGTTGGCCGGGCCCCACAGGCCGTACCAGGAGTAAAGCTCCTGATCGGCCAGGCCGGCCTCACGCAACGTTGGCACATCAGGCAGCAGGGGGCTGCGCTGGGCGCCCGTCACGGCCAATGCGCGCAGCTTGCCGGACTTGACGAAAGGCAGCGACGACAGCATGGGGTCCATCATGGCCTGCACCTGGCCGCCCACGAGGTCCTGCAGTGCGGGTGCCGCACCTTTGTACAGAACAATCGGGATCTGTGTGGATTGGGTCTTGTACAGGAACTGCGCAACGCCCAGATGGCCAGCAGAGCCAAAGCCGCTGGTCGCAAAGCTGTACTGCTTGGGGTCGGCCTTGATTTTGGTGATCAGTTCGGCCACTGTGTTCGCAGGTACCTGCGGATTCACGCTAAAGATCAGCGCACCTTGCGCGAGCATGCTGACGGGGGTGAAGTCCTTGACCGCATCAAAGCGAATAGCCTTTTTGTAAAGCAGCGGGTTGATCGAATGGATCGACGCATTGACGTACAGCGTGTAGCCATCTGCGGGCGAACGTGCCACATGCTCCGCGCCAATCATGCCCGATGCACCTGCCCGGTTTTCAACAACCACCGACTCCTTCAGTTCATCCTTGAGTTTGTTGGCGTAAAAGCGCGCCACGCTGTCAACCGCGCCGCCAGCTGCATGGGGCACCACGATGGTGATGGGCCTGGATGGATAGGCGCCCTGTGCAGCTGCAAGACCTGAATAAGCCAGGATGCCCAGCCCCGCCAGAGTTGTGCCTAAAGCTGCAAAGGCACGGCGATTGATGTGGCGGTTTTTGCTTTTCATGTGTTTTCCCTTTGTTGACCTGCGTTAAGTAATGCGCATGTGCGCCCTAAAACGTCCCCGGGTATCCGCCGCCGTCCATCAGCAGGCTTTGTCCTGTCATATAACCCGCATGTGCTGAACATACAAAAGCACACAGCGCGCCAATCTCTTCTGCCCGGCCCATGCGCCCGGCCGGGTTGTTGCTGCCGCGTTCTTCCCACAGCTGATCGAAGCTCTTGCCGGTGCTCTCCAGCATGCCGTTGATATGCCGGCGTTGCGCATCGGTTGCAAACACCCCTGGCAACAGGTTGTTGACCGTCACGTTATGACGCACGGTCTGGCGTGCCAGACCCGCCACAAAGCCGACGAGACCCGAGCGTGCGCCGTTCGACAGGCCCAGCTCAATCTGCGGTGTCTTCACGCTGCGCGAGACGATGTTCACGATGCGGCCAAAGCGGCGCTCAACCATCTGGTCCACCGTGCGTCGCATCATCTCGATCGGGCCGACCATCATCGCGTCAATCGCCGAGTGCCAGTCCTCCGGCCGCCAGTTGCGAAAGTCGCCGGGCTCGGGGCCGTCTGCGTTGTTCACCAGAATATCCGGCGATGGGCAGGCAGCCAGCGCGGCGTCGCGTCCGGCTTCGGTGGTGATGTCTGACACCGCGTAGTGCACGGCGTTGCCGGTCTGCGTGCTGATCTCCGATGCGGCCGCCGACAGCGTGGCCTCGGTGCGGGCGGCGATCACCACCTTCACGCCTTCCGATGAAAGCCGCTCGGCAATGGCACGTCCCATGCCCCTGCTGCCGCCAAATACAAGCGCTGTCCTGCCGCTGATGCCGAGGTCCATGGTGTTGCCTTGTATGTCGGTGGATCAGGCTGCTTTCAGCTCGGGGGAGCTCCAGCCGTATTTCTTGTCGAGCTCAAGTTCCTTGACAATGCGCAGTCCTTTCTTCAGGCCATCCGCATCCATGGTCTTGAGCGGCTTGCGCAACTCGCCAGCGGGCAGGCCCACGGCTTTCATCAGTGACTTGATGGCGACAGGGTTGATGGCCGAGTACGAGAAATGCAGCATGGGCAGCAGGCCAAGATAGGACTCGCGAAAGCTCACCGACACATCAGGCGTGTGCCATGGTTTGGAAATCGTCGCCACTTCTGCCGGGGCGATGTTGCCTGTCATGTTGGCCGTGCCATGGCCGCCCAAGCTCATGGTTGGCACCACCAGCCCCAGGTTGGGGGAGTCGCAGCACATCACGGACACATCGGGGTTGGCGCGCAAGACCTGCGCGACCTGGCCGACGCGTGTGGTCGACTCCTTGTGGATCACGTAGTTGGGGTGTTTGAAGATCCGGATCAGGTGGTCCCAGTGCAGATCGCTTTTCACGCGCGGCGGGTTGTTGTAAATGCCCAGCGGCAGGTCGGTGGCGTCAGCCACTTCCATGAAGTAGTCTTCGATGGCGTCTTCCGGCGCGCAGATATAGGAAGGTGCGGCCAGAATGGCACCGTCAGCGCCATTGGCACGTGCGAAACGCAGGTAATCCATGGTGGTCTGCGTGTTGTTGCCGGTACAGCCATAGAAGAACTTCATGTTGCCGGTTTTCATCTTCGCTGTCTCGACGAGGACCTGATGGCGCTCCTGTTGCGAAAGCATGGACACCTCGCCCGTTGAGCCCATGAACAGCAGCGCGCTGGTGCCATGCTGCGCATGCCACTTGATCAGGGTGCGAAAGCCCTCGAAGTCGACGCTGCTGTCCTGGTTGAAGGGCGTGATGAGCGCGACGAATGAGCCTTCGATCTTCATTTTTGACATGACGGGTCCTGTGAATGATGGTTCTTTGATTAAAACAGCCTGCGATTTTCGCTCGTCAGGCAATAAGTTTCAGGGGCGTGGTTTTTACGGTCGCACTGGCGGCAAATGCCTGGTCCAGATCGTTGATCAGATCTTCAGCATTTTCCAGGCCAATGTGCAGTCGCACCGCCTGGCCTTCATACGCCCAGCGTTGTGTGGTGCGGTCACCCGGCGTGAAGGGAATCACCAGGCTCTCATAACCACCCCACGATACGCCCAGGCCGAACAGTTGCAGGCTGTCGATGAACGTTTCAAAGGCGGCTGCAGGCATCTTTTTGAGGGCGATCGCAAACAGGCCGCAGGCACCCGTGAAATCGCGCCTCCAGAGTGCATGCCCCGGATGATCGGGCAGGGCCGGGTGCATGACCGCTTCAACCTCGGGCCGTCCTGCCAGCCACCCGGCCACCTGTATGCCCGACTTTGAATGCTGCTGGAGCCGCACGCCCATGGTACGGAGGCCGCGGAGCGCGAGGTACACATCGTCCGGTCCTGCGGTCTGGCCCAGGTCGCGGCTGGTTTGCTTGAGGCGCGGCCATACGGCTTTGGTGCAGGTCACGATGCCAAGCATCGCATCGGAGTGACCCACGATGTATTTGGTGGCTGCCTGTATGGAGATGTCCACACCGTGTTCAAAAGGTTTGAAGAACAGCGGGGTACCCCAGGTGTTGTCCATCACAACCAGCGCACCGTGGGCATGGGCTGCTTTTGCAATCGCCGGTACATCCTGGATCTCGAAGGTTTCGGAGCCCGGTGATTCGACATAAACCACTTTGGTGTTGGGCCTGAGCAGCTGCTTGACGTCTTCGCCCACGCAGGGGTCGTAGGGCGTGACCTCCACACCGTAGCGGCCCAGCACGCGGGTCAAAAATGTGCGGGTTGGCGAATAGGCGCTGTCGGTGACCAGCACATGGTCGCCGGCAGACAGCACAGAGGTCAGGGCGGTGACTGCTGCGGCAAGGCCAGAGGGACAGAGCACAGAGCGGTAGCCGCCTTCCAGTTCGGCCATGGCTTCTTCGAGTGCATGATGCGTGGGCGTGCCGAAGCGGCCATAGGTGCTGACGCCATGTTCATCAGCCATGCTGCGGCGTTTTTTGTCTTCCCAGTCGGCCAGCGAGGTCGACAAAATGGTGGAGCCGCGAAAGACCGGGGTGTTGACCAGTCCGGCAAAACGGTCGGGATGGCGGCCTGCTGAAACGAGTCGTGTGTTGTCGCCCTGCTTGAACTTCGGATGTTGGAGTGTGGTAATTGTCATGCCCTGACTTTAGGGTTCGATGAAGAATGTTTCATTTCTTTTTGAAGCCTAAAATCGTCAAAAAAGAGAAAATAATTCTATTTTCAAAAAGTAAACTCGAAAAATAAACACCATGGACAAGAAAAACAACAGCATTCTTGCCCTCCTCCAGGAGGACGCCACACTCTCCGTCAACGAGATTGCCGAGCGCGTCAGCCTCTCGCCCACTGCCTGCTGGAAGCGCATCCAGAAGATGACGCAAGAGGGCATCATCCGCAAGCAGGTTTGCCTTCTCGACAGTAAAAAGCTCGGCGTGGGTGTCACGGTGTTTGTCGCCATCAAGACCAACCACCATGACCTGCAATGGCTGCAGCGCTTTGCCGCCGGTGTGCGCGACATGCCCGAGGTGGTGGAGTTTTACCGCATGAGCGGCGAGATCGACTACCTCCTCAAGGTGCTGGTGCCCGACATCCAGGGCTTTGACGTGGTGTACAAAAAACTCATCAAGATCGTCGAGCTTTTCGACGTCAGCTCCAGCTTTGCGATGGAAGAACTCAAATACACCACAGCCATACCGCTGATTTAGCGCTGATCTAGCCAAAAAATATGCCCGCCGAATCTGTTGAACAACGCTTTCCTTCGCTGTCCCATTGGGGTGCCTTCACGGCCGTTGTGAAAGACGGTCACCTGATCGCCTGTGAACCTTTTGCAAAAGACAGTGCGCCCTCACCCATCCTGCAGTCCATGCCCGGCATGATGCATTCGCCGCTGCGCATACGTCAGCCTGCCGTGCGCAAAGGCTGGCTTGAGCAGCGTGAAAACAGCGGCCGCAGCGCGCGCGGCAGCGACTCGTTTGTCGAGGTCAGCTGGGACACCGCACTTCAGCTAGTTGCTGGCGAGCTGAAGCGTGTGCGTGGCCAGTACGGCAGCGAAGCAGTGTTCGGCGGCTCCTACGGCTGGTCGTCAGCCGGCCGCCTGCATCATGCGCGCACCCTGACACACCGCTTTCTCAACGCAGGTGGCGGCTGCGTCAACCAGGCGGGCAACTACAGCTGGGGCGCCGCGCAGTTTTTGCTGCCCCATGTGATCGGCACCTACACGCCAGTGACAGGCCGGGTGACCGACTGGAAAAACGTGGTCGCCCACACGCGGCTGTTTGTGGCTTTCGGCGGGCTGGCCCTGCGCAATGCGCAGATCACTTCTGGCGGTGCCGGTGACCATTCAACACCGGCCTGGGTGGCGCGTGCGGTTGACGCAGGCGTCGAGTTTGTCATCGTCAGCCCCACGCGAAGCGATGTGCCGGCTGGCATGAAGGCGCGCTGGGTGCCTATTCGCCCCAACACAGATGCCGCCATGATGCTGGGCATGCTGCACACGCTGCTGGCGGCAGGCATTCACGACAAGGCCTTTGTGCAATCGCATTGCACGGGTTTTGATAAGCTGTCTGATTACGTTTCGGGCCGCCACGACGGCCATCCCAAAGACGCAGCCTGGGCCTCTTCGATTTGCGGCGTGCCTGCAGACACCATCCGCAGTCTTGCACTGCAGGCCGCAGGCACACGCAGCCTGCTCACCTGCACCTGGTCACTGCAGCGCGCGCACCATGGCGAACAGCCTTACTGGGCGTGTATTGCACTCGCGGCGGCGCTGGGGCAGATCGGCCTGCCAGGTGGCGGGTTTGCGTTTGGCCATGGGTCGATGAACGGCGTGGGCAACCCGCGGCCCGATGTGCCCGGCCCTGAAATGTCTGCGGGGCGTAATCCCACGGGGCTGTCGATTCCGGTGGCCCGAATTGCCGACATGTTGTTGAAGCCCGGCCAGCCTTACCAGTTCAATGGCCATGAGGATGTCTACCCGGACATTGAGATGGTTTACTGGGCAGGCGGCAACCCGTTTCACCATCACCAGGATTTAAACCGCCTGGTGCGTGCCTGGCAAAAACCGCAAACCGTGGTGGTGCATGACAGCTGGTGGACGCCCACGGCGCGGCGCGCCGACATCGTGTTGCCCGCCACCACCACGCTGGAGCGCAACGACATAGGCGGCTCGTCACGTGACCGCTTTGTGATGGCCATGCACCAGGCCTTGCCGCCGCAGGGCCAGAGCCGCAACGACTTCGAGATCTACCGCGAGCTGTCGGCCTTCGCCGGCCATGAAGATGCTTTCACCGAAGGCCGCGATGAAGCGCAGTGGATACGCCACATCTATGACGGCATGGCCGTGCAGTGGACCAAAGCTGGCTTTGATGCCCCTGACTTTGAGTCCTTCTGGCGCAAGGGCTACCTTGAGTTGCCCGAGCCCGTGCGCGACTTTGTGCTGTTCGAGGATTTCCGCGCCGACCCGGCAGCCCACGCATTGAAAACGCCGTCAGGCAAGATCGAGCTGTACTCGGAGCGCATCGCCGGTTTTGCCTATGCCGATTGCCTGCCGCATCCGGCCTGGCTGCCTCCCCTTGAATGGCTGGGTGCGGACGCCGCCAAAACCTGGCCGCTGCACCTGGTCACCTCCCAGCCAGCCGACAAGCTGCATTCGCAAATGGATGCCGGGCTGGTGTCGGTGGCCGCCAAGATCAGGTCGCGTGAACGTGTGCAGCTCAACCCCCGGGATGCCAGCGAGCGCGGTATCGCGTCGCTGGACCTGGTGCGTGTCTTCAATGGCCGCGGTGCCTGCATGGCGGCGGCGGTCCTCAACGACGACGTGATGCCCGGCGTGGCCGTGATGTCCACGGGCGCCTGGTTTGACCCCCAAGGCAGCAGCCTGGAGCGGCACGGCAACCCGAATGTGCTGACGGTAGACATCGGCACCTCTGCCCTCACGCAGGCGCCCAGCGCCCTGTCGGCGCTGGTGCAGGTGGCGAAGTGGGAGGGCGACGTGCCCGATGTGAAGGCGTTTGGGTTGCCTGAACTCGCCCGCGAAAGCCGCAACCATGGGGTTTGATAAAGCTGAAATAGCCGGGTGAGATAACCGGTTGACAGGGCGGCCAAAATCGCCGGGCACAAAAAAAACCGGTTCGTCATGAAACCGGTTTTTGGCGGAAGAACGAGGGGGCCGCTTGCGCCGCTTCAGCTTTCGGCCAACAGCTTTTCAATCAGCTGGTGCAGGGCCGCGAAGTCGGGCTCACCGACGTACTGTTTGACGATTTCGCCGCGCTTGTTGACCAGGTAGGTCGTCGGGGTGAGTTGCACATCGCCCCAGGCCTTGGCCACCGCACCGGTGTTGTCGATGGCGACCTTGAAGGGCAGCTTGCGGGTTTCGGTGTAGTTGACCACGTAGCTTGGCGGGTCGTAGCTCATGGCGACGGCCATGGTGTCGTAGCCTTGGGCCTTGTACTTGTTGTAGGTGGCGATGACCTTGGGCATTTCCGCCACGCAGGTGACGCAGCTGGTGGCCCAGAAGTTGACCAGGGTGACCTTGCCTTTCAGGTCGGCCGTGGTCTGTTTGCTGCCGTCGAGCAGCACAAACGTCGAATTTGGCGCCGCCTGCGCGCGGCTGCAACCATAGAGCCCCGCCACGCTGGCCAACGCGATCACCGCAGCTGCAGCCATGCGGCATACTGGGGCGGTCAAAAATTGATTCATGGGGGTTCTCATATGCAACGTCGCAATTTTAACAAGGCCGGCGTCAGTGCGCTGGGCGCACTGATATTGGCCACCTACCAGCAGGCACACGCCCTGTCGCTGGGCGACCTGGCCGGCATCAGCAACACAGACGCCAGTGCCGGCCTGAAAACCGCCCTTGAAAAAGGCGCCATCGCGGCCGTTGCCTTGCTGGGCAAAACAGATGGATTCCTCGGCAACCCAAAAGTTCGCATTCCCTTGCCAGGTTTTCTGGAAGACGCCTCCAAACTGCTGAAAAACTTCGGCCAGGGCAAACGCATCGACGAACTGGTGACGTCGATCAACCGCGCCGCCGAAGCTGCTGTGCCCATGGGTAAGGATTTGCTGGTCAGCGCCGTGCGCGGCATGAGCGTGACGGATGCCAAAAAAATCCTGACCGGCGGCGAAACCTCGGTCACCACCTTTTTTGCCGAAAAAACCCGCGCGCCGCTGGGCGTGAAGTTTTTACCCGTGGTGACCAAGGCCACGGAAAAAGTGGGCCTGGCGAACAAATACAACGAGTTTGCCGGCAAGGCAGCGGGTTTTGGCCTGGTCAAGAAGGAAGACGCCAACATCCAGCAGTACGTGACCGGCAAGTCGCTGGACGGGCTTTACCTCATCATCGGCGAGGAAGAAAAGAAGATTCGCCAGGACCCGGTGGGCACCGGCAGTGCGATTTTGCAGAAAGTCTTTGGTGCGATGAAGTGAGGGTGGCCCAAGCGAACTGCAGTTCCGATTTTTAACGTAAACATTAAAAATTTAACGTGTACGTTAAAAAATACCCAAAAGTTAATATGGAGATTAACTTTCGCGGCATTTGACCTGTGTTGGGCAGTCCCCAGATGTCAAAACAGGCCAAAAAGTGCCATTTTCAGGTGCCAAATCGGGCTTAAGGCCAATAGATACGGGCGTGAGAAGCTATGAAAAATATAGCGATTCGGTATCAAGCCGACGCCCGGGCTGACGCCTAGCGGCCCAGTGCCTTGCGCGCCGTGGCCAGGCGCTCGTCCAGATAGGCGCCGTAAAAGTCTGGCACGGCGATGCCGACCAGCGGCGGCGCCAGCATTTGCCCTTGCGGACCCAGAAACAGCACGGTCGGCGTGAAAGTCGCCTTCCAGAGGCCTGCCTGCACTTCGGGGCTGACGTGTTTGCCGTCAAAACCGGTGAGTAAGGCCCGACGGTCGGTGATGTTGATCTGCCAGGCCTGCAGGCCCTCGGCGCGCATGGGCAGCAGGTAGCTGCGGCGCACCATTTCGCAATACGGGCAGCCGGGCAGGCTGATGAGCAGCACCAGCGGCTCGCCTTTGGCGGCTGCAGCCTGCGCGGCCATTGGCAGTGATGGCGGAACAGGCAGGGCCGTGTCCGCCGCCAGCACCAGCGATGGCGCGGCCATGGCCAGAACACCGCCAGCCAGCAGAGCCAGGGATTGCCGCTTGCCGGGCGCTGGGGACGTCATCAAATGACCTTGCCGTCTTTCAGCTCAGACAGTTTGGCATCGCCGTAGTTCAACACGCTGCGCAGCACTTCGTCGGTGTGCTGGCCCAGTTGTGGCGGCGGCAGGTCGGTGCGCACCGGTGTCACGCTGAGCTTGATGGGGCTGGCCACCAGGCGCAGATCGTCTTTCAAAGGGTGCTTCCATTCATTGACCATCTGGCGCGCCTCGACCTGCGGGTCGGCAAACACCTCGGCCAGGTTGTTGATGGCGCCGCAGGGCACCTTGGCCGCTTCAAGCGCGGCCAGCCAGTCGGCCTTGGTGCGCGTCTTCAGCACGGTTTCCAGAATCGGAACCAGCTGCGCACGGTTCTTGACACGGTCGCTGTTTTTCGCAAACAGCGGGTTCACACCCAGTTCGGGAATGTTGGCGACGCCGCAGAACTTGACGTACTGCGAGTCGTTGCCGACCGCCAGGATCAGGTGGTCCTTGGTCCCGTCCGTGGCGGGCGCCGTTTCAAACACCTGGTAGGGCACGATGTTCTGGTGCGCATTGCCCATGCGGCCCGGCACCTTGCCGCTGACGAGGTAGTTGGCGCCCAGGTTGGCGAGCATGGCGACCTGCGTGTCGAGCAGCGCCATGTCGACGTACTGGCCTTCGCCGGTTTTCTCGGCATGGCGCAGCGCGGCAAGGATGCCCACCGTGGCGTACATGCCGGTCATCAGATCCGCCACGGCCACGCCGACTTTCTGCGGCCCGCCACCGATGTCGTCGCGCTCACCGGTCACGCTCATCAGCCCGCCCATGCCCTGAATCGCGTAGTCATATCCGGCGCGGTCGGCGTACGGCCCCTGCTGGCCGAAGCCGGTGACCGAGCAATACACGATGCGCGGGTTGATGGCCTTGAGCGAGGCGTAGTCGAGCCCATAACGCGCCATGTCGCCGACCTTGAAGTTCTCGACAAACACGTCGCAATGCGCGGCAAGCTCGCGAATCAGCGCCTGTCCCTCCGGTTGCGCGATGTCGCAGGTGACCGAACGCTTGTTGCGGTTGGCGCCCAGGTAATAGGCGGCTTCGCGGCTGTCCTGGCCGGCGGCGTCCTTGAGGAAGGGCGGGCCCCAGGTGCGGGTGTCATCGCCTGCGCCGGGGCGTTCGATCTTGATGACATCGGCACCAAGGTCGGCAAGGTTCTGGGTACACCAGGGGCCCGCGAGCACGCGGGAGAGATCAAGAACGCGGATGCCATCAAGTGAATTCATCCCGCTATTTTGACCGCTTGCGTGAAGCCCGTCGCAGTGGCTGCGATTCGAGGCGTGAACAGCGCCTGCTCAGGGTTTGTACGCGTGTTCAATTATTTTGTACGCTCGTACAGTACGCTCCATGCTGAGCAACGCCCGACCTGTCCCCAAGACTGTCAAGCCTGGTCGCGCGCGCCTGCCGAAAATCGCGCTGACGCCATCTGTCAAGAAATCACCACCCAAAACAAAACCGGATCGCAAGGCCGACATCCTGCTGGCGGCTGAAAAACTTTTCGCGCAACACGGTTATCACGCGGTCAGCATCCGGCAGATTGCCGATGAAGCCGGTGTGCCGCTGGCCCTGGTGGGTTATCACTATGGCCCCAAGCATGAGCTTTTCTACGCGATCTTTGCACACTGGAACTCCACCATCGAAGAGCGGCTGCAAGGCTTGCGCGAGGTCCAGGGCGATCCGCTGCACCCCGACACGCTGCCGCGCATCATCGAGGCTTTCATTGGGCCGGTGCTGCGCCTGCGCGCCAGTGCCGAGGGCGAGTACTACGCACTGCTGGTCGCGCGCGAACTATATATCTCGCAGGACCAGACCGACCGCGTGCTGCGCGATTTTTTCGATCCTCTGGCACATGCGTTCATTGACGCGATGAACAAGGTCTTCCCGCATGCCACACGCGGGCAGGTGGCATGGGGCTACCAGTTTTTGCTGGGCGCGCTGCTGCACCACATCAGCGACCACCGAGTCAAACGTCTGGCCCAGGGCGATGCCAGCCCGGCCGATCCCTCCGCTGCGGGCATGCTGGCCAAATTCATTGTGGGCGGCCTGCGTGCTGCCCTTGCGCCTGCAAGCGCGCCCAGGTCCCCTTCTTCTTCCCACCCACCCCAACCCCGCAACCCTAAAAACAGAAAGAGACAAGCATGAACCCGTCCAACATCAATCGCCGCGCCGCACTCGGCACCCTGGGTGCCGCATCTGCAGCGTTCGCCTTCCCCGCGCTGGCCCAGTCCGGCAAGATCGTGTTCGGCTACACCGCCGTGACCGACTTCGCCTCCGTCTTTGTGGCTGCCGAGCAGGGCTACTTCACCAAACGCAAACTCGATGTCGAGCTGAAGTTCATTCCGCTGAACTCCACCATTCCAGCGGCCATCCAGTCGGATTCGCTGCAAATGGGCGGTCCAACCCCTTCCGTGTATCTGCAGTCGGTGGACGGCGGGCTCGACCACGTCGTTGTCGCCGGTGGCGGCATCACCTCCAAGACCAACACCGGCTTCGGTCTGGTGGCCAAGGCCGGCTCCGGCATCCGCACGGCGCAGGACTGCATCGGCAAAAAGGTGGGTGTGCCCGGCCTGGGCGCTTTCCTGCACGTGACCTTTCGCGCATGGCTCAAACAAAGCGGTGTCGACTACAGGAAGGTCAACTTTGTCGAGGCGTCCTTCCCGCAGCACGGCGACCTGCTGCGCGGCGGCTCCATCGACGCCGTGGTGTCGGCCGACCCTTTCATGAGCCGCATTGTTGACAGCGGCGTGGGTTATGTGGCGTCCTACTACGCCACCTTTCTCGAGCCCGGCAACCACACCATTCTGTACACCGCCAAACGTGACTGGGCGCAGAAAAATGCGGCGCAGGTCAAGCTGTTCCGCGAGGCCGTGCAGGAAGCCGCTGCCTTTATCGTCCAGCCCAAAAACGATGCTGCCGTGCGCGACGCCATTGCCAAATACACCAAGCTGCCGCCGGCCGTCGTGGCCAAGGTGCAGATCTCGCCACCCGGCCCGACGGTGTCCGAGAAGCAAATGGCCTACTGGGTTGGCCTCATGAAAGACCAGGGCATGCTGCAGACCGAGCCCAAAGTTGCGACGCTGATCGTCAAGTAATTCCATTCCCATTCAACAGGAACTGGAATACGCCCGGGCCTGCGCCCCGGCGTTGAATCTCCGACTTCCATATAAAAGATGACAAGCACCCCGATACTGACCTTTAACGAGGTGGCCATACACCTTGGCGGGCGCGAGATTCTCTCGCCCACTTCCTTTGACGTGGGTCGGGGCGAGTTTGTCTGCATCGTCGGCCCCAGTGGCTGCGGCAAGACCACCTTGCTGCGCGCCGCGACCGGCCTCCTGCTGGCCAGCGGCGGTGAAGTGCGCCGCCACGGCAAGCTGGTGACCGAGCCCACGCGTGAAGTCGCTTTTGTGTTCCAGGACTACGGCCGCGCGCTGCTGCCCTGGCGAAGCGTGGAAGGCAATATCAGCCTGGCGCTTGAAGCGGCCAGCGTGCCCGCCGCCGAGCGCCCTGCGCGTATTGCCGATGTGCTGACAAAAGTGGGGCTCTCAAAACACGCCTACAAATTCCCCGCGCAACTCTCGGGCGGTATGCAGCAGCGCGTGCAGATCGCACGCTGCCTGGCACAAAAGCCCGAAGTGCTGATGATGGACGAGCCTTTTGGCGCGCTGGATGCGCTCACGCGTCAGAGCTTGCAGGACGAGCTGGCAAGGCTGGTGCGCGACGAAGGCCTGACGGTGCTGTTTGTCACACACGATCTTGAAGAAGCCATCTACCTTGGCGACCGCGTGATTGCGCTGCAGGCCAACCCGGGACCCGGCCGGCCCAGTCTGGCACGCATGATCGATGTGCAGATCCCCAGGCCGCGCGACCAGCTCTCCACCAAGGAGCACCCCGAGTTTTTGAAGCTGCGCCGCGAGCTGTTTGCCTTTATCGAGCAAAGCCATGACTGATCCGGTGGGCTGGATCATCCGAAAACTGAAGCCCTGGTGGTTTCCTGTTGCGGCGCTGGGCGGCTACGAGTGGTACGCACGCACCATTGGCAAAAGCAGCGATGCAATAGCGCCGCCTACAGCTGCCATCAAGTCCTTCGTCACGGCCGTTACCGATGGCTCGCTCTGGGGCGCGACCGGCTTCACGCTGGGCGCTGCTGCGCTTGGT